>JBIIXY010000089.1:0-9850 GCA_044347105.1 Prochlorococcaceae cyanobacterium
TCCGCTGGCTCTGCCTACGTTGGTTCAAATCCAACCCGGCCCACCTTCCACATGCCCTTGTAGCTCAGCGGTAGAGCACTCCCTTGGTAAGGGAGAGGTCACGAGTTCAAGTCTCGTCAAGGGCTTTTCGCCCTGAACCCTCCGGCACCGAGGGATCACGAGCCGGATCCTTCCGGGAACCGGATGACGCCCACTCCCCAGCGGGAGCCAACCGAAGCGTTCCCAGCGTTGCGGCGGGAGCGAGCTCCTCAGTCTCCTGGCAGATCAGTCTCCTGGCAGATCAGTTTCCGGGCAGATCAGATCGGCCGCCCGGCGGGCGTCGCCCAACACCCGCAGCAGCTCCCGCGGTGCTTCGCGCAGCAGCTCCAGCCAACCAGCCAGGTAGGCCGCGTGGTTGTTCACGTCGCTGCCGATCTCCAGGCGATCGCCGAGCAGCACGGCCCCCAGTTCAGCCACCAGCTCCTCGCGTGCATAGGCCCGGCCGCCGTCGCCAGCGCTGCCGATGCCGCCGCTGAGATCCCGCGCCAGCCGGCTGGCATGCCCGGTGGAATGGATCGCCTCATGGGCCCAGGTGGCGTAGAGGGCCGCGGCGGAATGAAAGCAGCCTCGGGCTGGCAGCCGAATCAGATCGGCAGCCGGCAGGTAGCAGGCCTGATCACCCCCTTCGCGCACCGGCACCGGCCAGTGGCTGAGCACCCGCTCCGCCGCGGACAGCCGTTCGGGCTCAGACCGGATGCGTTGCCCAGCGGCAGCCCTGCGCGACTCGATCACCCCGGCCAGGGCCTCCCCTTCCAGGTCGGCGGCATTGAACACCGCCATCGGCCGGTAGCTCACCCAGCCATCACGGCCATCACAGCCGCTCTCCAACGCCTCGTCACCGGCGCCGGCAGCCGCCTCACGGGCCAGGCTCTGGTGCAGCTGGGGGCGCAGCACATGCACGGCCTTGCTGCCCTTGCGGGGGAAGATGCCGCGGGCCCGGGCCTCGGCGAAACCGCACCAGTAGGGAAGGCTGGAGGCCCGCAGCTGCTGGCCCAGCTGGAGCAGCACCGGATTAGCGCCCCGGTAGCGGCGGCCTGTGAACAGATTCACCTGGTGCCCCCCGCCAACGCCATCCCACTCCCGCCGCCAGGGGGTGGTGCCCGCTTCAAGCAGCGCAATCAACGACGCCACCAGCCGCTCTTCGGTAGACGCTCGGGGGGCACGGGAGGAGAGACCGGCAGCCATTGGGGGGAGACGCGCACAACACGCAGGGCCGTTGTGGACCCCGCCAAGAGCCAGTGCCCGCTCTGTCTCACGTGCTGTCGTCAGGCGCTGAAGCGCTCCCCGGGGAACCCATGGGTTTGCCAGGGTGGGCCTCCCAGCCCGCCCCAGATGACGGCATCCGTGGATCTGTCCTCCCCCCTCGCCCTGCCCGTGGCGCGGATGCGTTCGCCCGTGAGCGAGGGGCACACCCGCCCGCTGGCTTGGCGGCTGGAGCAGCTTGAGCGGCTGGAGGGGCTGCTGGAGCGGGAGAGCGACGCCGTGCTCGAGGCCCTGGCGGCCGACCTGGGCAAACCGGCCCTGGAGGCCAGCTTCGAGCTGGTGGCCATCCGTCAGGAGCTGCGGCTCACCCGCCGGCGCCTGCGCCGCTGGATGGCGCCACGCCGCCTGCCCGTCGACCTGCCCCTGCGACCGGGTTCGGCCTTCCAGCAGGCCGAACCCCTGGGCTGCGTGCTGATCATCGGCCCCTGGAACTACCCCTTCCAGCTCTGCCTGCGCCCGCTGGTGAGTGCCCTGGCCGCCGGCAACACCGTGGTGGTCAAACCCTCCGAACACGCCCCCCGCACGGCGGACCTGATCGCCAGCGCCATCGGCCGCAGCTTCCCCGCGGACGTGGTGCAGGTGGTGTGCGGTGACGGCAGCGTGGCGGCCCGGCTGCTGGAGGAGCAGTTCGATCACATCTTCTTCACCGGGGGCGGCCGGGTGGGGCGGCTGGTGATGGCGGCCGCCGCCCGCCACCTCACCCCCGTCACCCTGGAGCTGGGCGGCAAGAGTCCGGCGGTGGTGCTGACCGATGCCGATCTGGCCGTGACGGCCCGGCGGCTGGCCTGGGGGCGCAGCCTCAATGCCGGCCAGACCTGCATCGCCCCGGACCACGTGCTGGTGCAGCCGGCGGTGCGCGAGCGGCTGGTGGCGGCCATCGCCGCCGAGCTGGAGCGCTTCTACGGCAGCGATCCGCTCAGCAGCCCCGACCTGGGCGCGATCGTGAACCAGGCCCAGTTCGAACGCCTGCATGGCCTGCTGGAGGGCGCCCGCCAGCGCGGCCAGATCCTGCACGGCGGACGCTGTGATCCAGCCCGCCGCCGCATCGAGCCCACCCTGCTGGCGGTGGAGAGTGGCCACGATCCGCTGATGCAGGAGGAGATCTTCGGGCCCCTGCTGCCGATTCAAAGCGTGCCGGACCTTGGAGCCGCCTGCCGGGAGATCCGCAGCCGGCCCAAACCGCTGGCGCTCTACCTGTTCAGCAACGACCGCCACGCCCAGCAGCGCGTGCTGCAGGAAACCAGCTCGGGAGGGGTGTGTTTCAACGATGTGGTGATGCACGTCGGCTCGAGCCAGCTGCCCTTCGGCGGCGTGGGGGAGAGCGGCATGGGCAGCTACCACGGCGAAGCGGGGTTTCTCAGCTTTTCCCACCGCCGCAGCGTGCTGCGGCGTCCGTTCTGGCTGGATGTTCCCCTGCGCTATCCCCCCTACGCCGGCAAGCTGACCCTGGTGCGGCGGCTGCTGGGCTGAGATCAGCAGCGGTGATTCAACGCCCCCTGGTATCACTGCGATCTGCCCCTTATGGTTCGCGAAACGTTCCCGGGAGCCCATGCGCCGCACCCTCGCCGCCCTGGTTCTGGCCCTCACGCCGCCGCTCACCGTGCTCGCGGTGTCCGCTGTGCAGGCCCAGCAGGTGGTCACGGTGCGCAGCGGCGAAACCCTCTCCGAGATCGCCGATCGCCACGGCGTGAGCCTCACCCGGCTGATGCAGGCCAATGGCATCACCAAGCCGGATCATGTGGAGATCGGCCAGCGCCTCACCATCCCGGGCAGCGGGTCCACAGCCAGAACCGCATCCAGCTCCGGCGGCACCCATGGCACCGCGCCCTACACCGTGAAGAGTGGTGAAACCCTCTCGGAGATCGCCGATCGCTTCAACACCACCACCGCCCGCCTGATCCAGATCAACCGCATCAGCGAACCGGATCTGGTGATGAGCGGCACCCGCCTGCAGGTGCCGGTCACGGCCCAGCGCAGTGCCCCAGCCGCCGCCAGCGCTCCCGCCGTCAACCGCAATGCCAGCGAGCATG
The DNA here is from genome assembly GCA_044347105.1 of Prochlorococcaceae cyanobacterium. Lineage (GTDB taxonomy): Bacteria > Cyanobacteriota > Cyanobacteriia > PCC-6307 > Cyanobiaceae > NIES-981. The sequence continues at coordinate 3,333 of JBIIXY010000089.1, forward strand.
TGGTGCAGTCGGGCGAGAATCTCTCGCTGATCGCCGAGCGCTATGGCACCAGCGTCAGCCGGCTGGTGGCCCTCAACCAACTGGACGATCCGGAGCTGGTACAGGCGGGCACCCGCCTGAAACTGCGGGGCACGCCGCCAGCAGCACGCAGCACGCCACCAACCGCCGCCAAGCCCACGCCTGCGCCCAGCACCGCCGCAGCCCAGCCAAAAGCCGCCCAGCCAGCACCCGCCTCTGCCCAGCTCAGCGGATCTGCGACCACGCCTGCAGCAACCACCGCTGCAATCACCGCAGCAAGCACAGCCGTACCCTCCGCATCCGCATCCGCATCCGCGGCTGCCACCTCCACAGTCCAACCAGCCCTCACACAGGCGCGCAGCGCAACCACGGCTGCCACCAGCGCCGCAACGGCGGCGACGCGATCCCCACTCACAACGGCTTCCGCCGCAGCCCCGCTAGCGGCAGCTGCCCCTACCGCCACAACCGCGGCAACCACCAGCGCGCTCAGCAGATCAGCTCCGCTGAGCGCCGCCAGCAGCGCCCCGGCAGCGACTCGGGCAACCCCGACCGGTGGTGCATGGCGCAACTATGGTCCGCTGCAGGTGGACTGGTCGAAGATCCAGCCGATGGGCGGCAGCTATGTGGCCCCCAGCCTCAACAGCGATGGCCAGCCCCTCTACCTGGCGGTGAACTGCACCGCCCGCAAGATCAACGTCACCAGCCAGGCCGGCCAGTGGCGCACCTGGGAGAACCCCAGCAAAGACTTCGAATACAAGCTGGTACAGGACATCTGCCAGGCCAACCGCAGCTGAGCTGACTGCTCAGGCCGCCCAGTGCAACGGCCAGGGGCGGCTCAGGAAACGCCGCCCTGGATCGCGCAAGTAGAGCCGCTGGGAGCCGTCATCGCTCTCCTTGATCAGCTCCTCCTGCACCAGCCGGCGGGCCAGCCAGGCCCAGCGCTCCTCATCGTGTTCCGCGGATGTGGCACCAGCCGCAGCCAGCTCCTCGCTGAGGCTGCGCAGATCCCGCCCCCGCGCCCCCCCCAACGACTCCAGCAGCAGCGCCGCCGCCGCCGACCAGTCGCGCCGGGCAGGCCCAGCGCCGGGGTGGGCGCGGCAGCGGTCGCAGCGCCCGCAGGGGGGCACGATCTCGCCAACGGCCAGCAGCAGGGCCTGCTCCCGGCAGCCTTCTCCCTCCGCCACGGCTTCCATGCGACGCACCTGGCGCTGGGCCTGCTCCAACCGCTGCCGATCGGCCGCCGAGAGAGACGCCCCGGGCAGCTGGCCAGCGGAGCGGATCGCCCAGCCCAGACTGATCCTGTCGGCGGGATCAAACAGCACCAGGCAGTCGGCCGGGAGGCCATCGCGGCCCGCCCGCCCCGATTCCTGCAGATAGCCCTCCGGACTGGCCGGCAGATCCAGATGCAGCACCAGGCCCACATCGGCCCGGTCCACTCCCATGCCAAAGGCCACCGTGGCCACCAGCACAGGCCTAAGCTGGTGCTGAAAGTGGTTGAGGGCCAGCACACGGCTCTCCGGATCCATGCCGGCGTGATAGGCGATCGCCTCCACACCGGCCTGATTCAGCCGAGCGGCCCACTGCTCCACGGAACGGCGCGTACGGGCGTAGATCAACACGGCGCCGCGGGCCCCAGCGATCGCCTCAAGCAGATCCGGCAGGGGATCGGCGGGCCGGCGCCGCATCGCATAGGTGAGATTGCTGCGCTGGGCCGAGCGCACCTGGATCAGGGGTCTGCGCAGCTGCAGCAGCCGGATGATGTCGGCTCGCACCTGGGGTGCAGCGGTGGCGCTGAGCGCCACCAGCGGCACGCCGGGACAGAGCCTTCGCAGCTCCCCCAGCCGGCGGTAGTCGGGCCGGAAGTCGTGGCCCCAGGCACTGATGCAGTGGGCCTCGTCCACCGCCACGGCCACCAGTGCGCCCTCGCTGAGCAGGTCATCGAGCAGCTGCAGGGTGGCCTTCACCCGCAGCCGTTCGGGCGCCAGGTACAGGAGACGCAGCCTCCGCTCACGGATGCGGCGCAACAGCGGCCCACGCTCGGCTGCCGTGAGTCCGCGATGCAGGCAGGCTGCGGGAATACCCCGGCGCTGCAGCTGCTCCACCTGGTCCTGCATCAAGGCCACCAGGGGCGAGATCACCAGCACCAGACCCTCGCGCACCAGGGCAGGCAGCTGGTAGCAAAGCGATTTGCCGCCACCGGTGGGCAACACCGCCAGGCAGTCCCGCCCGGCCAGGAGGGCCTCAACCACAGGCCGTTGCCCCGGTCGGAAGGCCGTCCAGCCGAAGCCGCGCTGCAGGGCCTGCAGCAGCAGGTCGCTGGAGGGGGACGGGAGATCCGAATCGCTGCTGCGGGGCGAGCGGGGCACACACCACCACCAGGGTGAGTGGAGGATAGCGAGCACCAGATCTGGGGGCGTCAGGGCAAGGGGGGAGCCTCCAGCTGATCGGGCGCCTCCTCCACCAGCTGCAGCCGCACCCGTTTGCCGCCGGCCAGTTCCCCCAGCGACACCCGCATCGTGTTGCCGCTCAGCGACTGCAGGGCCGTGAGCAGCTCCCGCAGATGGGGCGTGCTGCTGCCGCTCTCCACCCACAGCCGCTCCTGCAGGCCCCCCAGCCGCCGCCAGCTGGTGTGCAGCTTGAGCACCGCCGCCTCCAGCGCCTGGGCCTGGCCCACCGCGTCGGCCAGCAGGCCAAGTGCATCGAGGCGCTGGGCCTCCTGCAGCGCCTTCTCGAAATCCAGCTGGTCGTATTGAAAAGCCCGCACCGCCAGGGCCGCCTCGGCCGCCTTGCTCAGCCAGCGGGCCGTGTGGGTCACATCGCGCACCCGCTCCAGCTCGGGCTCATCACGCAGCACGCTGCGCAGGTCGTTCTGCTGCTCCTCCGGCAGCTTCGCCAGCTCCTTCACCAACGGCGCCACCGCCCGCGGTGGCAACAGGTTTTCAGCGGTGCGCTGGCGGATCTCTTCGGGCAGCAGCGGACTGGTGGCCGCCGTGAATTCATCACTCAGGCGTCGCACCTGTTTGCGGGTGATCTCCTGCCCCTCATTGGCGGCTTCGGCGATCATCTGCTGCACCTCCGGATCGGCCTGGGCCGTTTCCAGGAAGGCGCGCTTGGAGAACTGGTTCACGCTGCCTTCCTCCAGCAGCCCCTCCCCCACAAGCGCATCGGCCGACTCCGCCAGCTGGATCAGGGTGTAGGCACGGGTCTTGCTGATCTCCCGCTCCCGAAGCCACTGCAGAAACCCGGTGCCACGCCCCTCGCCGCCGCGCTTCTCGCGGTCGCGCACCGCCCGCAGAATCCGCCCCCGCCAGATCTCGGTCTGCAGGTCAAAGCGGTCGCACACCGCCCAGGCCTCCTCCAGGCGGGCCAGGAATTCCATCGTGCTGATCGTGTCGCTGTCCGGATCCGGCAGCTCCAGGCTCAGCACCGGGGCGTCGCCAACGTCAGGCACCATGGCGCGAGAACCCAAACGGCGATGCTGCCACCTTGCGCGTGGCCCAGGCCCCTGGGCACGTCAGCAGCCAAAGGGCGACGAATCGTGACGCCCAGGGAAGCAGGCCTGTCAGCGGCGGGTATCTTCCCTCAGGAAGCATCCGAATCCAGCGCAGCGATGGCCATTTCCCGCGGCGACAAAGTGCGTATCAAGCGCCCTGAGTCCTACTGGTACAACGACGTCGGCACGGTGGCGTCGATCGACACATCAGGCATCCGCTACCCGGTGGTGGTGCGCTTCGAGAAAGTGAACTACAGCGGCTTCAGCGGCTCTGAGGGCGGCATCAACACCAACAACTTCGCCGAAAGCGAACTGGAAAAAGCCTGAGCAGCAGGCCACCCGCCTGAACTGATTCATCGCCAACCGGCACACAAGCCGGATCCTCCAGGGCTGCAGCTGACCCACCAGCGCAACCCTTTTGGTTTGGCTGCTCCTCCTTGCCTGCTCCTTGGCTGGACGGACCACCAGCACCCATGCCCACGACCCCGCTGCCGACCACAGTGCTGTGAGACGCTGAAGCCCCGCCTTTCTCTGTCCGCGCCCGTGCCGGAACTGCCCGAAGTGGAAACCGTGCGGCGCGGGCTGGAACGGCAGACCCTGCAGCTGCGGATCGCCAGGGTGGACGTGCTGCGCCAGCGGGCGATCGTCAGCCCCGAGGATGCCGGGGTCTTTGCCGCCGCCCTGCTGGGCTGCACGCTGCAGGGGTGGACGCGGCGGGGCAAATACCTGATCGGCAGTCTCAGCAGGCCCGAAGGCGATGGAGGCCATTGGGGCGTGCATCTGCGCATGACCGGGCAGTTTCTGCTACTGCGCGCCAGGGGCGGCGAGCAGAGCCCCGCCCCCTGCAGCCACACCCGGGTTCGCATCTGGAGCGACCAGGGCGATGAACTGCGCTTTGTGGACACCCGCAGCTTCGGCCAGATGTGGTGGGTCCCCCCCGACGAGCGTTTGGAAAGCGTGATCACCGGCCTGCGGAAACTGGGCCCCGAGCCGTTCAGCGACGCGTTCACCTCCGGCTATCTGCGCGACCGGCTGAAGGGCTCCCAACGCTGCATCAAAGCCGCCCTGCTGGATCAGAGCCTGGTGGCCGGGGTGGGCAATATCTATGCGGATGAATCCTTGTTCGCTGCTGGTATCACGCCCCACACACGCAGCGGGCAGCTGAAACTCAGACAGCTGGAGACGCTGCGCAAGGCCCTGGTGGAGGTACTGGAGAACAGCATCGGTGCCGGAGGCACCACCTTCAGCGACTTCCGCGATCTCAGCGGCACCAATGGCAACTACGGGGGCATGGCCTGGGTGTATCGCCGCAGTGGGGAACCGTGCCGCCGTTGCGGCACTCCCATCAGACGGGAAAAGCTCGGGGGACGCAGCAGCCACTGGTGCCCGAGCTGCCAACATTGAAGCCTCCACCCACAGCCATGGCAGCGCCCAAAGCGATTGAGCCTCTCGCCCAGCAGCTCAGCGAAGCCATGGCCGCCATCCACCACCGTGGCTGGTGCGACGGCACCGGAGGCAACTTCAGCTGTGTGCTCCAGCGAAATCCGCTGCAGCTGTTGATGGCCCCCAGCGGTGTTCCGAAAGGTGCCGTCAGGCCAGAAGAACTGATCCTGGTGGATGGCAGCGGTGATGTTCTGCGGGGCCAGGGACGCGCCAGTGCGGAAACGCTGTTGCATCTGGCCATCGTGCAGCACTCCGGAGCTGGCGCTGTGTTGCACACCCATTCCCAGGCGGGCACCCTGCTCTCCAGGCACTACAGCCGCGACCAGGACGGCCACGGCGCCCTGGAGCTGCACGACCTGGAAATGCTCAAAGGCCTCGAAGGAATTCGCACTCATGCCTGCAGCGTGCATCTGCCGGTGCTGGCCAATGATCAGGATCTCGCTCGCCTGAGTATGCGGGCCACGCCGCTGCTCGCCGATGCCCCCCATGGTCTGCTGATCGCCGGCCATGGCCTCTATGCCTGGGGCCAGGGTCTGCCCCAGGCACAGCGACACCTGGAAATCCTGGAGTTCCTGCTGGAGCAGCACTGGCGCCAGCTGCTGCTGCAAGCCCTCAGGCGCTGAATCCCATGACCAGGTTCTCCGGCATCAGCCATCTCTTACTCGACATCGAAGGCACCACCTGCCCCGTGAGCTTCGTGGCGGAGGTGCTGTTCCCCTATGCCGCTCAGCAACTGCCCGTCTTCCTGGAGCGCCACGCCGGTGATCCACGCATCCACTCCCTTCTGGAGGCAGTGAATCAAGCCTGGCGCCGGGACGACCACCCCGCAGCGGAATCCCTGTTTCAGAGGGCAGCGGAACGGCAGTGGGAGCCAGCGAAGGCTTGCACGGCCTATCTACAACTGCTGATCAGTCAGGACCGCAAGCTCACGGCACTCAAGGATCTCCAGGGGCTGATCTGGCGAGGCGGTTATGCAGCAGGGGAACTTGTGGCGCCACTCTACCCGGATGTGCCGGCAGCCATACAACGCTGGCACCGCCAAGGTCTCGTGCTGGGCGTGTATTCATCAGGCTCTGTAGAGGCGCAACAACTGCTCTACGGCCACAGCGACGCCGGCGACCTGAGGCCCCTCTTCAGCCACTGGTTCGACACGCGAATCGGCCCAAAACACCAACCAGAGAGCTATCGACAGATTGTTCAGTTGATGCAGGCCTCACCATCTGCGACTCTATTTGTCAGTGATGCGATAGGGGAATGCGAGGCGGCCGCAACCGCAGGGCTGGCGGTCCTGTTCAGCAGGAGACCGGGAAATCCACAACAAGATCCAGGACCTTTCTCATCAATCAGCAACTATGAGGAACTGATTCTCAACACCGATCTCTAGCAAACCCGTCCGCAATCAGCCAAACTGTCCGCCATCAACGAAACCAATTTTCCAGCCTCCAAGCAGCTCCCGAGTGCAGACACAAAAAAAGCCACCGTGCGGTGGCTTTTCTCTTGGAGAATTGTTTTACCTGGCATCGACCTATTTTCTCAGGGGGCTACCCCCCAAATATCGTCAGCG
>JBIIXY010000184.1:0-2982 GCA_044347105.1 Prochlorococcaceae cyanobacterium
CGCTCGGGGCACCGGCTATCTGTTCCAACGCATCGTCGACCCCGTTGCCCCCGAAGGAGCCTGACAAGCGCACCAAGCCCAGCCGCACGATCCGGCGGCTGGTGATCTGGTACCGCCGTAACGCCGCTGTCACCAGCCTGGTGGGCACGGCCACCTCGGCGGCCAGCACGGCCGGCACCGTGGCAGGCGCTGCCACCAGCGCGGCCACGCGAACAGCCAACACCGTGCTGCAGCCCCTGGTGTTCGATCCACTGCGCCGCCTGCAGCGAGGCTTGGGGGGACCGGACGAGGATGCCCCGATCAACGATGCCGACCGCCTCTGGGTGGCCGTGGATGGCATGGGCGGCGACCATGCCCCCGGGCCGATCCTGGAGGGCTGCCTGCAGGCGCTGGAGCGTCTGCCCCTGCGGGTGCGCTTCGTGGCCGAACTCGACCGGCTGATGCCGGCGGTGGCCGAACTGGGCCTGCAGAGCCAGCTGGATCTGGCCATCGCCCGGGGCTTGCTGCAACTGGTGCCCAGCGGCCCATCTGTGGGCATGGATGAGGAGGCCACGGTGGTGCGCAAGAAGCGCGACGCCAGCATCAACCTGGCCATGGACCTGGTGAAACAGGGCCAGGCCACCGCCGTGTACTCGGCCGGCAACTCGGGCGCCGTGATGGCCTCGGCGATCTTCCGGCTGGGCCGGCTCAAGGGCGTCGACCGCCCCGCGATCGGCGCCCTGTTCCCCACCCGCGACCCGGAGCAGCAGGTGCTGGTGCTGGATGTGGGCGCCAACATGGACTGCAAGCCCGAGTGGCTGCACCAGTGGGCCCTGGTGGGCAACATCTACAGCCGGGATGTGCTGCAGGTGGGCCGCCCTCGCATCGGCCTGGTGAACATCGGCGAGGAGGAGTGCAAGGGCAACGACCTCTGCCTGCGCACCTACCCGCTGCTGGCCGCCGAATCCCGCTTCGCCTTCGGCGGCAACTGCGAGGGCCGCGACATCCTCTCCGGCAACTTCGACGTGGTGGTGTGCGACGGCTACACGGGCAACGTGCTGCTCAAGTTTCTGGAGAGCGTGGGCAGCGTGCTCCTGGATGTGATCAAGGTGGAGCTGCCCCGCGGCCGCCGCGGCAAGGTGGGTTCCGCCTTCCTGATCAACAACCTGCGCCGGATCAAGAAGCGCCTCGACCATGCCGAGCACGGCGGCGCCCTGCTGCTGGGGGTGGATGGGGTGTGCGTGATCGGCCACGGCAGCAGCAAGGCGCTCTCGGTGCTGAGCGCCCTGCGTCTGGCCCACTCCGCCGCCAACCACCACGTGATGGACGACCTGCATGCCCTCGGCGAACCGGCGGGGGGCGCGGTGGCCTGTGGTTGACTGAGCCAACCTGCGGGCCAATCCCGTGCCGCTTGGCGTGTCGCTCAGCCTCTCAGGCCCCGGCAAGCGGGCAGAACCCAGCCCGGGCATGGCCCTGGTGGGCTGCGGCAGTGCCATGCCCACCGCCAGCGTCAGCAACGCCGATCTCAGCCGTCGGGTGGAGACCAGCGACGACTGGATCCGCAGCCGCACCGGCATCGGCGCCCGGCGCATCTCCGCTCAGGACGAACCGCTCACGGTGCTGGCCAGCCGGGCGGCCCAGGCGGCCCTGATCCACGCGGGCTGGCAACCGCAGGACGTGGATCTGATCCTGCTGGCCACCTCCAGCCCGGACGACCTGTTCGGCACGGCGCCACGGATCCAGGCCGCCATCGGTGCCGAGGGAGCCGTGGCCTTCGACCTCACGGCCGCCTGCAGCGGCTTTCTGTTTGCCCTGGTCACCGCCGGCCAGTACATCGCCAGCGGCGCCGTGCGCCGGGCCCTGGTGATCGGAGCCGACCAGCTCAGCCGCTGGGTGGACTGGGACGACCGCCGCACCTGTGTGCTGTTCGGCGATGGCGCGGCGGCGGTGGCGGTTCAGAGCTGTGCGGCGGCGGAGACAGGACTGCTGGGCTTCCGCATGCGCTCCGACGGGCGCCGCAATGCCTGTCTCACCCTCGCCCAGCACGACGAGCGCGAGCCCCTGCTCGACCAGCTCTCCGCCCAGAAAGGGGGCTTCGCGCCGATCCAGATGAACGGCCAGGAGGTGTACAAATTCGCCGTGCGCGAAGTGCCCCAGATCCTGGAAGAGTTGCTGGAGCACACCGCCACCCGGGCCGACCAGCTCGACTGGCTGCTGCTGCACCAGGCCAACCAACGCATTCTCGACGCCGTGGCCGAGCGCTTCGCCATGCCCCCGGAGCGAGTGCTGAGCAACCTGGCCCACTACGGCAACACCTCCGCCGCCACCATCCCGCTGATGCTCGATGAAGCCGTGCGCGACGGCCGGGTGCGGCCTGGCCACCTCCTGGCCAGCAGTGGCTTCGGCGCCGGCCTGAGCTGGGGGGCAGCGTTGCTGCGCTGGGGCGGCCCGCAAGCTGCGGCCTAACCTCCGGAGCCAACACACGCACAGCGACAGCATGGCGATTGCCTGGGTGTTTCCCGGCCAGGGTTCCCAGAAAGCGGGAATGGCCGCCGGCGTGCTCGATCTGCCGGGCGCTTGCGAGCGCTTTGCCGAGGCCTCCGAGCTGCTGGGACGCGACCTGCTGGCCATCTGCGAGGGCAGCGGTGAAGGTCCGGACGCTGATCTCTGCAGCACCAGCAACACCCAGCCGGCGCTCTATGTGGTGGAGAGCCTGCTGGTGGACGGGCTGCGGGCCCAGGGCCGCACGGCCGATCTGGTGGCTGGCCACAGCCTGGGGGAACTGGTGTCCCTCTACGCGGCTGGTGTGTTCGACTTCGCCACGGGCCTGCGGCTGATCCAGACCCGCAGCGCGCTGATGGCCGAGGCCGGCGGCGGAGCGATGACAGCGGTGATGGGCTTCGACCGCGCTGAACTGGAAGCCCTGGTGGCCGCCCACCCTGACGTGGTGATCGCCAACGACAACAGCAGCGCCCAGGTGGTGCTCTCCGGCATGCCCGAGGC
>JBIIXY010000090.1:0-9792 GCA_044347105.1 Prochlorococcaceae cyanobacterium
GGGAGCTGCGCCAGCGGCCCGCCCCCAGCCTCAATCCGGATGGGGCCCCCCTGCTCGATCGGTTTCTGGAGTTGTTGCCCTTCGGGTTCACCGCCGCCCAGCAGCGCGTGCTGGCCGAGATCCGGGCAGATCTGGCCCGCCCCCAGCCGATGGCCCGTCTGGTGCAGGGCGATGTGGGCAGCGGCAAGACCGTGGTGGCGATCGCCGCCCTGCTGCTGGCCTTCGACAGCGGCTGCCAGGGCGCCCTGATGGCGCCCACTGAAGTGCTCGCCGATCAGCATTACGCCACCCTCTGCCGCTGGCTGCCCCAACTGCACGTGAGCTGTGCCCTGCTCACCGGCTCCACGCCCATGCGCCGCCGCCGCCAGCTGCTGGCCGACCTGGCCAACGGCCAGCTGCAGTTGCTGGTGGGCACCCATGCTCTGCTGGAGGACCCCGTGCAGTTCGCCCGCCTCGGGCTGGTGGTGGTGGATGAGCAGCACCGCTTCGGCGTGCGGCAACGGGATCGCCTGCTGCACAAGGGGCTGCAGCCCCACCTGCTCACCATGACCGCCACGCCGATCCCGCGCACCCTGGCGTTGTCGGTGCATGGCGATCTCGATGTGAGCCAGATCGACGAGCTGCCCCCTGGACGCACACCCATCCGCACCCAGCTGCTCTCGGCCGGGGAGCGCAGCAAGGCCTATGCGCTCATCCGCCAGGAGGTGGTGGCCGGTCAGCGGGCCTATGTGGTGCTCCCCCTGGTGGAGGAATCGGAAACCAGCGACCTGCGCTCTGCGGTAGAGGTGCACCAGCAGCTGAGTGGCGAGGTGTTCGCCGATCTGCAGGTGGGTCTGCTGCATGGCCGGATGGCCAGCGCCGACAAGCAGGCGGCGATTGCCGCCTTTGCCGCCGGGCAAACCCAGGTGCTGGTGAGCACCACGGTGGTGGAGGTGGGCGTGGATGTGCCCGAGGCCAGCGTGATGGTGGTGGAGCATGCCGAGCGCTTTGGTTTGGCCCAGCTGCACCAGCTGCGAGGCCGGGTGGGCCGGGGGGCGGCCGCCTCTCACTGCCTGCTGATTCATGAGGGTCGCAACCCCCAGTCGCGTCAGCGCCTCGATGTGCTTGTGCGCTCCAGCGACGGCTTCGAGATCGCCGAGATGGATCTGCGCCTGCGCGGGCCCGGCCAGGTGCTGGGCACCCGCCAGAGCGGGCTGCCCGATCTGGCCCTGGCCAGCCTCTGCGATGACGGCGCGGTGCTGGAGCGGGCGCGGCTGGTGGCCGAGGAGATTCTCAGCGCAGATCCCCAGCTGCAGTGCCACCCCGAGCTGGCCCGCTTGCAGCAGCAGCAGCGCCAGCTGGTGAGCGCTGCGGTGCGTCTCAACTGAGCAGCCCCCATCCCGCGGGATTGCACACTGGGACCACGCACGCCTGATCGATGCAGCGACGACCCTGGAACGACCGGCCGATCGCCGATCCGGGCGAGCCCCTGCTGCCCTTGCCCCCGGAGCTGCTGCGGCTGGAACCCCATCCCTATGCCTGCCTGGGCGCCCCCTACGGCGGCGGAGCCTGCCCGTTTCGTCTGCGGCAGGGGGTGATCGCGCGTTTGCTCACTGCCCAGACCCTGCTGCAGCGCCAGCATCCCCACTGGTGTCTGGCCATCTTTGACGCCTGGCGGCCCCTTGCCGTGCAGGGTTTCATGGTGGAGCACGCGATCGACCAGCTCTGCCGTGAGCGGGGAATCGATCCCGCTCTGGCCTCGCCGGCACGGGATCAGGCAGTGGTGGACGTGGGCCGGTTCTGGGCGCCCCCCAATCCTGATCCCAGCGCTCCCCCGCCCCACAGCACCGGCGCCGCCGTCGACCTCACCCTCGCCTGCCGCGTGGGGGCGGGCCGGCATGAGCTGGTGGAGATGGGCTCTGAGATCGACGCCATCGGGGCGGTGTCAGAACCCGATCACTTCACCGAGCGGGCTGCGGAATGCCCTGATCCGGTGCAGCGGGCCAGCTTTCTGCGCTGGCATGGCCATCGCCAAGCCCTGCGCCGGGCCATGGAGGAGGCCGGCTTCGTGCAGCACCCCAATGAGTGGTGGCACTTCAGCTGGGGCGACCAGCTCTGGGCCTGGCGCAGCGGCGCCGAGCGGGCCTGCTACGGCCGGGTGGACACCTCCGCCTGATCAGGCCACGGCCAGCAGGCGTTGCACCTCCTCACGGCCGCTGCTCACCACGTAATCGCCGAATCCCCGGCGCATGCCGCTCTGCCGCCAGGCCAGCAGCAAGGGTTCCAGGGTGACCTCCAGCGCATCGAGCGGCATCTTCTCCAGGTAGGGCTCGGCCAGCCGGCTGAGCTGGCCACTGCCGCCCAGCCAGAGCTGGTACTGATCCACGCCGCTGCCCACCAGGCCGATCTCCGCCATGTAGGGGCGGGCACAGCCATTGGGGCAGCCGGTCATGCGCACCAGCACGGGCTTGTGGATGTCTAGCCGCTCAAGCAGCGTCTCGAGACGTTGCAGTACGGCCGGAAAGATCCGCTCGGCTTCGGTCACCGCCAGGCCGCAGAGGGGCAGGGCCGGGCAGGCGATGCCGTGGCGACTGAGCAGGCTGGTCTCCTCTGGATTCTCCCAGCCCAGCGCCGCCAGCTGCTGACGCAGGCTGCTGCGCTGATTGGTGCCGATGTTGCAGAGCAGAATGTCCTGATTGGGGGTGAGGCGCAGTTCCAATTTGTAGGTGTCCACCAGCTCCCGCAGGCCCTCTTTCTGCGCGCCGCTCAAACGGCCGCAGAGCAGGGGCAGACCCACAAACCAGAGCCCCGGGCTCTGGCGGTGCCAGCCCAGGTAGTCCTCCAGCTTGCGCTTCGGTTCAGTCCGCAGGCTGCGAATCGGATGGCTGAAGTAGCGGGACTTGAGCTCGTCGCGGAACCAGTCCACGCCGCGGTCGTGGAGCAGGTATTTCATGCGGGCGTGGCGCCGCTGCTGGCGGTCGCCATGGTCGCGCTGCAGGGCCACGATCGCCTGCAGCAGGTCGAGCACATGGTCCTGGGCCACATAGCCTAGGGGATCGGCGGTGCGGGCGAAGGTCTCCTCCTTGTTGTGGGTGCGGCCCATGCCCCCGCCCACGTACACGTTGCAACCCTGGGGCCGGCCCTGGGGATCACAGAACACCACCAGGCCCACGTCCTGGGTGAGCAGATCCACTGAGTTGTCCCCGGGCACGGTGACGGCCACCTTGAATTTGCGCGGCATGTAAGTGTCGCCGTAGAGCGGCTCCTGGCCATCACCGCTGTACACCCCCCCCTCGCGCTGGCGCTCCTTCACACGGCGCACGGCTGCAGCTGGTTTGATCCGGTAGCTGAGGTCGCCATCCACCCACATGTCGAGGTACGACCCTTCCGCGGCCTGGGGAGCCAGCAGATCGGCGATGTCATCGGCCAACTGGCGGGCCGCCGGGTAGCCACCCTTGGCGTAAGGGGCCGCCGGAGCCATCACATTGCGGTTGATGTCGCCGCAGGCGGCCAGGGTGGAGCCCAGGTGGCGCACGATCGTGCCGATCACCTCCTTGAGGTTCTCCTTGCGCACCCCGTGCATCTGGAACGCCTGCCGGGTGGTCACGCGCAGGGTGCCGTTGCCCAGACGGTCGGCTAGCTCGTCCATCGCGAGGTAGAGGTCGCTGGAGATGCGCCCACCGGGGCTGCGCAGCCGCAGCATCATCTGCCAGTCCTTCTCGCGGCCCCTCTGGCGGTTGTCGCGATTGTCCTGCTGATAACTGCCGTGAAACTTGAGAATCTGAACCGCGTTCTCACTGAAATTGGGCAGTTCGTTGCCCAGCTCGGTGTACAGCGGTTCACGCAGATGACCGCTGCCCGCCTTCAACTGCTCGAACTTGGTGGGCCCAGCAGATACCCCGGCAGACACGGCCACACGCATGCTTCATGGTCCCCCCGACCGTAGCGAACGGGCCGGGACTCCCGGCGGGCAGGCATGGATCACCGCAACAGCTCACAGCAGGTGAATCCATAGAGTTGGCAGCTGCCATGGCCTGCCTGCGTGTCCACCTTTCTGCTGGAGATCGGAACTGAGGAGCTGCCGGCTGATTTCGCCCGCCTGGCCCTGCCCCAGCTGCAGACCCAGGCCCGGCGTGATCTTGAGCAGCTGCGTCTCGATTTCGACACCCTCCAGGTGACCAGCACCCCCAGACGGCTGGCCCTGGTGGTGGAGGGTCTTGGGGCGCGTCAGCCCGATCGCGAAGAGGAGCGCAAGGGTCCGCCCGCCGGCCAGGCCTTCCTGAATGGAGCACCCAGCCCGGCGGCTGTGGGGTTCGCCAAGCGCTGCGGCGTGGAACCAACGGCCCTGGAGGTGCGCGACACCCCGAAAGGTCCGTTCGTGTTCGCTCGGGTGGTGGAGCGTGGCCGGAACACGGCCAGCCTGCTGGCGGAGTTGGTGCCAGCCTGGATCGAAGCCCTGCAGGGGCGGCGCTTCATGCGCTGGGGTGAGGGTGACTGCCGTTTCTCGCGACCGATCCGCTGGCTGGTGGCCCTGCTCGATGCGAGCGTGCTGCCGGTGCGTCTCACCAGTTGTGACCCGCCGTTGCTGGCTGGGGCCGCCAGCCGCGGTCACCGTCTTGTGGCTGCGGAGGTGCCGATCCACTCCGCCAGCAGCTACCGCCAGGATCTGGCGGCGGCGGGCGTGCAGGTCGACCGCGCCAGCCGGGCCGAAACGATCCGGACCGCGGTGGCCGCAGCGGCCGCTCGCCACCAGGCCGTGCCTGACGTGCCAGCGGAGTTGTTCGAGGAGTTGGTGGATCTGGTGGAGGCTCCCCTGCCGCTGGAGGGCACGATCGCCGACCGCTACCTCGACCTGCCAGCGGAGGTGCTCTGCACCGTGATGCGTGCCCACCAGCGCTATGTGCCCCTGCTCCGGCGCCAGGCCACCCACGATCCCCTGGCCCTTGAGGCCCGGGGCATCGTGCAGCCCCACTTTCTCTGCATCGGCAACGGCCTGGCCGACGCCGAAGCCACCGTGCGGCGGGGGAACGAGCGGGTGCTCAAGGCCCGCCTGGCCGATGCCGCCTTCTTCCTGCAGGCCGACCGAGCGGTGGCCAGCATCGACCGGCGTGACCAGCTGGCCAGCGTGACCTTCGCGGCCGGCCTCGGATCCCTGCGCGACCGGGTGGACCGGCTGGAGTGGTTCACCGACGCCCTTCTGGAGCTGCTGCCCCTCGATCCCACCGCAGCCAGCCATGCCCGCCGCGGCGCCCACCTCTGCAAACACGATCTCGTGAGCCAGATGGTGGGCGAATTCCCCGAACTGCAGGGGGTGATGGGCGCCAAGTACCTGGTGGCCGAAGGGGAGCCGCGGGAGGTGGCCCTGGCGGTGCTCGAGCACTATCTGCCGCGGGGCGCTGGTGATGCCTTGCCCAATTCCCCTGCGGGGGCCGTGCTGGCCCTGGCTGAGCGGCTGGAGCTGCTGCTCAGCATCTTCGCCAAGGGTGAGCGGCCCAGCGGTTCGTCCGATCCCTACGCCCTTCGCCGGGCCGGCAACGGCATCCTCCAGATTCTCTGGAGCAAGGGCTGGCGGCTGGATCTCCAGGCCCTGCTGCAGCGAGCCGCCGGCCATTGGGCCGAGTGTCTGCCCCAGCTGGCTGTGGAACCCCAGCAGCTCAGCCATGATCTCAGCGAGCTGCTGCGCCAGCGGCTGGTGAGCCTGCTGGAAGAGCAGGGGGTGGATGGCGACCTGGTGCAGGCGGTCGCCGGCGAGTCGGTTCCCTTGGACCGTCTGCTGCGCGATCCCGCCGACGCCCATGGCCGGGCGGCTCTGCTGGCTGACCTGCGTGCCAGCGGCCGGCTGGAGGCGGTGCGCGCGGTGGTCACCCGGGCTTACCGGCTGGCGAGCAAAGGAGATCTGCCCACCAGCGTGCTCAAGCCGGATGGCGTCGTGAACACAGCTTTGTTTGAAACCTCCAGCGAAGCGGACATGCTGCAGGTGCTCGAAGCGCTGGCCCCGGTAGCCACCAGCAACGCTGAGGATCGCTACGCACGGCTTGCCGATGGCCTCGCCGCCGCCGCACCAACGCTCGCTGCCTTCTTTGACGGCGAGCAGAGTGTGATGGTGATGGCTGACGACCAGGCCATTCGCGCCAACCGCCTCAGTCTGCTGGGTCTGCTCAGCAATCAGGCATCCGTGTTGGCCGACTTCAGCCGGATCTCGGGCTGAAGTCGGGTCTGGGCTCAGGCCACCCCTGCCGGCTCCCGCTCCTCGGCCGATTGGGCTGAGGAATCGCTGACCGCGGCGGCCTGCTTCTTCTCGCGGGAGGCGTTGATGCCGCCCTTGATGCTGCTCACGGCCAGCATGGCGTTGACCTCGTCGTCGGAGCGAACGGTGCTGGGCACGGGCCTGTAGCTCTGCGGAGCCAGAGCGTTGCCCCGCAGCACGGCACCAAGGGTGAGCAAGGTGAGCTTGAGCTGCTGCCAGGGATTCATCGCCACCACCCGCTTGTAGAGGTAGCTGTCGAAGGTGAGGCGCTGCACGTCCTTGTCATCGCACATCTCCACGAATGCTTCTCGGGCCGCATCGTTGCGGTAGAAGATGTTCTGGAGGATTTCCAGCACCTTGTAGGTAGCGCCGTACTGGCGATCCCACTTCTTCAGGTACTTCTTGAGATCGGCCTCAGTCGGCACCCGCTGGCCAGCCTGGCTGGCGGCCACGATCTCCTCGGCGCACATCCGCCCGCTCTTGGCGGCGAAATAGATGCCCTCGCCGGAACTCTTGGTCACGTAGCCGGCGGCATCACCCACAAGAGCCATGCGTCCAACCACGCGCCGCGGACGGGGATGCTCGGGGATCGGGTGGGCTTCCACCTTGATCACCTCGCCATTCACCAGCCGTTTGCGGGCCCGCTCCCGGATGCCCACCTGCAGGCTCTTGATCAGGCCCTGGTTCTCCTGCATGGTGCCGGTACCAACGGCCACGTGGTCGTACTTGGGGAACACCCAGGCGTAAAAGTCAGGGGACACATCGGTGCCCACATACATCTCGGCCAGGTCTTCGTAATACTTCATCTCTTCAGCAGGAAGCCTGATCCGCTCCTGGAAGGCGATGGCCACGTTGTAATCGCCGGCATCCATGGCCTTGGCAACCCGGCTGTTGGCTCCATCGGCGCCGATGATCAGATCCACCTCCAGGGTTTTGGACTGGCCGGTCGCCTCTCCATCGCTGTAATCGGAGTAAGTGAGGGTGTAGGGCCCCTGGCGGTTGGCGCCGGTGTCGATCTTGGTCACCAGACCGTTCACCAGGGTGGCGCCGAGATCAGCAGCCCGGTTGCGCAGGAAGGCGTCCATCACCTCCCGGCGGCACATGCCGATGTATTCATCCTCGTTATCGAGATGAATATCCACCTCACGATTGGAGGGGGAGATCATGCGCATGTTGCGCACCTTGCGGTCGATGATCGACTCGGGAAGATCGAATTCCGCCACCATGCAGAGAGGAATGGCTCCACCACAGGGCTTGGCGTTGTCGAGCTTGCGTTCGAAGATCCAGGTCTGGATACCCGCTTTGGCCAGCACCTCAGCGGCGCAGGACCCACTGGGGCCGCCGCCCACCACTGCCACACGCAACATCGAGAGAGCGCTCCGCCCGGATTGAGAAGTGGCTGGAAGCTAACACCGTTGATCGGTCGGCTGGGGCCCGCTCCAGCCGTGCCGCCTAGGATCTTCATGCCTGTTATCTGCCGGTTGGTCGCTTGCCAGCCGCGCCATCGCCATCACCAGTCGCCCTTCCCGTTCAACCTTCCCGTCCAGCTCGTCTGAACCGGCCGCTGGACGGACCCTGCGCGCCATGCAGGGAGGACGGGGGCGCCCTCGGGCTGGCGACGACATTCCCGTTGCCCAGCGCTCCACACCCACCCTGTCCACGCGACCGGGTGTCCTGAGCCGCATCGGCCTGGCCGGACTGGTCGCGCTGCTCGTCGGCGGCAGCCTTGTGCTGGTGTTTCCAGCGCCGGTTCGCCGCTGGCTAATGCCCGCGCCTGTTGAGGGCCTGAATGCCCGGCTCAGTGCGGATGGCCGGCTGCTTGGGCACTTCCCCTATCCGGAGGCATCCGGCAACGATCTGGTCGAGGTGAGTCCTGGCCAGGCCCTGCATCGCGACGCCGCTGCCGCCCTGCTGGCGATGCAACAGGCAGCCGCTGCAGACGGCATCAGCCTCACGGTGCTCAGCGCCTTCCGCCCGATTGCCCTGCAGAAGGAGCTCTTTTTTGCTGTCAAATCGGAGCGCAACCAGAGCGCGCTGCAGCGCTCCCGGGTGAGTGCGCCGCCTGGTTTTTCTGAACACAGCACTGGCTATGCCGTGGATCTTGGTGATGGCCGCGCTCCCCAGGCCAATCTTTCTGAACGGTTTGCCTCTACCGACGCCTTTCGCTGGCTGCACGCCAATGCCGCCCGCCATCACTTCATCCTCTCTTTCCCTGCCGACAATCCCCAGGGCGTGAACTACGAGCCGTGGCACTGGCGCTTTGAGGGCACGGCCGAGGCCCTCAGGCAGTTCGAACCGGCCCAGCGTCTGGCCCGCTGATGGGCCCCCGCTCCCCGGAGCTGCTGGCTCCAGCTGGCAGCTGGGAGGCGCTGCGGGCCGCCGCCACCAACGGCGCCGATGCTGTGTACTTCGGGGTGGAGAGCTTCAACGCGCGCATGCGCGCCGCCAACTTTCAGGTGCAGGAGCTCTCCACGATCGTCGACTGGCTGCACCGGCGGGGGGTGAAGGCCTACCTCACCCTCAATGTGCTCGTCTTCAGCGACGAACTGCACCAGGCTGGCGAGCTGGTTGTGGCCGCCGCCGCCGCCGGGGTGGACGCCCTGATTGTTCAGGACATCGGCCTCGCCCGCCTGGCGGCGGCGCTGGCTCCGCAGCTACCGCTGCATGCGTCCACCCAGATGTCGATCACCAGTGCCGCCGGAGTGGCCCAGGCGGTTGCGCTTGGCTGCCGTCAGGTGGTGCTGGCGCGGGAGCTGAGCCTGCGGGATCTCGAGCGCATGCACACCCAGCTCCGCCAGCGCGGTCTGGATGTGCCGCTGGAGGTGTTCGTGCACGGCGCCCTGTGTGTGGCCTATTCCGGCCAGTGCCTCACCAGTGAGGCACTGGGCCAGCGCAGCGCCAACCGCGGCGAATGCGCCCAGGCCTGCCGCCTTCCGTATCAGCTGGTGGTGGATGGAGAGCCCCTCGATCTCAACGATCAGCGCTATCTGCTGTCGCCCCAGGATCTCTCCGCCTGGGAACTGGTGCCCCGGTTGGCCGACCTGGGCATTGCCAGCCTCAAGATCGAGGGACGGCTGAAGGACGCCGGCTATGTGGCGGTGGTCACCGATGCCTACCGCCGCAGCCTTGACCGCTGGCAGGAGGGCCGACCAGTCGACCTCCTCAGCGACCACGAACGGCGCAGCCTTGAGCTCACGTTCTCCAGGGGCCTCTCCACCGGCTGGCTCACGGGCATCGACCATCGCCGCCTGGTGCATGCCCGCTGGAGCAAGAAGCGGGGACCGCTGATCGGCAGCGTGGAGGCGCTGGAGCCCGGCGGCTGGTGTGTGCTGCGCACGCCGGAAGCCCTCAAACCCGGCGACGGCCTCGTGTTCGAGGCCCTGGTCAGCGATCCACTCTCCCCTCCCCAGGAGGTGGGAGGGCGGGTGATGGCCGTCGTCAGCCGCGAACCCGGCCTGCAGGCCGTGCGCCTGGGCCCCGCCAGGCCGCCCCTCCACCAGATCGCGGCAGGCAGTCCCTGTTGGCTCACCAGCGATCCAGCCCAGGAGCGGCAGGCGCTGCGTCTG
>JBIIXY010000091.1:0-9773 GCA_044347105.1 Prochlorococcaceae cyanobacterium
CGCTGGAACTCAGGCAGGGAGAGGCCTTTCTGGAACTGGATCGCACTGCGGGCCATGGCCGGGCTGGTATCTGTGTACCACTCTATTCCCCCGGGTCGGCTGCCACGGAGCGAGCTGGGTAATCAAGTGATCATATGTCCTGACTGCCACCTCATAGTGACGTCGCAAACGCTCAAGGTGGAGATTGACGGTGTTCATGCTGCCTAACCGCTTGCCATCACCTGGCCGCATAGAGCCGCAAAGGTAACTAGAAATCGTTTGGAGGCGGCTCAGGTGAATGGCATTGTTGGGTGAGCGGAAGTGAGTGGTTTTCATCGGTCTGACCATCGCCGCAATTTAGATAAATAACTTGTCTGGTTTGTAAACACCAGAAAAAACTCAGAAAAGCAGGGATAACTGTCTGTGACATCTTCTAAGTCAATTAAATAACTTGTAAGTGGCTTAATCAATTCGATCATCTCTCTCTTTAAGCCTCTGCAGCCTATTGCATATTTAGCATGAAGCGTAAAAAGCTCAACCTGATTAGTTAGGTTGCCTTCAAGATCCAGAAACCATGTAAACGCGTCTGCCTTCGCATTCAAGCCTAAGGCTTGGTCAAGCAAACGTTTATATATCGCAGTTGCCCAGCGCTCAGTTCTAAGGTCGTCATAATATCCAAGCAATATCTCGTGAAGGAGCGGATATGGGTTTACTGCTTTCCTCCGCGTAAGACTATCAATAGAAAAATACCTGGAGTGCCCCCCTAGTATGCCCTCCACAAGAGTAAGCGCCTTTGACCTCATTCCTTCAGATAGACAAGGTTCGATATATCCACAACTTTCGCTTTCGAGCAACTTGTATACAGTAGAGAGTATACTCTTTAGATTGTGTCCCATGTCTCTCTTGATATCAATCGTTCTATCTAGCTTATACTGCCGAGACATTATCACATAACACAACTTGCCTAATCTTTCAAGCGACATTCCGATGGAATAGAGTGATGCGATATACCTTCCTGGTGATGAAAGACCTGCTCTGGAGAGTTCTTCGAATCCTGTTGCATAAAGTGACCGAATGATGTGCGCCTCATTGGCAAATAGATTCCATTCCTTATCAAGGGGATTGGTCACAGTCGCATTGAAGTCGGGAGTATGTTTTGTCGACCATAGCAGGAAATCATGATGATACCAAGAGATGAATCATCGGATTGAGCCCGCGGTGAGAGGGGTCGCAGGTCTTTTACAGAACAGAATAACGGGCAGGATATGAACTCAAAAAATCAAGCTAAGGCTTTTCCGGTTTCGTTCTCAGCTTCCTTTGCGACCACCCAACGCTTCCCCTGAGTGGCAGGCAGGGAGCTTGTGGGGGCGCAGCAGAGAGGTGATGGTGGCCGGCCCACTCAAGGGGCTTGTTCGAAGTTCAGCTTCGCATCCCAGCTGGGGACTAGATATTAACTACAGCTTGCAAGCCCTATCTCATCAAACATGTATATACCCTTCTGAATTCGTACCATCGTTGAATACTCAATTCACACAGGTGGTGAGCTGGATCCGACTGGTTGACTTTCGGCCGATTTGTCGCGAGATTTTCAAGCCATGAGGGACTGATCAACAAGATTAAGACGTTTCAGAAATTTGCAAAGAGAAACTTGATTAGGTAGCAAGCTCCGCCCAGGCCTTCTCAGGCTAGAGTGATACGCATGTACCAGCTCCCATGCCATGGCCATGAACCGCATCCAGTTCCAGGCTGCAATGTCATTGTCGCAGTTCCAAGAGCTCTACGGCACTGAGGAGCAATGTGAGGCTGCTCTGGCGCAGGCACGATGGCCCGAAGGATTCCGCTGTCCCCGATGCGGGGGGCAGGAGCATGGTCTCGTCCATGGCCGGCGCCATAGGCGTTATCAATGCCGGAACTGTCGTCATCAGGCGACTGTGACCGCTGGAACCATCATGGAAGCCACCAAGCTACCGCTGACAAAGTGGTTTCAGGCTTTCTACTTTGTGGGGGAAGCCAAGACAGGCATTTCCTCGCTTTCCCTGATGCGCATGCTGGGCGTCAATTACCGCACTGCGTGGCTGGTTCACAACAAGATTATGCAGGCCATGAGCGAGCGGGAGGAAGCTTACGTGCTGCGTGGACGAGTTCAGATCGATGATGCTTACCTTGGCGGAGAACGCAATGGTGGCAAGGCTGGTCGGGGTTCAGAGAACAAGGTTCCGATCGTCGCCGCCGTGTCTCTTGATGATGCTGGCCATCCCATCCACATCAAGGTGGCCAAGGTGAAAACCTTCTCCTTTGCAGCAATCGCAGATTGGGCCCAAGAGGCCTTGGCTCGAGGGTGTGAGGTGATTTCCGATGGGCTTGCCTGCTTTCGTGCTGTTACGGAAGTGGGTTGTATACACCAGCCTGTAATCGTTAATGGCCGCCATCCCAAGGATCTGCCCGTTTTCCGGTGGATCAATACGGTGATCAGCAACCTGAAAACCAGCTTCAGTGGCACGTTTCATGCCCTACGCTTTGAAAAGTATGCTGATCGCTACTTGGGGGCGTTCTGTTATCGCTTCAATCGGCGCTTCAACCTGGAGAAGATGACAGAACGGCTTGCCTATGCCATCTGCACTTGCACTGCGAGGCCAGAGCGCCTCCTGAGAGACGCGGAGCTTGCTACCTAATCAAGAAGAGAAATACACCGTTTTCATTGACCCTAACATCACACTAATTGCCGCACAGGCTTCAGCAACATAGATAGCAAATTTATGGAAAAATAAACCAGTTACACGGTATAATAGTCCTTCCATGCTGCGATAAGACTTGCCTTCAATAAATCATTTGGTGGGACACCTGCAAAATGCGGCCGCGCACCATGTTGATTCGAGCCGTAATAATAACTTGATGGCGGTGGAGCATCTGTTGCCACGTGATTATTGCTTGGTATGTCAACGCTAAGGCTTAAATGCAAATTAGGAAAGTTCCTATTTTTCTTATATACCCAGATGCCATTTGGAACAGGATCTTCCGGATCTACATAATTGGCAACAATCCAATCGTTCATCGACATTTCAGGGACATAGCAACGTAGTGAATACAGCAAATAAAAGATGGTCTGAATATTATGGTGTACCTTGAGGCAATCCTTTTCGCGGTCAACTCGTCGGAACAAGGTCCGCTAGCTGATCTATGAGTCGCTGGTATTCGGGCGTTGTCTGGAAATCTGGAGTGAACTGATTGATCCATGTCGGGTCTACAAACATAAAGCCCTGCATATGATATTTTAAGTCGAATGTATTATGGGCTACACTTGCACAGTTAGTTTGTACAATTGTGGATACATCCGTGAGAGTGGTATAGTACATCTGAATCATGACTAATGGAACGGTCATGATTTCTTCCAGCCACAAGACAAGCTTGCCGATTTTCTTGGTGCTTGCATCGCTAGCACTTACAGCTTGTAGTTGCCCGCCAAGAGACCCCAATACACCATTCAGCGCCGCAAGAGCCTCGGCCGAGGCCGCCCCGCCTATGATTGAAGAAATAATAGCTGTATTCAACGTTAATGACGTAGAATCTACATGTACGGTCATATCCTGTAAGTCGAGTGGAAGAAAAAATCCACACTTGCTAATTACAGCTGCAGCAGCATCAACATCATAAAGAGTTTTACTCTTTTTGGCCAGGGCAGTCATGATTGCCGTACTAAGCACCGTAGCCTTTTGAAACACTTCTTGCGCTGCCTGGCCAATTGCATCCTGTTTCGTAGTAGCAACAACGATTACATTGCCATTTAAGGCGGTGGCATAGTACTTTTGAATTTCAGCGCTATCTGAACTGTCCGCGTTGGCAACGTCCTCAATCAAATCAGGGGAGTCAAAGGGCATGTCCGAGACAGTAGTTGATGCTTTGACTAGTTTTTCGTAGGCAGGATTGTTCAGCATGAAATGCGTAACAGCTTTACGCCAATTAGCGTTACTCATGTTTGAAAGTTCGCTTCAACAAATCTAGGATATACCATATGCTTTCAACATGTCAACTAGACTTTACTAATCTTTGCCTTGGAGGCGCGGTGGGTTTGATCCTTCGAACAACTATTTGGGCGGATCCGCCCAAGACTGCCTGAGTCCCTCGGCTGTCCGCCTAAGAGCTTAGGGTTGGGGGAGGGGTGGCTGAAATCGGCCTTGTCACAGGGTATGTCGCGACGGCACCCGTTGCAATCGCATCTTGGGCGGATCCGCCTAAGAGGAGTTCATCTTGTTACAGAGCGTCTGCTGGGCTGCTGATGCCGAACGGGCCGCGGTTGAGCACGTGGGTGTAGATCATGGTGGTTCTGATGTCGCTGTGGCCGAGCAGTTCCTGGATCGTGCGGATGTCATGTCCCCGCTCCAGAAGATGGGTGGCAAAGGAATGGCGGAAGCTGTGGGATGTGGCGGGCTTGCTGATCTCTGCCGCGATCACGGCGTGGCGAATCGCTTTTTGAACCAGGCTCGGATCCAGGTGATGCCGCCCTTGCTCTCCGGTTTCGTTGCGCCAGCGCTTGTGCTGGGGGAATACCCATTGCCAGTTCCACTCCCGATCGGCGCTCCGGTATTTGCGCTGCAGCGCTCCTGGCAGCTGCACACGGCCGTACCCCTCGGCCAGATCTTTTTCGTACAACCGGCGCACATGCCGAAGGTGCATGCGCAGCCGCTCTCCTACGCCAATGGGAAGCATCGTGCGCCGATCCTTGCCGCCCTTCCCGTCCCGCACAGTCAGCTCTCGACGCTCGAAATCCAGATCCTTCACCCGTAGCCGCAGCGCTTCCATCAAACGCAATCCGCTGCCATACAGCACTTCGCTCACCATCGCCTCCACTCCGTCCATCCGTTCCAGCACCGCCCGCACCTCTCCCGGGGTCAGCACCACGGGTAGCCGTCGCTTCTGCCTGGCTCGCACCAGCCTCTCTAGATCCAGATCCCGCTCCAGCAGCTCCCGGTACAGAAACAGCAGCGCTGCCAGGGCCTGGTTCTGGGTGGAGGCACTCACGTTCCCCTCCACCGCCAGATGGGTGAGAAAGGCGTTCACCTCCTCGCTGCCCATCTCTCGTGGATGGCGCATGCTGTGGAACCGCAGGAAGCGCCGCAGCCACTGCTCGTAGCTTTCCACCGTGCGCTTCGCGTAGTGCCGGGCCTCCAGCTCCTCCCTGTAGCGCTGGATCAGCCCGGGCGGGCGTGGCGGGTTCAGCACGGGTGCACTCCTGAACACCTCAACAGAGTTGCCCCTGCGTGGTCTCCACCTGTACGCATGTGCATGGGCAGCGGGTTGCACACCCTGGGCCAACTGGTTTGGCTGTCCACGCGGCGGCAGCTGCCTACCGTGGCTGCCTGTTCCTTCGCTGAGATCGCCATCGGCCGCCGCAGCCGTTCCACAGCCGCTGGCTTCAACGCTGCCCGTGCCGCTGATGACGGCGCCACCCGCCAGCGCGGCGCGCCGCCGCCGGGTCCCGAACAGCAGCTGGTGGAGAAACTGCGCCGCATCGAGGCCCTGCATGCCCGGCCCGGCAGTGAGGGCGAGCGTCAGGCGGCGGAGCGGGCGCGGGAACGCATCCAGGCCCGCCTCAGGCAGCTGGAGGCTGAGGAGCCGCCGATCGAGTTCCGCTTCTCCCTGGCCGACCAGTGGTCGCGCCACCTGTTTGTGGCCCTGCTACGCCGCTACGGCATCCACCCCTACCGCTACCGAGGCCAGCGCCGCACCACCGTGATGGCCCGCCTGAGCCGGACGTTCGTGAATGAAACGCTCTGGCCTGAATTCCAGGAGCTGCAGAGCACCCTGGCCGCCTACTTCGATGCCCTCACCGACCGGGTGATCGAACAGGCCCTCGAGGTGCGGGCCGGCGAGGCCGAGGAGCAAGCCGAAGCCGCGCCCGCCCTGGCGCCGCAGGACCACCAGGGCTCGTTGCTCTGAGCGGTCGCCGGCGTCGCGGGATGATTCAGTGGCTGAGCCGCCTCTGCCCATGCTGCGCATCGCCCATCTCCTGGAAGCCCAGCTGCGCGCGGCGATGGAGCGGGCCCTGCCGGGGGCGGCCCGGCCCCTCGATCCCCAGCTGGCGCCCGCCAGCAAGCCCGAGTTCGGCGACTTCCAGGCCAATGGCGCCCTTCCCCTGGCCAAGCCCCTCGGCCAGCCGCCCCGCCAGATCGCCCAGGCGATCGTGGAGCAGCTGGCCGCTGATCCGGCCTTCACGGAGCTGTGCCTGGAGCCGGTGATCGCCGGTCCGGGCTTCATCAACCTCACCCTGCGGCCCGAGCGGCTCACGGCCGCGGTGGCTGAGCGGCTCGGGGATCCGCGCCTCGGGGTGCCCACGCTGGCCGACGAGGCCGGCGGGCGGCTGCCGGCGCCGGTGGTGGTGGACTTTTCCAGCCCCAACATCGCCAAGGAGATGCACGTGGGGCACCTGCGCTCCACGATCATCGGCGACTGCCTGGCGCGGGTGCTGGAGTTCCGCGGCCATCCCGTGCTGCGGCTCAACCACGTGGGCGACTGGGGCACCCAGTTCGGCATGCTGATCACCCACCTCAAGCAGGTGGCGCCCGAAGCCCTGGAAACGGCCGATGCGGTGGATCTGGGCGACCTGGTGGCCTTCTACCGCCAGGCCAAGGCCCGCTTCGACGACGACGACACCTTCCAGACCACCGCCCGTGAGGAGGTGGTGAAGCTGCAGGCCGGTGATCCCCTCTCGATCAAGGCCTGGGGGCTGCTCTGCGACCAGAGCCGCCGCGAGTTCCAGAAGATCTACGACCGGCTCGACATCGTCTTGAGCGAGCGCGGCGAATCCTTCTACAACCCCTTCCTGCAGGCCGTGGTCGACGATCTCAGGGCAGCGGGGCTGCTGGTGGTGGACGCCGGCGCCGGCTGCGTGTTCCTGGAGGGGGTGAGCGGCAAGGACGGCCAGCCGTTGCCGCTGATCGTGCAGAAATCCGACGGTGGCTTCAATTACGCCACCACCGACCTGGCCGCGATCCGCTACCGCTTCGCCGCCGCCCCCGAGGGTGATGGCGCCGGCCGGGTGATCTACGTCACCGACGCCGGCCAGGCCAGCCACTTCGCCGGTGTGTTCCAGGTGGCCCGCCGTGCCGGCTGGATCCCGGCGGGTGCCAGCGTGGAGCATGTGCCCTTCGGTCTGGTGCAGGGGGAGGACGGCAAGAAGCTCAAGACCCGCGCCGGTGACACGGTGCGCCTCAAAGACCTGCTGGATGAGGCGGTGGAGCGGGCTGAAACCGACCTGCGCCGCCGCCTGGCCGAGGAGGACCGCCAGGAAGACGACACGTTCATCCAGCAGGTGGCCACCACCGTGGGCCTGGCGGCGGTGAAGTACGCCGACCTCTCCACCAACCGGATCACCAACTACCAGTTCAGCTTTGATCGCATGCTGGCGCTCACGGGCAATACCGCCCCGTATTTGCTGTACGCGGTGGTGCGCATCGCCGGCATCGCCCGCAAGGGGGGCGATTTGGGGGCTGGCGCCGGCGGCGACCTGAGCTTCAGTGAACCCCAGGAGTGGGCGCTGATCCGGGAGCTGCTCAAGCTCGACGGCGTGATCGCCGAGGTGGAGGCCGAGCTGTTGCCCAACCGCCTCTGCAGCTACCTGTTCGAGCTCAGCCAGGTGTTCAACCGCTTCTACGACCAGGTGCCGGTGCTCAAGGCCAAGGAGCCGGCCCGCAGCTCCCGCCTGGCCCTCTGCCGCCTCACCGCGGACACCCTCAGGCTGGGCCTGGGCCTGCTGGGGATTCCGACCCTGGAGCGGATGTGAGCGGCAGCAGCAGGTCGGCGAGCTGCAGATCGGGCCGGCGCAGCAGGGCGAACAGGGTGCCGGCATTGCCGCGGCACACCCGCAGCTCCTGATCCAGCACGGTGATGTCCAGCCAGGCGGGGAAGGGCTGCTGCACCCCGCGCAGCAGCTGCAGGCGGGTGTTGCCCAGGGCCGGCCCCAGCCAGCCGCCGCGCTGGAAGCGCACCTGCACCCGCTGAAAGGGACGGCCCTCGGGGGCTTCGCCGGGGTTCAGCGTGAGGGCCGCCTCCACGGCGATGCCGGCCAGCGGCGCCAGCGCCCCGGGCAGGCGCAGCAGGTTCATCGCCCGGCCCTGGGAGGGGGCCAGCAGCTGCAGGTTCTCCAGCCAGGGCCCCACCGCCAGGTAGGGCTGCTTGCTGCTGCTCCAGCGCAGCTCCCACACCCCCTCCAGCAGCTCCAGGGCGCCGGGTGCGGCCAGGTCAGCGGGCTGGTCGCGCTCCAGCTCCAGGCAGAGCTGCCGCACCCGTTCCCCCTGGCGGTTGGCCGCGCCACGCGGCTGCTGGCGCAGCAGGGTCAGCAGTTCGCGGCGGGCTCCGGCGGCGGGGCGTGTTGAGGAGGGTTCTGGGGTGTCCATGGGAGCGTTCAGCTCAGCCAGTTGATGAAGCGCTGGATGATCAGCGAGTTGCTGATGTCCACGAAAAAGCCCGATACCAGGGGCAGGATCAGGAAGGCCTTGGCCGCAGGCCCGTAGGTCTGGGTCACGGCGGCCATGTTGGCCATCGCTGTGGGCGTGGCCCCCATGGAGAAGCCGCCGAAGCCGGCGCAGATCACGGCGGCCTGGTAGTCGCGCCCCATCACCCGGAACACCACCAGCAGCGCATAGGCGAAGGCGATCAAAAACTGCACCGCCAGGATCAGCAGCAGTGGCCCGCCCAGCCCCTGCAGCGTCCACAGCTGCAGGCTCATCAGCGACATCGCCAGAAAAATCCCCAGGGCCGCATCCGACACCACCGCCAGGGCCGTGCTGTGCGCGGGCCAGGGGATCCGCACCAACCGCGGAATCGTGTTGGTGAGCAGGATCCCGGCGAACAGGGCGCACACGAACAGGGGCAGGCTGCGGCCCAGCGCCTCCAGGCCAGCGTGGATCAGTTCGCCCAGGCCCAGGCACCCATTCAGCCAGAACAGGGTGGCCATCAGCTGGAAGCTGGTGAGCGGGGGGCCAGGGCGGGCGGTTTCGGCCATCGGGTCGCGCGGGGGGGGCTGGATCGCCTCCGCTTCCGCCGCTGCTCCCATGGCGCCTGGCGGGGCGCGGCGGATCAGGATCCGGGCGATCGGCCCGCCCATCAGCGCCGAGAGGATCAGGCCGAAGGTGGCGCTTGCCGTGCCGATCTCCACAGCGCTCTGCACGCCATGCAGCTCGGCGAAGCGCGGCCCCCAGGCGATCGCCGTGCCGTGGCCCCCCACCAGCGCCACCGAACCGGTGAGCAGGCCCACCAGCGGATCGAGCCCCAGCAGGTTGGCCATCGCCACCCCCGTGAGGTTCTGGATCGCGATGTACACCACCGTGGCGGCCAGCAGGATCAGCAGCGGCCAGCCACCGGCGCGCAAGGTGCGCACGTCGGCGTTCAGGCCGATGCCGGCGAAGAAGTAGAGCAGCAGGAAATCGCGCACCGCCAGGTTGAAGCTCAGCTCCAGCCCGCTCAGGGCATGCACCAGCCCGATCAGCAGGCTCACCAGCAGGCCGCTGGCCACCGGTTCGGGGATGTTGAAGGTGCGCAGCAGGCGCAGGCGGCGGTGCAGCAGCTTGCCTGCCGCCAGCACCATGATCGCGATGTTGAAGCTGGCAAAGGCGCCGATCTCGATCTGCTGCATCCCCTGCCGCCTGGGCTGGATCTGCGACCGAACCTAGGGGGAGTCGGCCGTGACGTCCCGGCTGGGTCGGGAGTCGAACAGATTCAGCCCCAGCCGCTCGGAGAGGAACTGGGCGGTGAGCTGGCCGCGCACGCTGTTGCCCGCCTCATCCAGGGGCGGCGACCAG
>JBIIXY010000185.1:0-2966 GCA_044347105.1 Prochlorococcaceae cyanobacterium
CCCTGGTGGAGGTGTTGGTGGCTGCTGTGATCATGGCGGTAACCATGGCCGCCGTGGTGCCGCTCTCCAACATGGCCCTGTCGAATGGGCGCTCCGCCACCGCCGGCACCGACGTGCGCAATCTGATTCAGCGCGATCTGCACTGGATTGCGGGCTATGCCAAAGCCTGGAAGTGTCTGGCCGGCTGCAGCGCAGACACCGCCAATGCCCTGCTGGATTACGAGCAGGTGGCCTGTACCGGTCTGGCCGATGACTTCCTCATGGACGCCGACGAGCAAAATCGTCCTTTTGCCATCGTCGAGGGAGATCAGACCCTGCAGTTGGTGAACGGAGCTCCGCTGAATCGCACCATTGACGTTTCTGAGTCGGGCACCAGCCTGCTGATCACCTACGCCTATGGGGGCCAGCCGCCGATCGATCGGTTCAGTTCCGTGCGGATCCAGGCCGCAGGATGGTGCACGCCATGAACGGCCATTCGGGCAAGGGGTTTGCCCTGCCGGAATTGATGATCACCGTGGTGATCCTGGGAATCCTGGCGGGAGTGGTCACGGTGGGGATGCTCGCCAGCGTGCGCGTGTGGGGGCTGCGCAATGCCGCCGTGGAGCTGGCCGGCTATCTCGACAATGCCCAGGCCCTGGCAGCAGCGAGCGCGGATGCCTGCGTGGTGGAGATCAGCGGCACCGGCTCAGATCAGCAGATCGGTCCCGCCGAAATCAACCCCAACTCCTGCGCAGGCCTGGCTCCTGCCCGGCTGCTGCCCACGAGCCCCCTGCCGATCACACTCCTGGATGCGAGCGCCTCTGGTTTTGATACCATGTTTAGAATAGAGGCAGGTGGAATTGTGATCAATACCCTCACTGCTGTGTTGGGTGTGGAGGGCAGCGATCGGCAGATGTGCGTGCAGATGTTCACCCCCTCAGCACTGGTTTCGATCGGCATTTTTGCCAAGCAAACCTGTAACCATGCGGTCTTCAACTAACCACGCCAGCCGCCACAGGCCGCCAGCCTCTGGTTTCACGCTGGTGGAGCTGCTGGTCACCGTGCTGATCGGTGGCTTTGTCACCCTTGGCCTCACCGCCATGCTCCAGGCCGAGTTCCGCAGCAGCAGCTCGATCCTGCGCTTCCAGCGCTCTTCCCGCCATGCCGACCAGGCCCGCCGCTTCATGGAAGCGGAAGCCGCCCGAGCTACCCGGATTGAGGTCGACGACAGCCCCGCACTGGTGCTCCACGGTGTCCATCCCGGTGAGTCGGGAAATAATGCCTCCTACACCATCCGGTACAGCGCCATACCGGCGGAGGAGATGAACAATATCGACATCTCCTTTCGTGGCCCCTACGTGTTGCAGCGGGAAGGTCCAATCTACAGGGAAAACAACGGCGCTGTCCCTGAGCTGGACCCAGATCAAGAACCCGGAACTGGGGTTGTGCTGGACGGACTGGCAGCAGAAAGCCCTTTTCGGGTGAATGAGGTCGTCGCCTCTGGCTCCTCCCTGGGGGCCTCCCTCACCTTCAACATCCAGAGCGGTGCTGAAGCGGCGAGTCCCCACACGTTCCTCATCGGCGTAGCAACCAGTCCCGCTTTGGCTGTGCTCCAACAACCTCAAGAGCAGTTTGTCTCCAACTGTGGTACAGCGGGGTGCCGGAACACGCCAATCACCACGGGTGAGGGCAGCAGAACCATCCAGGAGTGGGACACACGATTGTTGTCCGGGTCTTCCCCAAGAGTGATCCCCTCTGGCCAGACCACAGCTGGCGGCCTCGTGCCAGACCAGGTGATCATTTATTTCAACAGCCCTCGCCCAGCGGGCAATGCCATTCGTCGCTCGTCCGGTACTAACTCAGGCAGCTGTATTCGTACACAGTGTCGGATTGTCATTGGGTCAGTTAGCTACCAAGTTCAACCAGATATTGCTGCCGCTGCCTCCAGATGGGTTGACTTCTTGGTGTTTCTCGATGGAGTTGTGGCGGTGCCGGCCAACTGAACCTGGCCCATGCTGCCGGCAACCCAGTGCCGCGGCTCAACGGGTCTGCGTCGGCACCAGCAGCAAGCCAGAGAGCGCCAGGCGCGGCCGCGGTTCAGGCAGAAAATGGTGATCCTGCCCTGGCCCTGCCCGGCACCACCATGGAGGCCCGCCTGGGTGATGAGGGGGGCGTGCCGGCGGCAGGCGATCGGGTGCGGTTGATCCTCAAAGCCAGAGGATTCGGCTAGTGGATCAAAGCCCGCTGCGGCCACCGCAAGGGCAAGTTCAATGTGGGTGATGTGCTGACGCTGGAGACCCGCTGGGCGCAGCAGGACGACCAGGACGGCAACGCCAAGGGCCCCATGTCAGGCGACAGCGAAAACTGGTCCGGGACCAAAAGCGGATGTCGCTTGACAGCAGGTAGGTGTCGCCCGGTTGGACCGGTGCCGGCTTATGCGGGCCAGCCATGCCGGCTTCTTCTGAGCCGCGGGGATCCAGGCCCCCGGCAGGGGCGGGAGGCTCTTCGCTGTAGGTGAGCGCCCACGGGGCCTGCTCATCGAGGATCTCTGCGCCCTTGTCGCCGCTGCTGATGGCGGCATGCAGCTCAAGAACGCCCCGCTGCTGCTGGGTCTGGCCTTTGTAGAAGCGGAAGCGATCGGCAAACCGCTCGGCGCTCATAGGGGTGGTCATCGGTCGTGGTGCTGACCACTGCCCTTGCCAGGAATCAGCCGCCGGTGCTCGCTGCCGATGGCTGAGCCCTACTGGGCGTCGACCTGAAACTCCATGCAGCGGCTGGCAAAGACCGGTGCCTGCCGGCTGAGGATCTGCAACAACACCTGGGCACTGCGCGCTGGGTTGCGCTGCCGCGCCGCCATGGCCCGCAGGCAGCCGTGAATGGTGATGGGATCGAGATCCAGCAGGTTGCAGAGGAACTGGTCGGGGGTGACGGCCTCAATCCCAAGGGGCGCCAGCACCTCACTGGGGAAGTGGCGCACGTTGAGGGTG
>JBIIXY010000202.1:0-2932 GCA_044347105.1 Prochlorococcaceae cyanobacterium
CAGTCGCTGGCCTTGCTGCGCCGGCGCCATCAGATCAATGAAGTTCGCCACTCACGACGTTGGTCTACAACATTGCAGCTTCTTGGCGGTGGCCGGCGCGAGACAGCTCAGGTAAGCCGAAATTGAGCAGATCAGCCGCCACAACAACGGCACCACGCACCAATGCGAAGGCACAGTTGTCGCGTGCAGAGCCACCAGCCGCAGCACCACCGTGCGGGCCTTAAGTGGCCTTACCTCGACGAAGGCACCCTGCTCAAGACCCGCAGGCGGAAGGTGTGCATCACCTGCCACTGGTTCAGGCACCACGCATGTGTGGGCTTCCTCTCACAGCTCAGCCTCCTGGAGGCTTCAGCCATGCCCCATTTCCTCGGCCGCGGCGTTTCCAGTGGCGCTGTCTCCTGACATCGGTCTCCATCCAAGCAGGGTGGCGCAACTCTGGCGCTGGCCTGGTTGCCCGTGCTGTCAGCCTCGCCGGGCAGGCAGCCATGCTGCCGATCACCAGCAGATCACCCCCAGGCTGATGCCTGCTCCCACCTGGGGCCTTTTCAGACTGAAGGAGCTGTAAAGCCCTGGAGGTTGCCATGGGCACCATCCGCATCAAGCACGGCTGGACCTCGTTGGTGAGCGTCGCCCTGCTGTTCGGCTCCCAGGTGACAGCCAGTCATGGGCTGGCCGCGCCGATCCCAGCTCCTGGCCCAGGGATGGCTCAGGGACCGATGGGGATGCAACCGGCGGATCAGCGCTTCATCGTGATGATGATTCCGCATCACGAAGGGGCCATCGCCATGGCTGAGTTGGCCCTCTCCCGATCCAAGCGGCCTGAGATCAGGGCTTTGTCCGAGCAAATCCGATCCAGCCAGGCCGCTGAGAATGCCCAGATGCGCCGTTGGTATCGGCAGTGGTTCGGATCCGATGTGCCCCGTTGGTCTGGCGGTGGCTGGGGGATGGGCCCCGGGATGGGCGGGGGAATGGGCCCAGGCTGGGGAATGGGCATGGGGCCGGGCTGGGCAATGCCCGGAATGACAATCAGCCTGGATGCACTCAGATCAGCCCCGGATTTCGATCGGGCCTTCATCGAGCAGATGATTCCCCACCACCGCATGGGCGTGATGATGGCTTTCCACGCCCAGTGGAACACGCAACAGAGCGAGCTGCGGGATCTGCAGGCGGAGATGGTGAAGATCCAGAGCCAGGAGATTACCCAGATGGAGCAGTGGTATCGCCAGTGGTATGGAGCCGCTGCACAATGAGACGGTCACCAATGATTGCCAGGCCTGTCTGACAATGCGCAGATTTGATGCCCGGGTCCCCCAGTTGCCCTGGGTCACATGGGGAGTGTGGTTGTTACCGCTGGCCACACCAATGCAGGGGGATCGCGATTGCCCCCAGCCGCGCAATGCCTCGATCACGGCGGGACAGGCAATCCAGAAGCGCGGGAGCGCGGCAGGCCTGCTCTGCTGTGGGCTCTGCCAGTAGCCGATCTGCCTCTCTAACTTAATTCCAGTTCACCAACATACGCACCAACACACCGAGCACGTCGCC
Organism: Prochlorococcaceae cyanobacterium; assembly: GCA_044347105.1. Taxonomy (GTDB): domain Bacteria; phylum Cyanobacteriota; class Cyanobacteriia; order PCC-6307; family Cyanobiaceae; genus NIES-981. Next base: position 1,543 of record JBIIXY010000202.1, read on the forward strand.
TCCATCAATAATGGGTAGCAGCTCGACACGAATACCACCATCGGGCTCGTCGCTTCGACCTGTCTTAATCTGCTGTCCAAGGAGAGGCTGCTGAGAGCGCAGGGCTTCACTCGCGAGATCAGGTAGATGATGAAGACCCAATCCAACTGGCTTATTTGCTATGGTGTCGTTGTCTGAACAAGGCCATTTTTGAACTAGGGATTCCAGCTGCTGCCCAATCATTTCTTGACCAGTAGAGCCAAGGTAATTGGCAAGCGTGTCGCTGACAGTCACCAGGCACAACGAATCGTCTAGAAGCATGATCGCCTGAGTTTCAGTGGCCTGAATAGCCTGAAAGGCGCTGGCCAGAAGTTGGCTGCGACGTTGCAGCCGTCGCATTTCGGTCACGTCGGAGAGCGTTCCAACCACCGCATGGTCATTGGGGTCGTCGAGAACTCTTGCCACTTCCTGAAGTGTAACCACACCTCCATCACGGAGGCGCATGCGATAGGTCACACGCCATCCCTTGCAGTCAAGTCGGCGAGCGGCCATAACAGCCTGTTGATCTTCAGGAAGAATTGCATCATCAAGCAGATTAGGTGAATCACAAATTTCAGCAGCACTCCATCCAGTGAGCTCTTGAATCCGCTGGTTGACATAAAGGATTCGATCAAGCGAATAATCTCGCTTCCAAACCACCGGCTCAAGTGAATCCGCCAAGAATGTGAATTCACGTAAAGCCGCCTCAGCGGCTCTCCGCAAAGCCATCGACTCCGATACATCAGTCAGCGTAATGATTGCGCCTAGAGGCAGGCCGGCCCGATCGCAGTACGGCATCACCAGTACGAGATAAGCGGCATCCTCACTGCTCGCCTCAATCGTGCAACGATCCCCTTCATGCACTGCCGCATGCAGCGCCTCACGCAATCCCGGCAGGGGGACAGTTGTAGGCAACCCGAAAAGGGGCTGACCAAGATCGCTCTCCACTAAACCAAATACGCGTACTGCAAGAGGGGAGAAGCGGGTAATGCGTAGCTGCCTGTCAACGATCACCATCCCTTGGTTGAGAGATGCCTGAATATTCTCCAGGTCGTTGTTGAGATGTTCGAGCTCATCACTACGGGTTCGTAGTTGCTGGTTAAGGGTGCTGAGCTCTTCATTGGTAGCCTGAAGTTCTTCGTTGGAGGCCTCAAGCTCTTCATTCGATGATTGCAACTCCTCTGAGGACGCCTGGAGTTCTTCCGAAGATGCCTCGAGCTCTTCATTGGCCTGCTCAAGATCGGCCATTGATCGGCGCAGTGTGTCCTGACTGGAGAGCAGCTCCCTTTCCAGTCGTTCGATTTCACGCCCGAAGGCGGCATCCCGCTCAAGCGATCCTTTTCCCTTGACCTCAGTGGTAGCCGCTTCGCGC
>JBIIXY010000092.1:0-9606 GCA_044347105.1 Prochlorococcaceae cyanobacterium
AGTAGATCAGGCCGCCCTGCTGCCACTGGCGGTTGAGGCCGCGCTCCAGCTTCAGCGGCGAGCTGGTGCCTACGTTGCGCTCAAAGATCTCGCCGTAATTCCCCACAGCCTTCACGGCACGCACCACGAAGTCGGAGGGCAGGCCCAGCTGCTTGCCGAAGTCTCCCTCCACCCCAAGGAAACGGCGCAGATCAGCGAGGTTGGTGTCAGCCTTCGCCTCAGCCAGCTTGGCGTCCACGTTGGCCTGGGTGATGCCCAGCTCCTCTGCCTGCATCAGCGCAAACACGGTCCAGCGCACCGCATCCGACCAGGCCGGATCGGCGTTGGTGGTGGCCGGGGCCAGAGGCTCCTTGCTCAGCACGTCCGGCAGCAGGGTGTGGGCGGCGGGGTCGGGGAAGCTGCTGCGCTTGCCAGCCAGCTGGGAGCGGTCGCTGGTCACTGCAACGCACCGCCCCTGCAGGTAGGCGGCGTAGGTCTGATCGCTGGTCTGGAACTTCAGCGGCGTGTAGGGCGCCTTGATCTCGCGCATGCGATCGGCGAGGTTGAGCTCGGTGGTGGTGCCCGTTTCCACGCAGATGGGCTTGCCGGCCAGGTCCTTGAGCGCCTTGATGCCACTGGCGCTGGGCGCCATCACGCCCTGACCGTCATAGAACACGGTGGGCGCGAAGCTGAGGCCGTTACCGCCCGACGCATCACGGCTGAGGGTGACGGTGGTGTTGCGGGAGAGCAGATCCACCTCCCCGCTGGCCAGGGCGGCGAAGCGCTCACTGGAGTTGAGGTCGCGGTATTGCACCTTGGTGGGATCACCCAGCACGGCGGCAGCCACGGCCTTGCACACATCCACATCCAGGCCGCTGTATGAACCGTTCGACTGCACGAAACTGAAGCCCGGCAGCTTGCCCTCCACCCCACAGATCAGGTTGCCGCGTGCCTTGATCGCCCCCAGCTTCTGGCTTTGCACCGTGCCATCACCGGAGGCGCAGGATGCCAGCGCCACACAGGCCAGCAGGGAAACGGCAGGGGCCAGTCTGGGCAGGAGGGCCATGAACGGTGCGGCGATCGATTCGATGCAGTTTGGCAGCACCGTCGGCGTGATTCAGCTCACCAGGCACCGGCCCCCGAGGCTACTCGGATTGGCCGGATTGCTCAGCGGCTTCGGAATCTGCGCCTGGCGCGGGCTGCGACGGTTCCAGCCGTGCTCCGATCGAGCGGCAGTAGCCGATCGGGTCAACGTCGCGGGCCAGCCCCAGCGCCTTGCGCAGGGCATCCAGCTGGCTCAGCGACTGAAGATCGAGGTTGGCACCGGCCTGCTCACAGGCCAGTCGCTTGAGCGCAACCGTGTCGGGCTGGCTGCAGCCGGCCAGGCTGAGGGTTGGGGCGGCGAGAAGGAAGCCCGCCAAGGCCCTGCCCCGGCGAGTACGGGCTGCGATTGCCCGGCACCGTGCTGGCAGAGCGTGCATCGGCCTCAGTGATCAGTGCCGGAAAGCTAGGAAAGCCGGCGCTGCTCCCGCCAGGCCAGCACCTGCCACACCAGAAACACGAGCAATGCCGGCACCAGCACCACCAGCACAACCAGACGGAACTCATCGGAATAGGTGGGTGCCGTATTCACCAGGAGCTGTTCCACCAGGTAGGCCCCGTAGAGGAGCACGAGGATGGCTCCCTCGAGGCGGGTGATCACACCCTTGGTCCAGAAGATCGGCAGACAGGCGATGGTGGTGAGCACCATGATCGGCAGGTCGCGCTGGATCATCACCGGATCCACGCCCAGCCCCCTGCCACCGGCCACGGTGGCGCAGAGGCCCAGGATCACAAGCTGGTTGAGCAGGTTGCTGCCCACCACATTGCCGATGGCCAGATCGGCCTTGCCGCGATAGGCGGCCACAAGGGAGGTGACAAGTTCGGGCATCGAGGTGCCCGCGGCCACGATCGTGAGGCCGATCACGGTGGTGCTCACCCCAAGGGAGAGAGCCACGGCCGTGGCGCCCTTCACCAGCAGCTGGGAGCCCACCACCAGCAGCACCAGACCCGCTGCCAGCTTGAGGCCAGCCACCAGCGGTGTGGCCCGCTCGGCTTCATCAATCTCACTCACCTCATCGGGGTTTTCGCCGGCGGTGCGCATCTCCCAGATGATGTTCATCACTGTGGCCACCAGCAGGGCCACGCCGGCCTGCCAGGTGACCCGGCCACCGGAGGCCATGCCCCACACCGCCATCGACACGCCCAGCAACAGCGGCACGTCGCGCTTCACCAGGCGGCTCTTCACCCGCAGGGGCACGATCACGGCGCTGAGGCCCAGCACCACCAGCACGTTGAAGATGTTGCTGCCCACGATGTTGCTCACGGCCAGATCGTCGCCCCCCGCCACGCCCAGATTCCCCTGGATAGTGGAGATCAGGCTCACAAACAGCTCCGGGGCGCTGGTGCCCAGGGACACCACGGTGAGGCCGATCACGATCTGGGGGATGCCCAGCAGCAGAGAAAGGGCCACGGAGCCGGCCACAAACAGCTCACCTCCGCCGAACAGCAGGGCGATACCAACGATGATGGCGATGGTGCTGCTGAGAAGGGACACGGGCGAAGGGGAGGGATGAAGGGGAAGGACATGGAGCATCCCCGGATTGGTGGCTGGATTCTGGCGCACGGCATTCACTCAGCTGCCACCGGCAGAGGCCAGGCCCAAAACCAGCGGATCCAAAAATACGGCGCTGATGTCGGGATAACCAGATCTCACCCACCCAGTTCCTGTAAAGGCTGTTGGGGCAAGGAGGCCATGCAGTTCGGATTACCAATCTGATTACCGGTGTAAGCTCCCAACCAACCGGAGTGCGCGCTTGCAGGATCTCGTTTCGGCCATGCTCCAGCCCGGGGCCCTGATCACCCTGCTCGTGCTGGCTGGATCGATCGTGCTGTTCATCGGCGGCTGGATCGTTCCCGAGCTCACCGGCCTGCTGGCCGCAGCGCTACTGATCGTTACCGGCGTGCTCAAGCCTGCGGAGGCCCTGGAGGGTTTCGGCAGCCCCGCGCTGATCACCCTGATGGGCCTGTTCGTGCTGTCGGCGGGTCTGTTCCGCAGCGGCGGCCTGGATCGTCTGCGGGCCATGATCGGTTCGGATGCGATCCGCAGCCCGAAGCGCATGATTGCGCTGATGGTGGGCGCGGTGGGCCCGGTTTCGGCCTTTGTGCCCAACACGCCGATTGTGGCCAGCCTCCTGCCGGTGGTGGAGAGCTGGTGCCAGCGGCGCCGGATCTCGCCCTCGAAAGTGCTGCTGCCGCTCTCGTTTGCCACCGTGCTGGGCGGCACCATGACGCTGCTCGGCAGTTCGGTGAATCTGCTGGCCAGTGAGGTGAGCAGCAAGCTGGGCTATGGCGCTTTTGGGCTGTTCAGCTTCACCCCCATCGGCATCGGCGTGTGGCTGGTGGGTGGTGTGGTGATGGTGCTGCTGGCCGATCGCTTCCTGCCCGATCGCGGCACCGACGATGAGGACCTGATCGCCAACTTCGCCAGCAGCGGTTACCTCACCGAGGTGGAAATTCCCGTGGGCTCGGAGCTGATCGGCCAATCGCTCCACGGCAGCCGTCTGCAGCGCCGCTTTGATGTGGATGTGCTGGAACTGCACCGTGAGGGCGAGCGCTTCCTGCCGCCCCTGGCCGACCGCACCCTGGCTCTGGGCGATCGCCTGCTGCTGCGCTGCAGCCGCGAGGACCTGCTGCGCCTGCAGCAGGACCACACCGTGGTGCTGGCCCCCACGCCCGAGGAAGCGGGGATGCCGGACCAGCAGAACAAGCAGCGGATGGTGGAGGTGCTGCTGCCGTCAGGGTCGGCCCTGGCGGGCGACTGCCTGCGCGATCTGCGCTTTCGTCAGCGTTACAACGCCACTGTTCTGGCACTGCGGCGCGGCAACGCCGTGGTGCGCGAGAGCCTCGGTCGGGCCCAGCTGCGCGAAGGCGACGTGCTCCTGCTGCAGGGCCCCAAGGATGCCATCCGCGGCCTGCAGGCCAACAACGACCTGGTGGTGCTCGAGCAGCTGGAGAAAGACCTGCCCACCGTGAGCCGCAAGCGCGTGGCCCTCTGGATCGGCGTCCTGGTGATTCTTTTGCCGAGCTTGGACGTCATTCCCCTGGTGGCCTCCGTGCTGCTGGGCACGGTGGCGATGGTGGCCAGCGGCTGCCTGCGGCCCGGCGAACTGCAGCGCGCCATCCGACTCGACGTGATCCTGCTGCTCGGTTCGCTGGCCAGCTTCAGCGTGGCCCTGGAGAAAACCGGCCTGGCCGCCGCTTTCGCCAAGGCGCTGCTGCTGGGGCTGGAGAGCTGGCCTGTCTACACCGCCCTGTTGGTGGTGTTCCTGTTCACCACCCTGCTCACCGAAGTGATGAGCAACGCCGCCACCGTGGCGATGCTGATCCCGATCGCCGGCCAGCTGGCGATCGGCCTGGAACAACCGCCGATGGCCTTCATCTATACGGTGCTCTTCGGCGCCAGCCAGAGCTTCCTCAGCCCCGTTGGCTACCAGACCAACCTGATGGTGTTCGGCCCCGGCCGCTACAAGTTCCTCGATATCGCCCGCTACGGCTTCCCGCTCACGATCGCCATGACCCTGGTGGTGCCGTTGCTGATCTGCCGCTGGTTCGGGATTTGAGATCAGCTCAGGCGATCTGATCCACAGACTCCCCCCTGAGGGATAGCACCGGCACGCCTAGCCACGCCACGCCACGCCCAGGGCTGTAGCCCAGGAACTTCTAGACGTAGCCAGAGAACATCGCTGCTCCGATTGGTTCAGGCGCGCTTATCAATGTGATTGAAGCGACTTCCCAATCCCCTACCCAATCTGAATCTGGCCGCGCCTATGTTGCCGCCACGACAAGCCAGGGTGCCGATGCGCACCCCCTGCTTTTCCCGTTTCACTTGGATGAGCAATGCACTCCACTATGTCCGAACGAGGCTTGCGGCTAAGGCTTGAGGCAGGCCAATCGCTGCCCATACATGTGTGCTGGCGGATCGAGGATGGATACCTAAGGGCAACAAGCTGGACCAACCAGAGGGATGTCTTTACGCTTGGGATCTGGGGGCCTGGGGAAGTCATCATCCCTCAACTTATTGCGCAGAAGCCAATAGAACTGCGCACACTCTCATCGGCGCAGGTTCAAGAATGGAGCCCTGATCCAGCTCATCATCACGCCTGCGTCCAAGGTCACATCCAGCAGATCGCCACCCTGCTGGAGCTCACGCGGATCCGGCCCGCCGAGGCCCGTCTGTTCAGCCTGCTGGTGTGGCTTGGCGAGCGCTTCGGCACAAGCACAGCACAGGGGCGCTCCGTGCCTCTGGATCCCCTCAATCTCACTCACCGGCAACTGGCTGAGATGGCCAGCGTGTCTCGGGTCACCGTGACCAAAGCTCTCGGCCACTTTCGCCAACTGGGCTGGCTGCAGCGGACCGGGGAGCTGGATGTGCTGTCCGAGGCGGGCGTGGCTGCTGTGAGGGGTTTGCGCTGATCCCATGGCCTTGATTCAGCAGCGCAGCCGGGATCCACCGCTGGTGCAGTGCTCTTCCATCCCAGTGACCCAACCTCTCGAGAACAAACGTGTCTGATTTCATCAATCTATTTTTAGAGCAGTTCCAGTCGCCCACACTCGGTTTTCTGATCGGCGGCATCGTGGTGGCGTCGCTGGGCAGCCAGCTAGCGATTCCCGATTCAATCTACAAATTCATCAGTTTCTTTCTGCTGATGAAGATCGGGCTGACCGGTGGCATCGCGATCCGCAACTCCAACCTTTCCGAAATCCTGCTGCCGGCGCTTGCGGCCGTGGCAATCGGCATTGTGATTGTGCTGATCAGCCGTTACACCCTGGCGAAGCTCCCTGGCATCAAGGTGGCAGACGCCGTGGCCACGGGCGGCCTGTTCGGCGCGGTGAGTGGCTCCACCCTGGCGGCCGTGTTGCCGGCCCTGGATTCCGCCAACATCAACTACGAAGCCTGGACGGCGGCCCTCTATCCCTTCATGGATATTCCGGCCCTGGTCACCGCGATCGTGGTGGCCAGCCTCTACCTGAGCAAGCAGTCAGGGCGTACCTCAGACAATGTGCAGGTCTGGCCGATCATCAAGGAGAGTCTGCAGAGCTCAGCCGTGACGGCCCTGCTGCTGGGCGTGGCCCTTGGCATCCTCACCAGACCCGAGCCGGTGTACGAGAGCTTTTTCAATCCCCTGTTCCGGGGCTTCCTCTCCGTGCTGATGATCATCATGGGGATGGAGGCCGCCCAGCGCATGAACGAACTGCGCAAAGTGGCCCAGTGGTTTGCCATCTATGCCTTCTTCGCACCGATTGTGCACGGCTTTCTGGCCTTCGGCCTCGGCCTGGTGATTCACAAGCTCACGGGCTTCAGCATCGGCGGGGCTGTGGTGCTGGCGGTGATCGCCGCCTCCAGCTCCGATATCTCCGGTCCGCCGACCCTTCGCGCCGGGATTCCCTCCGCCAATCCCTCTGCCTACATTGGTGCCTCCACGGCCATCGGCACACCAGTTGCCATCGCCATCTGCATCCCTCTGTTCGTAGGGATTGCCGAGATGATGATTGGCAAATAAGATCTTTTCACAAACCCAATCAGAGCATTATCATGAGTCAACAAGTCTGGAAACTGGTGATTGTCGGCGAGGAAATCCTCTCCAAGAAACTGATCAAGCTGATCAAGGAAGCTGGTGCCACTGGATATACTGTGAATGCCGCCGGCGGCGAGGGAAGCCGCAACGTGCGCTCCACAGGCGAGCCGAGCGTTTCGCACACCCTGTCTAACGTAAAAATCGAGGTGCTCACCGGTACCCGTGAACTGGCTGACAAGATCACTCGCGAGATCGAAGCCAAGTACTATGCTGATTACTCGATCATCACCTACATCTATCAGGTGGAGGCTCTGCGCGATCACAAGTTTTAGCCATCATTCCTGAATACACTTCAACCCCGGCCGTGCTTGAGTGCACGGTCGGGGTTTTTGCCATCGCCCCCAAACGGGTTCAATCCAGCTCCAGCCTCAGTTCTTCCTTTGCAACCGTCCTTATTCCTTGCCTCCCGATGAAGATGTTCAGCGACCAGCGCTTTCTCACTGGAATCCACAGGTATGAACGCTGGCTAGCCAAGATCCTGGCCTTGCTTCTGGCCATTGTGGTGGGGGTTGGCACGTTGGAACTGTTTGTTGACACGCTGCTGAAGATCGCCAATCTGCAGACCAACTGGTTTGACGGCAACCTGATCAAGCTGCTGGATCGGCTCTTGCTGATTTTCATTGCCCTGGAGGTGCTGCAGAACGTCACCGCCTACCTCCGCGACCACGTGGTTCAGATCGAACTGGTGCTGCTCACGGCCCTCACGGCCGTAGCGCGAAAGGTGATCGTGCTGCCACCGGGCGCCGAGAACAAACCGGCCCTGATGGCAGGTTTCGGTGTGGTGGTGGTGGGAATAGCCGTGGCCTACTGGCTGGTGCTGATGGCCCGCCGGGAGAACAGCCAACCCGCCGCAACGCATCAACCCCAAGGGAATCAACTGCATGATGGATGAGCATGGCTGGCCGGGCCGAAGGAAACCGCAGCGCTTTGCTTGGTCTCAGAACTTGATTGCAGGAATCCATGAGCTGGCATCCCCACCTCTGGCACCCCACCACCCAGGTGGCCACCAGCCCGGAGCCCCTGCAGGTGCGCTCTGCCTGCGGCAGTGAGCTGGAGCTGGCCGACGGGCGCCGCCTGATCGACGCCATCAGCAGCTGGTGGGTGACCCTGCATGGCCATGCCGAACCGGCGATTGCCGCCGCCGTGGCCCGCCAGGCCCAGGTGCTTGAGCAGGTGATCTTTGCCAACTTCAGCCACGCTCCGGCTGAGCAGTTGGCCACGCGCCTCAGCGCCCTCAGCGGCCTGGAGCGGCTGTTCTTCTCTGACAACGGCTCCACCGCCGTGGAGGTGGCGCTCAAGATCGCCTGGCAGTGGTGGCACAACCAGGGCAGCCAACGGCACCAGTTGATCGCCTTCGAGGGCGCTTATCACGGCGACACCTTCGGGGCGATGGCCCTGGGGGAACGCTCCCTGTTCAGCGAGCCCTACGACAGGCTGCTCTTTGACGTGGCCCGGGTGGGCTGGCCTCACACCCACTGGCACGACGAGCGGGTGGAGGAGCGGGAGCAGGCGGCCCTGCGGCAGCTCGAGCAGGCCCTGCAGACACCCACCGCGGCAGTGATCCTCGAACCCCTGGTGCAGGGTGCCAGTGGCATGCGCATGGTGCGGCCCTCGTTTCTGCGCGGGGTGGCGGAACGGGTACGCAGCGCCGGAGCACTGCTGATCGCCGATGAGGTGATGACCGGTTTCGGCCGCACAGGCGACCTGTTTGCCTCCCGGCGGGCGGGACTTCAGCCCGACCTGATGGCCCTCTCCAAAGGGCTCACAGGGGGGTTTCTGCCGATGGGAGTCACGCTGGCCAGGGAGCACATCTACCAGGGATTCATCAGCGAACAGCCCCAGGCCACGTTCTTCCACGGTCACAGCTTCACTGCCAATCCCTTGGGCTGCGCCGCAGCGCTCGCCTCCCTCGATCTGTTGCAGGCAAACCCGGAGCGCTATCAGCAGTTTGTGTCGCGCCACACCCCACTGCTGGAAGAGCTGGCCCAGCACCGGCTGGTGTGCCAACCCCGTTGCCTTGGCACGGTGGCCGCTTTCGATGTGCAGGCCGGTGAGGTCGGCTATCTCAATCCCGTGGGCAAACAGATCCAGCGCCATTGCCTGCAACAGGGTGTGTACCTGCGGCCCCTGGGCAGCGTGGTGTATCTGCTGCCACCGCTTTGCATCAGCGACCGCCAGCTGGAGCACTGCTACGCAACGATCCAGCTGGCATTGGACCACCTGGACGGGCCGGGGCAATCAACCATGCAGTGATTCAGCATGCCGTGACCAACCGAGATGTGCGGCTTCACACCCAATCAACACGACCGATCACCGCAAGCCAAACCACCGAACCAACCATTCAGACGGCTCAAGACCATTCAGGTTGTTGAGTCGCAAGGCAACCAGGCCAGCCCAAAAGGCAGTACAGGTGTAAGCAACCCTGATCAGAGCATTAGCAAGGACTAACCCAATCACCAACCATCAGTCCCCCAGGCAAGACAAGAAATTCCTACCTTCCAATTGGCCGTAACAGCGCTGCCATGGGGACGCTGATAGCCACAGAGAGATCCAGGCTTGCGCTGTTCGCTGGGTAGCCAACCACATTCAATCGATCAATGGAACCGCACACCCAATCGCAGTCCCCCTCGGCGGCCGCGGATCAGGCCCATCAACAGCAAGCATCAGTGCTGTGGCACCAGTTATTTCGGCGACGCGAGATCGTGCAGGCACTGGAGGCCATTCAGGACCTCATTGCCATATCGCTGTGCATGGGGTTGTTTTGCGTCATGGCCCTGCAGCTCCGGGCCATCTTCACCTCACTGCTGGGCAGGCCCCAGTTTCATGCCATCACGGCAGACATCCTGTTCATCCTCATCCTGGTTGAACTCTTTCGCCTGCTGATTATCTATCTGCAGGAACAGCGGGTATCGATCGGCGTCTCCGTGGAAATCGCCATCGTCTCGGTACT
>JBIIXY010000093.1:0-9554 GCA_044347105.1 Prochlorococcaceae cyanobacterium
CAGCAGGCCTACATCGACCGCTTCCGCGCCAGCGCCACCCGCTCCACCCAGGCCAAGAGCCGCGAGAAGCTGCTGGAGAAGGTGGAGCGGATCGAGGCGCCGGTGGAGACGGTGGGCGGGCCGCGCTTCCATTTCCCCGAGCCGCCCCGTTCCGGCCGGCTGGTGGCCGAGGTCAAAGACCTCACCCTCAGCTACGGCGAGCAGATCCTGTTTCTGGGCGCCAAGCTGGAGGTGGAACGGGGCGACCGGATCGCCTTCGTGGGCCCCAACGGCGCCGGCAAATCCACGCTGTTGCGGCTGATCATGGGCACCGAGCAACCGGATGAGGGGCGGGCCGGCCTGGGCGAGCACAACGTAATCGCCGGTTACTTCGAGCAGAATCAGGCCGAGGCCCTCGATCTCTCGAAAACCGTGATCGACACGATCTTCGAGGTGGTGCCCGACTGGACCCAGACCCAGGTGCGCTCCCTGCTGGGCAGCTTCTGCTTCTCCAACGAGAGTGTGTTCAAGGAGGCCGGCAAGCTTTCCGGCGGCGAGAAGGCACGGCTGGCCCTGGCCCTGATGCTGCTGAAGCCCTGCAACCTGCTGGTGCTCGATGAGCCCACCAACCACCTCGACATCCCGGCCAAGCAGATGCTGGAGGACGCCCTGATCGCCTACGAGGGCGCCGCCCTGCTGGTGAGCCACGACCGCTACTTCATCTCCCGGGTGGCCAACAGGATCGTGGAGCTGCGCGACGGCGAGCTGGTGCTCTACCGCGGCGACTACGCCTACTACCAGGAGAAGAAGCAGGAAGAGGCCGAAGCCGCCGAGGCCGCGGCGGCAGAGGCAGCACGGGCCGCCAAACAGGCCGCAAACCGCGCCAAACAGAAGCAGAAACAGGCCGATCGCGAGAGCAAGGGGCGCGCTACAGCAGCCTGAACGGGCGACCAGAACCAGCTCGGGCCCACCAACCCAGTCAACCAACCGGGAACGAACACAGGAGGCGAAGACTGTTGCAGCCGCTACGCAACCCCTCGAAACAGTTTGTAGCTTTACTCCAGTCCTGATGCGTTGGTTGCCGCCCATGACGGAACCCCTTGCCCTCAGCCTCGGTCAGCAGTTCGAGCTGGAGCGGATGAGCCGGGCAATCGATGAAACCGGCGATCTCACCGCATTGCGCGGGATCGCCAAGCAGTTGTTGCAGGCCTGGCAGAGCCAGAAGGCCGCCACCCAGTGGGTGATGCGCCAGCAGCTCGGCGCCCCCACTCCCCTGGCCCAGAGCCTGGCCGGCCAGTGGAGCGAGGAATCCTGAGGACTCAACCGCCGCCGATGGCCACCGGCACCAGCGTGAGCTGAACCATCTGGCCGGCGCGGCTCACGTTGAGGCTGAGGGTGCCACCCACCCCCGCCTTTTCCACGGCGGCAATCAACTGGGAGGGCTGGAGCATCGGCACACCATTGGCAGACACAACCACATCCCCTTGGCGCAGTCCTGCCCGCTGGGCCGGCCCGCCGGCCACCACAGAGGCCACCCTCACCCCCCGGCTCACACCAGTTCCATCTCCAGGACGCACCACATCCATGCCGATGCCGATCATCGGGTGCCTCACCCGACCGCTGGCCGCCAGCTGACGGGCGATCTCCCGGGCCCGGTTGATCGGGATGGCGAAGCCCAGACCGGCGCCTGGACCGGTGCGCACGAGGGTGTTGATCCCGATCACCTCCCCCTCGGCGTTCAGCAGGGGGCCGCCGGAGTTCCCCGGATTGATGGCGGCGTCGGTCTGAATCAGATCCAGGCGCTTGTCGGTGATGCCCAGCTTGGCCGCATTGCGGTTGAGATTGCTGATGATCCCCATGGTCACCGTGTTGTCGAGACCGAAGGGATTGCCCACAGCAATCGCCCACTCCCCCACCTCCAGGGTGTCGGAGTTCCCCAGGGGCGCCGTTGGCCAGGGCCCCTTGCCGTCCAGGCGCACAACGGCCAGGTCGGTGAGCTTGTCCATGCCCACGACGGTGCCGGGAATGCGGCGACCGTCCTGCAAGCCCACCGTGACCTTGCTGGTGCGTTCCACCACGTGGGCGTTGGTGAGCACGAGGCCGTCGGCCTGGTACACAAAACCACTGCCCTGGCCGCGCTCGGTGCGGGGAACCGGCCGCGGCTGGGCACCCTGGGACGGCAGGCCGAAGAACTGACGGAACAGCGGGTCATTGAGCATCGAATTGGGCACACCGCCCTGGCTGCTGGCAACGGCCACCGTGCGCTCGGTGTCGATGGTCACGACAGCAGGCCCCGCCCGGCGCACGGCCTCTGCCACAAACGACTGCCGCCCCAGGCTGGCGGCAGCCCTGGAGGAGGCCAGCAACGGGGGCTGAATCACCCCGACCGCCGCAACCGTGAGCGGCACCAGGGCCAGGCAGGAGATGGTGGCCTGCCGGAGAGCGCGCCGACGGGCATCACAACGGACATGCATACAGCGGACCGCAGAATCCCAAGACCGTAAGCACCTCTCACCATGGCGCGACAGGCCGGTTGACCGCCCCCTTGACCGCCCCCAGGCGCACCCGACCCGACAAGGCACCTAAACTTTGCAAAGATTTATGTAAACCATTGGACACTCCACGGCTACTACTCGCCTTTTTGGCGTTTGGGGCAGCATGCACCACTCTCTGGGCCTGGATGCTGGCCACCAGTCGCCCCGATTCCGGCGCGTCCGGGCAATGATGGGAGCACCGGCACCGCCATCCCCACCCGCCCCGAGGGACTGAGGCCATGAACGCTCTGCTATCCCAGATCTTTCCGATCCTCTACGGGGTCTGCTTTCTCGCCCTGTTGTGGCAAGCCTTTCGGGTCATGGGGCGCGGCTTCAAGGCGATGCAGAGTCCTGCCGAACGCCCCGTCAACCGCTCCATGGCGGACCGCACCGGCCAGGTGACCATCCACCCGGAGCTGCTGGACGCCGATGGTCAGCTCACCCAGGAAGACCTGCTCACCGTGCGCTTCGGCAGCAATGGCGAGAGTTCCGCACCCCGGGTGCCCCCCGCTGAATAGGCTCGGTGACGAGTCCGTGACTTCTGGGAGATCGCCGGCATTGGATCAACGCACGCGCATCGTGGCCGCAGTCCTGCGCAACCTCAAACTGCCGCCCCGCTTCCGCCTGCGCCTTGTCAAGGAGGATCCGGTGCGTCTGGAGCTCAGCCTGACCCCCGCCTATGGCAAGGATGCCGTGCTCGTGGGCCTGCTCGAGTCGCAGGATCTGGTGACGCGCCGCGACCGGGAGGGACGCATTCCCCGCGACCTCCAGGGCACCTGGGACTGGACCGTGCGCCACGGCAAGGTGAGCACCGGCGGCTGGAACCCCTACCTCAAGGAAGCCCTGCAGACGATGTTCGAGACCGGGTTGCCCGCCATCGTCTACGAGGAGCTCACCGGTGAGGACTATCACCCGGTGGATGGCGTGCGACACGTGCGCTGAGCGCCCTCTCCCGCACGGCAAGGATGGCGGCGCCCCTGCCGATCGATGCCCTGCTGCCCGAGCTGGCTGAGGCGATCGCGGCAGCGGGGTCCACGCTGCTGCTCCAGGCCCCCCCCGGTGCCGGCAAGACCACCCGGGTGCCCATGGCCGTGTTGCCCCGGCTGACCGGGCGGGTGTGGCTGCTGGAACCGCGCCGGATCGCGGCCCGCAGCGCCGCCCAGCGGATCGCCGCTGAGGCCGGAGAGCCCGTGGGCGGTCTGGTGGGCTACAGCGTGCGGCTGGAGAGCCGCTGCAGCGCCGCCACCCGCATCGAGGTGCTCACCCATGGGGTGTTTCTCAGGCGGCTGCAGGCCGATCCATCCCTGGGGGGGGTGGACTGTGTGATCTTCGACGAATTCCACGAACGCCAGGCGGAGGCGGACCTGGCCCTGGCCCTGCTGCGCCAGGCCCGGGCGCTGCTGCAGCCGGAGCTGCGCCTGATCGTGATGTCGGCCACGCTCAACCTGGCGCCCCTGGCGGAGCAGATGCCGGAGGCCCGGCTCCTGCGCAGCGAGGGCCGCAGCTTCCCGGTGACCATCAGCCACCAGGTGCCGCGCAGCGACGAACGGCTGCCGCAGCAGGTGATCCGGGCCCTGGAACAGCACTGGCTGGATGGCTGCAGGCCGGGGGACACAGCCCTTGTGTTTCTGCCGGGCCTGCGGGAGATCCAGGTCTGCGCCCGCGCGATCCAGGGGTGTGACTGGAGTGAAGGGTTGGAGCTGGTGGAGCTGCACGGCAATCAGCCCCTCGACCAGCAAGCCCGGGCCGTGGGACCGGCCGGGGGTGGGCGGCCCCGGATTGTCCTGGCCACCTCTCTGGCGGAGAGCTCCCTCACCATCGCCGGGGTGACCCTGGTGGTGGACAGCGGCCTGCGCCGCTGCAGCCGCTTTGATCCGGCCCGGGGGCTGGATGGATTGGTGACCGTGCCGGCCAGCCAGGCCAGTGCGGAGCAGCGCGCCGGGCGGGCGGGCCGGCTGGGTCCCGGCCGCTGCCTGCGGCTCTGGTCGCCCGCGGAGCAGCAGCAGAGGCCCGCCCACGACCGCCCGGAACTGCTGGAATGCGACCCCCTGCCTCTCGCCCTGCAGCTGGCCGAGTGGGGCGATCCCCAGGGCCAGGAGTTGCACTGGCTGGACGCCCCACCGGCGGCCAGCCTGCAGGAGGCCCGCACCAGGCTGATTCAGCTGGGAGCCCTACCAGCCGGTGATCGGGGGAGCCTCACCCCGGCCGGGCGGGCGATGGCCCGGCTGGGGCTCCATCCGCGCCTGGCGCGGATGCTGCTCCGTGGCCGCAGCTGCGGCCAGGCCGAACTGGCCTGTGAGCTGGCCGTGCTGCTGAGCGAGCGCGACCCCCTCAGCCAGCAGGAGGCCGGGGCCAACCTCGGCCTGCGGCTGGACTGGCTGCGCCGCCAGCCGACCCGCCACCCAATGCAGCAACAGAAGCTGCAATGGCTGCGCCAGCTGGAGGGGCTGGAGTGCAGTTCCGTCCAAGGGAAGACGGCAGTGCCGCAGATGGCCGCGATCGGCTCTGAACAGGCGGCGATGGCCGTGCTGGTGGCTGCAGCCTTTCCCGAACGCCTGGCCCTGGGCCGAACGGGCCAGAGCCACCGCTATCTGCTGCGCAGCGGCACCGGCGCGATGCTCCACCCGAAGGACCCTCTGGGGCGGGAAGCGGCCCTGGCCGTGGCCAGCCTCGATGGCAGCGGCCAGGACGCCCGCATCCAGCTGGCGGTACCCCTGTCCCTGGAGACCCTGCAGCAGTGGGCCAGCGTGGAGGGCAGCGAAGAGCTGGCCGCCCGCTGGGATGTCCAGGCCGGCCGGGTGCGCTGTGAGCGCAGCCTGCGGCTGGGGGCCCTGGTGCTGGAACGCCGCCCCTGGAGCGCTGCCGATCCCGAGCAGGTGCAGGCGGCCCTGCTGGAGGGACTGCGTCAGCAGGGCCTGGCGGTCCTCCCCTGGCAACTGGCCAGCCACCAGCTGCAGCATCGGCTCTGCCTCGCCCATCGGCATCTCGGCGATCCCTGGCCAGACCGCAGCGACCGCACCTTGATGGAAACACTGGAGCGATGGCTGGCCCCCTGGGTCGGGGCCGCAAGCAGCCTTGCTGAGCTGCGCACCCTGGATCTAGAGGCCGCCCTCTGGGGTGACCTCGACTGGCCGCGGCGGCAGGAGCTCGAGCGGCTGCTGCCCCTGCGTTTGCCTGTTCCCTCCGGCCGCAGCATCCCGCTCGACTACAGCGGCGGCGAACCCGTGCTCGCCGTGAAACTGCAGGAGATGTTCAGCTGCCGGGAGACGCCCCGGCTGCTCGACGGCCGACTGGCGGTGACGCTGCATCTGCTCACGCCGGCCGGCAGACCGGCGGCGATCACCCAGGACCTGGCTGGGTTCTGGGCAGGCTCCTACCGGGAGGTGCGCCGCGAACTGCGGGGGCGCTACCCCAAGCATCCCTGGCCGGAGGACGGGGCCACGGCCCCCGCCACGGCCTTCACCAAGACGCGGCTACAGGGCCGGAACCACTGAGGCGCCAACGCTGGGCGATGCTGGAGATCGGCCTGGTGCGCCCCATCCCACCCCTGCGCTCTGCTCTGACCCCTTGCATTCAGCCGAGCCCAGCCCCCTGCAGCTGCCCCGCTACAGCGTCAGCGCCCTCAATGCGGCTGTAGCCAGCCTGCTGGAGCGCGGCTTTGCGCCGCGGTTCCTGCTGGAGGCCACCGTGAGCAGGCCCCAGCTGAAGAAGGGCCACCTCTGGATGAACCTGGTGGACGACGCCTCCTCGGTATCGGCGGTGGTCTGGGCGTCCCAGGTGCCCAAGCTCACCTTTCTGCCCAGTGACGGCGACGGCGTGCTGGTGGTGGGCAAGCTGAATTTCTGGGCGGCGCGGGCCAGCCTGAACGTGCAGGTGCTCGATCTGCGCCCGAGCCTCAGCAGCGTGCTGCGGCGCTTTGAGCAGGTGCGACAGCTGCTGGAACCGGAGGGGCTGCTCGAACCGGAGCGCAAACGCCCCCTGCCGGCGGACCCCGGTCGCATCGCTCTGCTCACCAGCGTGCCCAGCTCCGCCCTGGCCGACATGCTGCGCACAGCACGGGAGCGCTGGCCCAGCACGGGCATCCTGCTCGTGCCGATTCCAGTGCAGGGCGCCGTGGAAGCACAGATCTGCGCAGCGCTGGAGCGGGTGGGGGCCGCCGCCGCCGCCCTTGGCGTGGAGGCGATCGTGCTGGCCCGGGGTGGGGGGAGTCGCGAGGATCTCAGCGTGTTCGACGGCGAGGCCCTGGCCCGCTGCATCGCCGCGACTCCCGTGCCGGTGGTGTGCGGCATCGGCCACGAGGACGACATCACCATCGCCGACCTGGTGGCCGATCACCGCGCTGCCACCCCCACCGCAGCCCTGGTGGCTGTACTGCCCGATCGCCGGCAGCTGCAGCTGGCGGGCCAGCAGCTTCGCCGGCACCTGGTGCAGTTGGTGGTGCTGCGCCTGCAGGGCGCCCGCCAGCGGTTGGACCAACTGGCGGAGCGCCTGCAACGGTTGCATCCCAGCGAGCAACTACAGCTGCGCCGCAGGGATCTGGAGCAGGCCCGTCGGCTGCTGCAGGCCCTCTCACCCCAGCACGTGCTGGAGCGGGGGTTCTCCCTGGTGCATCGCGCCGATGGCAGCCTGGTGCGCCGCCTGGACGATCTGAGCCGTGGGGAACGGATCGCCATCGCCCTCGCCGATGGCGAAGCACTCGCCCTGGTGGAAGAGCTGCGCCCCCGCGCTGATGGTCAGCCAGAGTGAGAGGCAACACAGCCGATCCGGCTACCGATGGCCCGCAGCCGACGCCAGGACTCGCCGCCCAGGACCGCCGCTGCAACGGACGACCAGCAGAGCGCTGCCGACCTGAGCTTCAACGAGGCCCGCGCTGCCCTTGAGCTGGTGCTGGCCGAGCTGCAGGCCAGCGACCTGGACGTGGAGGCCATGGCTGGCCTGTATCAGCGCGGGCGCCTGTATGCCCAGCGCTGTGAAGCCATTCTCGCCGAGGTGGAGCAGGAGGTGCTGATCTGGGACGACCTGGCCAACCCGGAGGCGTCACCGGTGCGTTATGAACCGGATGCCGATCCCTCCTGAGCCCCGCGCCCTGCGCAGCCATCGATGACCACCATCCCTTCTGGCCAGCCCGAGCAACGGCAATGGCCAGGCCTGCAATGGCTGTACCTGCTCCTGGCCGTGGCCGGCGCTGTACTGCCCTGGCTGGCGAACCTGGAGTTCATCCAGGCCTATGGAGCTTCTGGAGACCTGGTGCTGTTCGTCCGCCTGGCCAATGACAACCCAGCCGCCAGCTCCCTGTCCCGCGACCTGGCCATCGGCGCCACAGCGGTGGTGATCTGGATGGTCAGCGAGAGCCGACGGCTGCAGATGCGCGGGTTGGTGTGGGTGCTGCTCAGTTGCGTCACGCTGGCCTTTGCCTGCGGGGCCCCACTTTTCCTTTACCTGAGGGAGCGGCGGCTGGCAGAACTGGCGCAGCAGAACGCCTGAAGGGTGTCGCCGGTCCCAACCCCAAGCTCCGGGCCGGATTCCCGCCTGGAAAGGCCTCAGGGCCGCGGCAGTTCGTCAGCGCTTGTCAATCACCTCAACATCGATCGTCGCCTTGCTGGCATCAAGGTCAGCGGGTGCTGATCCAGCGTCTGAAAACCCCTCGTAAGGCGCTCCGCAGGCAGGGCAGTAATCCTGAGCGATCGCACGAAAACCGCACACCGCACAGCTGCGCGCCCGGCTCTGCAGCACCTGCCAGGCCACGAAACCGGCGGCTCCCAGAAGGAGAGGGAGCAGCAACAGCGTGAGGGTGAGACCACCGATCAGGTCGAGCAGCAGCCGGCCCGCCGGGTTGGGCACCAACAGCAGCAGCGCCGCCAGCGCGATCCAGAACCAGGGCAGGGGTCGAGACATCAATGAGGCAAGCTCTCCTGCCCCATCCTGATCGATCTGAGCAGGCCGGGATTCCAGCATGCCAGGCACAGGCACTGGGCGTAGTAGATCAGCACGCCGATCAACCAGATCCAGAGCGTGAACACAAGCACGCCGCCAACGACGCCATAGGCCTGAAAGCGCACACCCAACGCCGGCAGAAGGGTGGCCAGGGCCAGGTTGAGGATGTGGATGCTGAGCCCAAGGCACACAGCTCCAGGCAAGAAAGCCCGCCAGGGCATCGGCAGAGAAGGCAGGCTTTTCAGCAACACCAACGAGGCCGCCATCGCCAGCCCCAGGGATGCCGGCACCAGCACCAGGGGAGCCTGGAACAACGGCTTCAAGGGCGTGAAGGCAGCGAAACGACCGCGCACCAGCACCTGATCTGCCGTGATGAACAGACCAACCAGCAGCACCCAGACCAGCGCCTTGGCGCGCAGCCGCAGAAAACGCCACACCAGGGCGCGCCGGGATGGCAACCGAGCTGTCGCCCAGGGACGATGGAACCACAGCCGGTCTGCACCGCGCTGAAGGGTGAGATAGGCATTGGATGCCGTGAGCGCAAGGATCACGACCCCCGCGAAGCCGGCACCGACCCCCTGCTGTAAAAAGCGTTCGATGCCCGCTTCGACAACCGGCACAGCAGCAGCGGGCACCACTGCAGCAATCAACTCCAGCACCCGGTCCTGAAGTGTCTCAGCACGACCCAGCAGCGCTGAAGCAATGGCCAGTGCAATCAGGCAGAGCGGAAAGATTGACTGCAGGCCGTGATAGGCGAAGGCAGCACTCAGATCCACACAGTCATGGCGCAGCCACAGCCGATAGGCACGCCAAAAGGGTGTGAACCAGCCCTGTCTCCACGCGCCCATGGCGACCCTGAGTGATCCGCGCTGCCTGCCGAGCGTAGGCGCACTGCCTCTGGTGCAAGTCACTGCAGGGGATCGCCCAGACAACGCAGCAGCTCGCCCCCAGGCCGACCCAAGCATGGGCCGCCCGGGCATGCTCCCGAGTGCAGACACAAAAAAAGCCACCGTGCGGTGGCTTTTCTCTTGGAGAATTGTTTTACCTGGCATCGACCTATTTTCTCAGGGGGCTACCCCCCAAATATCGTCAGCGCTGCAGCGTTTC
>JBIIXY010000187.1:0-2885 GCA_044347105.1 Prochlorococcaceae cyanobacterium
GCGATCGAGGCTCACGGCGCTGTCCATCACCGCCAGCACCTCTCCCTTCGCCACCTGCTGGCCCTCCTTCACCCGCAGTTCGCGCACGGCGTCGTTGCTGAGGGAGGCCGGCACCGACAGCTTCACCACCCGATCGAGGGGCTCCACCCGGCCGAGGGCGGCGACGCGGCGGGGCAGGGGCTGCTGGTGGCGGGCCTGCTCCAGCTGCTGCCGCTGCTGCCGCTGCCGCCAGAGGCCCACGCCCACCACCAGCAGTGCCAGCATCCCCGCCGCGGCCAGCCAGGGCAGCCGTGACCCACGGCTGCGCGCCGGTGGGGTGGGGGCCATGGCGATTGCTGCGGAATACCTGCGTTCTAGGCCGGCCATCGCGCTCTGGCCACGCCACTCCCCGGCCCACGGCGCCATCGCCGCGCGGGCGAGGATCAGGCGCTGCGCCCCAGGCCCGATCGATGCTGCCCCCCTCCGACTGGTGGACGCTCCCCTGGCTTTCCCAGGCCCTCGAGCTGTTGCGCTCCCCCTGGGGTGCGGCGGCCTTTGTGCCCCTCTATGCCCTGTGGGTGACCCTGCTGCTGCCGGGGGTGTGGGCCTCGATGCTGGCCGGCGCCCTCTACGGCACGGCCTGGGGCAGTGTGCTGGTGTTCGTCGGGGCCTGCCTGGGGGCGGAGGCGGCGTTTCTGCTGGGTCGCACCTGGCTGCGCGACTGGGCGCGGCGGCGCCTGGCGGCCGTGCCCAGGCTGCTGGCGATCGAGCAGGCCGTGAGCCGGGAGGGGCTGCGGCTGGTGCTGCTCACCCGCCTCTCGCCCGCTTTTCCCTTCTCCCTGCTCAACCTGGCCTACGGCCTCAGTGAGGTGAGCCTGCGCGACTACTCGATCGGCCTGATCGGCATCCTGCCCGGCACGATCCTGTTCTGCGGCCTGGGGGCTCTGGCCGGGGATGTGGCCCGCTTCGGCGCCGTGCTCTCCGGCCGGACCGATCCCGCCACCTGGGCCCTGCGGATCGTGGGGCTGCTGGCCACCGTGCTGGTGGTGGCGCTGGTGGGCCGGGCGGCGCGGCGGGCGCTTCAGGAGCCGCCTGGGGCGGGCGAATCCTGAGCAGCCGCGCTGGCTGGATCGGGCAGCCGCCAGTCGCGCACAGCCGCGATCAGCACGAACCAGCCCAGCCGCAGGCGGGCCGGCAGCCCCTGGCGTGATGCCAGATCCAGGTATTTCGCCCGGCCGCAGTCGGTCTTGATCCAGCGGAAGGCGGCGGGAGCGGCCATGGCGGCACTGGTCTGGGATGGGAGCCTCAGTCTGATCCCGCGGGCTCAGCTGTTCAGCAGCGCCAGCAGCCCCGCCTCATCGAGCACCGCCACCCCCAGACCCTCGGCCTTGCTGAGCTTGCTGCCGGCCTCCTCGCCGGCCACCACGTAGCTGGTTTTCTTGCTCACCGCACCGGTCACCTTGCCGCCGGCGGCCTCGATCAGGTCCTGGGCCTGGCGGCGGCTGAGGCTTGGCAGGGTGCCGGTGAGCACGAAGGTCTGGCCCTGAAGCACAGCTGCATCAGCGGCCGGGCCGGCTCCCGGCGCTTCGCGCTCCGCCACGCTGAGGGCCAGGGAGAAGCCCAGCCCCTCCAGCTGCTCCAGCAGCCGCTGGTTGGCCGGCGTGGCGAACCACTGCTGCAGGCTCTGGGCGATCTGTTCGCCGATGCCGAACACGGCCGTGACTAGCTCCGGCGTGTCGGCCGCGGCGGTGGCCAGTTCGGCCACGCTGGGGAAGGCCTGGGCCAGGGCCTTGGCGTTCACCTCGCCCACGTGGTGGATGCCCAGCCCGTACAGCTGGCGGTGCCAGGGTTGCTGCTTTGAGCCGGTCAGGGCGGCCACCAGATTCTCGGCACTCTTGGCGCCCATCCGCTCCAGGCTGGCCAGCAGGGCGGCATCGAGGCGATACAGGTCGGCGATCGAGCCCACCAGGCCCCGGTCCACCAGCTGCTCGATCAGCTTGCTGCCCAGGCCGTCCACATCGAGGGCCCCCTTGCTCACCCAGTGGCGCAGGGCGCCGCGCAGGATCGCCGGACAGCTGGAATTCACGCAGCGGGTGGCGGCTTCCCCCTCCTCGCGCACCAGCTCCGAGCCGCATTCCGGACACAGGTGGGGCAGCTCCAGGCGCGCCGCGCCGGCGGGCCGCAGCTCCGGCAGCACCCGCACCACCTCGGGGATGATCTCGCCGGCCTTGCGCACCACGATCGTGTCGCCGGCGTGCAGGTCGAGCTCCGCCAGCCGATCGGCGTTGTGCAGGGTGGCGCGGCTCACCGTGGTGCCCGCCAGCGGTACGGGCTCGAATTCCGCCACGGGCGTGATCACACCGGTGCGGCCCACCTGGCAGGTGAGGCGCAGCAACCTGCTGGGGGCCTCCTCGGCGGCGTATTTGAGGGCGATCGCCCAGCGCGGCGCCTTCTGGGTGAAGCCGGCGTCGGCCTGCAGGCGCAGGTCGTTGAGCTTCACCACCACGCCGTCGGTGGCGTAGGGCAGGGCCTTGCGCCCCTCCTCCCACTGGGCGAAGAAGCCCTCCACCGCCGCCAGCGAGGGCAGCAATTCGGCATTGGGGTTCACGCGGAATCCGGCGCCCTGCAGCCAGCGCAGGGCGTCCCACTGCGTGGCGGGTCTGGCCGGGTCCCCCGCCTGGGGGTGCCAGTCATCCGGCAGGTGCAGGGTGTAGGCGAAGAAGTCCAGTCGCCGCGCCGCTACCACCTTCGGGTCGAGCTGGCGCAGGGTGCCGGCGCAGGCGTTGCGCGGGTTGGCGAACAGGGCCTCGCCCCGGGCTGCGCGCTCAGCGTTGATCGCCGCGAAGGTGCCATCGGGGATCAGGGCCTCGCCGCGCACCTCCAGCCAGGCGGGCGGGTGCTCGAGC
>JBIIXY010000188.1:0-2873 GCA_044347105.1 Prochlorococcaceae cyanobacterium
CCAGAGGTATTCCAGCTCCGGCCAGCTGCTGTCCTGCCGCCGGCTCTGCTCGAGCGCACGCTGCAATGCCGCCACTTCGGTGGAGAGGGCCAGTCGTTGTCCACTGGGTGGCCTCAGCTCTTTGGGGTATCGGTCGTAGCGGCGCTGCAGATCGGTGGGCGGGGTGATCTCAAGCCGCTGTTGGTCTTCATCAGGTTTGAGATCGAGCTTTTCACCCCGGCGCTCCATCTGCTCGGCCACCGCCTCCAGCGCCGTATCCACGTAGCTCCACAGGCTGGGGAACAGGCTGAAGGGTTGGCGCTGCTGCACCTGGATGTCCGTGGAACCAGCCTCGGAGTCCTGCTCATCCGTTCCATAGAACTCGTCGAAAATGCTGTCAGCGCTGCTCTTTGTCAGGAAGCGCTCCGCCTTCTCATCCATCCGCTGCTCAAGCGCATCCAGGGAGCCGCTCTCGTACGCCCGGCTGATCTCCTCCTCCTCGCCAACAGGGTCGTAGACGCCCAGAAACACCGCCGGATCGCCGATGTTCTGCTGGGCCTGCTCGTCTTTGCGCTTGAGCAGGCGCAGCACCTTCTCGGCATCACCCATGCCCTCGCTGCGGGAGCAGCTGAGCAGGTAGCGGATCTGGGGTTGCTGAGTCTGCCCGTAGCGGTCGATGCGGCCATTGCGCTGTTGCAGCGTCATCAGCGACCAGGGGATGTCGACGTGCACCAGCCGGTGGCTGAGGTAGTGCAGGTTGAGGCCCTCGGAAGCCACCTCGGTGGCCACCATGATCCGCACGGCCTCTTTCTCCTGGGCGAACTGCTCGACCACCCGCGTCTGCTCCACATCGGGCATGGCGCCATCGAGCCCCACCACCGCGCCGGTGGGCAGGCCCAGGTCGGCGGCCAGGTGCTCCACCAGGAATCGCTGGGTTTCGCGCCTGCCGGTGAACAGCACGATCCGGTCCCTGGGATCCTTGCCGCTCCACTTCCAGTCGGCGCGGATCAGCTGAAGCAGGCGTTGGTATTTGGAGAAGTCAGCCGGGCCGATCGCAGCCAGCAGGGGCTCCAGTTCCTCCAGGGCCGCCTGGTCGGCAGGGGCCGGGCTGGCGGCTGCCGCCAAGCGCTTGAGACGGTTGCGCACCGTCTCCAGGGCTGCCATCGGGCTGGAGAGCAAGCTCTTGGCCAGGGTGGTCTTGAACAGCTGGCCGGCCTTGGCCTTGGCATCGCTGTCAGGGAGCTTGAGGTCTTTGAGCAGGGCAAACACCCGCTCCTCCCGCTCGCTTGCCGGACACTCCACATCGGCGGTGTCGCGCTCTTTGACGCTGCTGCGCAGGTCAGCGATCACGTCCTTGCGGAAGCGCCGCACATACAGATCCTTGATGTCGTCCTTGGTGTACTTGCTCGGATCGGCGATTGCCGTGGGATCGAGCATGTTCATCAGGCTCGCGAAGCTCTCCGGCTTGCCGTCATGGGGGGTCGCTGACAGCAGGATCAGGGTTTCCGATCGTGTCGACAGCCGCTCCGCCAGCCGCGCCCGCTGGCTCTTCTGGGCGCCGCGAGCCCGTTCGGCCACGTTCTGGCATTCATCGATCACGATGATGTCCCAGCTGGCGTTGTCGAGATAGAAGCGGTAATCGCGGTCGTTCTTGAGCGTGTCGACCGACACGATCGCTTTGTCGTAGTAATGAAACGGATTCTGGTTCGTCGGGATCTGCTCGCGGATCCGCTGGATCCCCACCGAATCGAGCCGCACCAGCGGGATCGAGAAGCGCGTCCAGAACTCCTTCTGGAACTGCACCAGCATGCTCTTGGTGGTCACCACCAGCAGCCGCTTGCCGCGGCCGCGCCGGATCAGCTCGCTGCAGAGGATGCCGCACTCCAGCGTCTTGCCCAGTCCCACCGCATCGGCGATCAGCAGGCGCTGGCGCGGCATCGCCAGGGCCTTGGCGGCTGGCTCCAGCTGATAGGGCAGGGCATCCATCGCCGCCCGCTGGCCAACCACCAGGGCGTTGTCGGTGGGGACGGAGCGACGCAGGTGGGCCTCAAGGAACAGCAGGCTGTCGCGGTAGCGGGGCGAGGGATCAGGGACTAGCTCGGTGTCCTCCGGCTGCAGCACCTTGAAGCTGCCGGCCGCCTTCTCCACCTCCACCAGGAAGCGGGCTTCCTTCTCGCGCAGGAACGACGAGACCCCGACCACGTCCACCACCTGCTGGCCATCCGAGCTGCGGCCGAGGCTGCGTACCAGCCATTCGGCGCTGCGGCACTCGATCCGGGCTCCTGGGGCAAGAACGGCTTCGGGCATCAGAGGCCTGCTTTTAGATTTCAGTCACTACATCAGTTTGCATCTCGGTACAGCACGCCGCAGCCATCCCGCGACCTCTGAAACACTGTCCAGCGCTAGATTTCCATGCTGAACTTGCATAGTTTTTATGGGTGATCACCTGTAGTCGCAGGCGCAGCCGGGCAAGTGCACGCTCAACGTCTGCCTACCGTGCGTTGAGACAGGAGCCACCAGAGACGCTCGCTCAAGGCTGGCTGCTCCGCCAGAAGCTCTACCGGGCCATGTTCAGCCTGCCTTGGCCAAGCAGCTCGAAGCACACCGGCATGGCCAGCCCGGCGCCGCTGGCTTGCTTGAGTCCCCCGCCGTCAGGAAAGTTGTCGCCCGTGCTTTTGACCACGCGGGGGCTCAAGGAGATGACCAGTGCGGCGTTACAGCGAGGCTGTCAAAGCTGATATCAGGAAGCGGATGAGTCCGCCTGCTCGGCAGAGCGTGGCGAGGATTTCCGAGGACACAGGCATTCACATCGCCACTCTCTACGCTTGGCGCAAGGGCTGGCGCTTGGAGGGTGAGGTGGTGCCGGCATCGCAGAAGGACCCTGAGGGCTGGAG
>JBIIXY010000021.1:0-28833 GCA_044347105.1 Prochlorococcaceae cyanobacterium
CCACCATCGCCGCGAGAGCGTCGATCTGACCGGCGTTGATGAATTCGCCGCGGGCGTCGGCCTGGGCGACCACCTTGGTGAAGGCGTCAAACATTGAGGAGCTCCTGTTCTCGACGGGGGTCGGGGAGGGTGATGAGGTGCCAGGTTGGCCGTCACCCAGAGGCGGCGGACCTGCAGGTCCGCAGCAGCCAGGTACTCGTCAACTTGGTCCGGATCATTCTTGTCTGCCGGCGGGTCTGGTCGGGGGGCGGTTAACAAATGGTCACCCCAGGCAAAAGCAAGTGCTGCCAAGGGATCTGCCGCCACTCACAGTGGCCTGATGCCGGAGCTTCCGCGGGGCGGGTTCGGGGAGGCGGACACAAAAAAAGGCCCCGCCGGGGGCCTTGCCTGTTCACGGCGGCGGCGGCGCCGCGAGTCGGGTCAGTCCTTGCTGGCCTTGCTGTTCACCTTCTTGCGGGCCGGAGCCGGTGCGGCTGCTGCAAGGTCGCCGCCATTCACGCTCACGCCGGTGATTTTGCCGCCCATGCGCTGCACCATGCGCATCGCTTCGTTCATGCGTGTGAAGGGCACGTTCATGACCATCTCGGCGGTGCGAGAGAAGTCGTTGTTGTTGACTCCGGTGACGGTGAATGTCACCTGACGGCTGCTGCTGAAGCTGGTGCCACGGGTACCTGCGGAGACCTTCATGGTGAGTGGATCAAGGGATGAGGGTGGGTAATTCAGTTCACCGGTGTGATGCTGGCGATTCGGCCACCTTCACGGTGGATCTGCTGCTGGTACTCAAGGAGCTTGTTGAAGGGGATGAAGCGCACGCGATTGCTGCGCTTGTGCAGGCGATAATTGTTGAAACCGGTGATCTCCACGCGGAAGGTGCGGCCTTCCTCGCCGGCCCCCACACCCTGCCGGGTCACGCCATCGGTGGCCACTTTGCGGAACACAGCGCCAGCGGCATTCGGGCTCACCACCGGCAGGGGTTGCTCCGCATGCACGGATGGATTGAGGCGGGACTGGTTCTTGAGCAGATCCCCGCGCACGGAGGCACCTACCCCACGGGTGAGCTGCAGCATGTAGGAGAACTGCAGACCCTGTTGGCCGGCGTTGTAGTTGAAGCCGTGCAGGAAGGGCACCACTTCTTCGCCGAAGCGTTCCTGGTATTCCGCGCTGTCGATGTAGGAGTCGATCTCAGCGTCGTAGCCCTGCTCCTGCAGGATCGTGAAATGGTGCAGCATCTCAGCCTTGTTCTGAGGTGCCCGGCCCAGCAGATGTTTGAAGTTCAGTTCGATGAAACGGTAGGGATTGCAGTTTTCAAAGAACTTCTGCTTGTAGAGCCCGCTCTTGGCTACCTGGCGCACAAACTCACGCACGCTGAGGTAGCCACGCTTAAACAGCGACTCGGCGCCCTCCAGGCGCTCGCTGTTCATCACGTACTGATTGCCGAGCACCTGTTTGTAAACAGCACGGATCAGTGCTGCCTTGTCGTCGGAGCTGGCGTTGCCCCAGTTCTCCTTGGGGCGCGCACTGGCAAAGCGTTCGATGCCCAGATAGGCAGCGTTGGCAAGGGTCATGGGAAGAGGGCGGGCGTGAGGGGCCTGATGGCGGCGCCTAGGGATTGGATGCGGACTTGGATGCCTGGGGACATCGGTTGGCGCATCTGCTGGCTGGCGCGCCGGAGGGATGGAAGCCGGAATCGGAGCGGATGGCCGCCGGCTCAGATAACCACCTGGCGAGCTGCACGTGGATGGCCTCAAAAAGGGCATCCCGGCAGCCGCCTCAGCAGTCAGCTGAATGGATCGGACCACACCACAGCGGATCCTATGGGCCCCGTTCAGCCTGTTCGCAGCCCTTTCAGAATCGTTACAAAGGTCAGGCCTGGTCAGCTGGGCTGCAGTCGATACCATCCAGCCCAAGGCTGAGCCCATCCCCTTTTGCAGGTTATGACGTCCTCCCTTCCGGCTTCCCCGACCGTCGTCCCCGGCACGGGAGCTCCCGAGTGTCACGAGCGGCTGGCCGAGCAGCTGTACACCCTGTCCCAGGTGGTTGAAACCATCACCTATCGCCTGCTGGAGCTCGAGGAGCGACTCGGCGAGCAGGAGTCGCAGCTCAAGCAGCTGCAGGATCAAGCTGGTGGCGCAGTTCAGCTGAGTGAGGGGGCGGAGCAGCGCTTTGACGACACCGAAGAGCGTCTGATGCACCTGGAGTCGCTGCTCAATGGGATGGCATCGACCTCCGCCGTTGCGGCCGCCCGTCATCTGCAGCCTGTGAGAGCCAACGACGGGCACCAGGCTGGATTGGATCAGCCAGGCACCATCGATGGCCCATTCCTGGAGGAACCGGAGCAACCGTTCATGGACGATCTCGAGGTCTCCGATTCCCAGCTGGATCTCGACGAACTGGAGGATCTCACCGCCTGAAGGCAGATTCCCAGGTTTCAGGGATCTCGCCGCTGAAGTCGTCGGTGCGGCTGAATTCAAAGGGCCCGGCCAGTGAACCCCAGAGCTGCGCATGGGTTTCCGGATCGTGCCCCCTGTCAATCGTGCGCATGCCCTGCGCATCGAGCTCGAGGCGACTCACCAGATAGGTGACGTTGCCCTTGCGTTCCACCAGGCAGCGGCAGCCCGGTTCCACCTCCCCCACAAAGCCGCTGCCCTG
This sequence comes from Prochlorococcaceae cyanobacterium, assembly GCA_044347105.1. Taxonomy (GTDB): domain Bacteria; phylum Cyanobacteriota; class Cyanobacteriia; order PCC-6307; family Cyanobiaceae; genus NIES-981. The sequence continues at coordinate 2,650 of JBIIXY010000021.1, forward strand.
TTCGCGTACCAGATAGGCGCATCCGTCCAGGGGGCGAAGATCGCTGCTCTGAATCTGCTCTCGCAGCTGGGCGTTCTCCACGGCTCCCCAGAAGCGCTGGTCATCAGCCAGAGCCTGGTTGTGGATGATCAGTCCTTCGCCATGCCACTCCGGGCGCAGCACCCGGATGCGGTAGGGGGCTGCCGGGTTGATCGCGTAGCTCTGTTCGAGCAACAGAGAACCCGGCGCAAGCTGGGGAAGGGGCCTCAGCTTCACCAGGATGTGGGCATAGAGCGGTGGATTCTCAAAGGCCTGCTGCTGATTGCTGAAGCCTGCGCACAGAAGGCGTACCAGCCGGCTCAGGGATGTGTCCATGACGGGGGCTTGCGGAGAAAGGCGGAAAGGCTGGATGATCGAAGGCGCTTTTTGGGACAACGCTGCCGACCCCCTTGCCCCGATCCTCTGGAGGCAGCGCAGGGGTTGATCAGCTCAGAGGCCGAGGAGCCTCACCCGGAAGGCCGCCACTTCAGCGGCCCGCTCGGGCTGGTTCAGCTGGAACGGATGCTCCTGCAACTGTTCTTGAATCCAGGCCACCTTGTCGTCCACGCTCATGCTGTGGGAGGGGTTGCGGCGTTCGTGCTCCTGCCAGGCTTCATCGAAGGCCTGGGCGTAGCTGTCGGCATTGTTGAACACCTGGTTCTGAATCACCAGACGCGACAGGGAACGTCCACCGGAATCTGGGGGTTCAAGCATGGGGGCCGAACCGCATGGCTGGCAGGGGGCTCGGGCCATCCTGCCATCCTCTGTTGATGGGGCAACACTGCCTGCAGTTGCTCAGCCATCGTGATGCGCAGGCCGCTTTCTTCAACTCTGGCCTTCACCCCGGCCGCGGGTGTTCCTGCCGATGCCACCACCGCTGTGTTGCTCGCTCAGAACGATCTGGCGATCCGCATGGCCACGCTGGCGTTGATCAGCCGCACGAATCCTCTGCAGGTGGGCCGCGTGCTGGGCCTGCTCGATGACCTCGCCAACCTCGTGGGCCAGTGTGAACAGGATCTTCGCGCCAGCGCGATCAACGGCTGATATCAGCCTGGTCCGCAGACCGATGATGCTGGAGGCCAGGGCTGGCCAGCGCGTTCGGGGAATGTCCGCCTCCTGCAATCCATTCACATCCTCGAAGGATGCAACCGGTTGAAGGTTGACAAACTCAAACCATTCGCGTGTGGACGCTCAGGCCACTCCCGTGCTGTCGGCTGGGTTGTGAATCGAATGCCAGGACCCAGATTTGAACTGGGGACACGGCGATTTTCAGTCGCCTGCTCTACCAACTGAGCTATCCCGGCCCGTCGCGCTGGCGACTCTGGGATCTTAAGTCACCGCCTGTCCTGCGGTGTGCGTCCCAGGCAGGCGATGCCGGTCACCCGCCAGCCCATTGTTTCCAGTGCTGCGGCTGCAGCGCAGGCCGTGGCTCCCGTGGTGAGGATGTCGTCCACCAGCAGCACGCTGCGGCAGTTCGCTGGCAGTGCCTCATGTCCTGGGCGGTGCAGGCAGTGGAAGGCCCCTTGCTGGTTCTGCCAGCGCAGCTCGCGATTCAGGTTGTGCTGGCCCAGAACCGGGTGACTTCGGCTCAGCAGAGCGGGCCGGCAGGGCCAGTGCAGCTGGATCTGGAGCTGGCGCGCCAGCAGGCGAGGCAGCGGATTGCACCGACGCTTCCAGCTGGGGATCGGCAGCAGCAGGGTTGGCCGATCCAGCCGCTGCAGCCGCCGCACCAGACCCGGCAGCAAGGGGGCCAGGCGTGTGGCCTGGGGCTGCCGGCGCAGCTGCAGCAGCGCCCTGCGCCCCTGGCCCGAATAGCTCACGGCGGCCCACCAGGGCAGGGGGGTGAATCCCTTCAGACCCTGGTGTGGCAGCGGGCAGGGCGGGGGCAGCGGGGGCAGGAGCCAGTGCAGAGGGGCCAGCCAGGGCAGGGGGGGCATGGAGGCAGGCAGAACGATCACCGCCCTCAGAATTGCCTCGCCTAGAGCGCCCGCAGCATGGCCACCAGAGTGCGGTGGGCGTCCTCGCTGTCGCTGAGGTTGTGGTCAAAGGCCACCTGCACGCGGGTTCCATCCACATCCAGCTCCATCGCCTCCGGGCGGATGGCCAGCATCCGGGCCTGCTGGGCAGCGCTGATAGCCCCGTAGTGGCGGGCATAGGCCAGCACGGCCTCGGGATGATCGTCGTTCATGTGGCGACAGATCCGATCGCTCACGGCGGGGGTGAGGGGGTCGGCGGCCATGGCTGCGGGGAGGGCGGAGCGAAGGAATTCTGGACTGGGTTTCAGCTGCCTGCGAAGCGCAGCCACAGCAGCCAGCCCAGCCGGATGGCGCTGAAGCTCACGTAGCCGGCCAGCACCACGAACAGGGCCATCGATAGCAAGGTGCGCAGCTGATCCTTCATGGCCTGGCAAGAGCGGTTCCGGCCAGTCTGGCCATGCCCAGGGCCGCACTCAACCCCGGACGGTTGAGGACCGGCAGGCCGCCCATCAGCTGGGAGCGGATCCGGCGCCACTGGGGGTTCACCGCTCCGCCGCCCACGCTGATCACCCGTTCCACGGCAGGGGCTCCCAGGGCCTGCAGTCGCTGCCAGCCCGCCGCTTCGATCCGGGCCAGGCCCTCCAGCAAGCCCTGGAGGTAGAGCACGTCGCTCACGGGGCGCGGTTCCAGCACGGGCTCCAGACAGGGGTCGTCCACAGGGAAGCGTTCCCCCCGACCTGGCAAAGGGCGCAGCTGCAGGCCGCTGTTGTGGCTGGGGTTGATCTGGCGGCTCAGTTCCCTGAGCTGGCTGTCGCTGAAGAAGCGCCGCAGCACGCCAGCTCCCGCATTGGATGCTCCGCCCACCAACCAGCGGCCGGCCAGCCGGTGGCAGCTCACACCGGGGCCTTCGATCGGCCGTGGGCTCCATTGCTTGAGCACAAGGGTGGTGCCCAGTACGGCAACACCGTCACGCTCCTGCGGATCCGCCGCCAGGACGGCGGCGTTGGCATCCGTGCTGCCCGCCACCACCTGGCAGCTGAGGGGTAGTCCCAGCGCCTGGGCCGCCCTGGGCTGGAGGCTGCCGAGCAGATCGCCGCTGGCGCGTATGGCGGGCAAGCTCCCACTCCAGGGCTGGTCGCCGATGGCCCCGCGCCAGCAGCGCCCTTGAAGATCCCAACCGAGGCGCAGGTTGTTGCCCTCCTCCCCCCAGCTCCAGTCGCCCAGCAGCCAGCCCATCAGCCAGTCGGCCTGATGGCGCAGCAGCCAGGGGCCCGTCTGTCCGCAGGCGAAGGCGGTCTCCAGCAGTGCGAGGGCCCTCGCCAGGCTGCCGCTGGCACTGGCAGCAGGCCCGGAGCCGGCGATGGCAAGGGCTGCGGCGGCCTGTTCCGGGCAGGCCTGGTGGTACGGCAGCGCCTGGTGCAGGGGAGCAGCGGCCAGCTCACCGTTGGGCCTGCAGAGCAGCAGGGTTCCTGAGGTCCCGTCGATGGCGATTGCCCCCACCTGGCTGCGCAGCTGGGACGTGAGCTGGCTGCAGAGGCTGATCAGTCCTTCACGCCAACCATGGGGATCGCTGAAGGGCTGGGGGTAGGGGCCTGCCCGCTCAACGATCTGCTTTCCAGCCCGATCGGCGAGGGCGATCCTGATCCCGCTGCTGCCCAGATCCACCCCAAGCGAAAGGGGAGCGCGAGCAGAGGCGGCCATTGCGCTGGCTGCGGATCAGGCGGCGATGCGGCTGGCGGTGGCCTGTTTGAGGGTGGCGGCGATGGCCTCCACGTTCTCCCAGGGCAGGTTGAGGTCGCTGCGGCCGAAGTGGCCGTAGGCAGCCACATCCTGGTAGAAGCGACCGCCGCGCTGCTGGGGCAGCTGGCGTAGGCCGAAGGTTTCAATGATCGCGCCGGGGCGCAGGTCGAAGTGCTCCTGCACCAGGGCGGTGAGATCGGCATCGGCCAGGGCGCCGCTGCCGAAGCTCTCCACCAGGATGCTCACAGGGCGTGCCACGCCGATGGCGTAGCTGAGTTGCACTTCGGCCTTCTTGGCCAGGCCTGCGGCCACCAGGGCCTTGGCCACGTAGCGGGCGGCGTAGGCGGCGGAGCGGTCCACCTTGGTGGGATCCTTGCCGGAGAAGGCGCCACCGCCATGGCGGGCGTAGCCGCCGTAGGTGTCGACGATGATCTTGCGGCCGGTGAGGCCGGCATCGCCCTGGGGACCGCCCACCACGAACTTGCCGGTGGGGTTCACCAGGAAGCGGGTGCCATCCTTGCTGGGCTTGAGGCTGAGATCACTGGTGGCCGGTTCCACCACGTGGCTCCAGAGGTCGGCGGTGATGCGTTCGCGCAGGGCCTTCTCCTCGGACAGTTCAGTGCCGTCCGGCAGGACGATTTCAGCGGTGTGCTGGGTGGAGATCAGGATCGTGTCGATCGCCACCGGCTGGTCGTCCTCATACACCACGCTCACCTGGGTTTTGCCATCGGGGAGCAGATAGCCGAGCGTGCCGTTGTGGCGCACCTCTGCCAGACGGCGCGCCAGCCGGTGGGCCAGGCTGATCGGCAGCGGCATCAGCTCAGGCGTTTCATCGCAGGCATAGCCGAACATGATTCCCTGGTCGCCTGCGCCGATCAGATCGAGCGGATCGCCGTCGTGGTCATCGGCTTCGTTCACGCCTTGGGCGATGTCCGGCGACTGCTGATCGAGGGCCACCAGCACGGCGCAGCTGTTGGCGTCGAAGCCGCCGGCGCGGGCGCCGCTGTAGCCGATGCGCTCGATCACTCCGCGAACCAGGGTGTTGAAGTCCACCCGGGCGCTGGTGGTGACCTCGCCGGTGATCAGGCAGAGGCCCGTATTCACCACAGTTTCACAGGCCACCCGCGAGGCCGGATCCTGGGCGAGCAGGGCATCGAGCACCGCATCGCTTACCTGATCGCAGATTTTGTCGGGATGACCCTCGGTCACCGATTCCGAGGTGAAAACGTAGCGGCGAGCCATCAGCGGCCTTCCTGATGCAGTGGTGCCACACCTTATCCCCAGCTCCCGAAGGCGCACTGTCACTCCCGATGGCAAGCCTCGGGATTTTGGGCCTGATCAGGCCTGCACGACCAGCTCGCGCCAGTGGTGCACCTGGGCAAAGCTGGGATCCAGTGGTGGCGGGCGCCGCCACGCAGCGGTGTAACCCAGCACCACCGGCAGCCCAGCGGCATGGGCCATGCGCAGATCGCTGTTGGCGTCGCCGATCAGGGCGCAGGAGCCGGCCGGCACCCCCAGCTCCGCGCAGAGGGCGTGCACGGCGGCGGGGTCGGGCTTGCGCGGACTGTGCTCAGCGCTCCAACAGGCCTGAAAGTGTTGGCTCAGCGATTGGCTGGCCAGAAAGGCCTCAATGCCGGCCATGTCGTCATTGCTGATCACGGCGCATCGCAGGCCGGCCGCTGTCAATCGCGTCACCAGCTCATGCAGGCCTTCCGTGGCCCGCGGTTTGTGCACACTCCCCTGGCCGTGCAGGGTGTCGGTCATCGCAAACACCGTTTCACTCAGGGCCAGGGCTTCGGGCCAGCCCAGCCCCACCTGCGCGAGGGCGGTGGCCGTGGAGATCAGGTTGTGGTGGCGGCTGGCCACCGCCGTGGTGCCGGCGGGATGCACGCCCTCTGGGTCCAGGCCGTAGGCGCGCCGCAGCAGGTCGTCGCACTCCAGCAACTGCTCGCCCCTGAACTCGGGGTGGCGCTCCCTGAGCAGCCTCAGGCAATCAAAAACCCTGGCCTCGGCCAGGGCATGGAGCATGGGCTCGCTGATGGAGAGGGTGCCGTCCTTGTCGAACAGCACCGCCTGGATCGGTTGGTTGGGCGGGCCGATGAGGTCGCCCCGCAGCAGCAGTTGGGCCACGGGGGTGGTTGCGGTGAGTTGGGCAGCTCAGTCGAGGGTGACGCCCATGGGCTCGTTGTCCTCGGCCTGCTCCAGCAGCATCTGCTTGTAGCGGGCAGCCATTTCCTCGGCCTTGTCGAACACCTTCTGGGGATCGGTGAGCATGTCGCCGGGCTCGGGCTCGAGTGCCTTGGTGGAGAGGGAGATCCTGCCCCGCTCGGCGTCGAGGTCGATGATCATCACCTTCATCTGGTCGTTCACATTGAGCACCGTGTGCGGGGTCTCGATGTGCTCGTGGCTGATCTCGGAGATGTGCAGCAGGCCACTCACGCCGCCGATGTCGATGAAGGCGCCGTAGGGCTTGATGCCGCGCACGGTGCCCAGCACCACTTCGCCCACCTCGAGGCGATTCATCTTGCGCTCCACCAGGGCGCGGCGATGGCTGAGCACCAGGCGGTTGCGCTCCTCGTCCACCTCCAGAAACTTGAGGGGCAGGAAGTCGGCCACCAGCTCTTCCTTGGCCTTGCGGGTGCTGATGTGGCTGCCGGGGATGAAGCCGCGCAGGCCCTCCACCCGCACCAGGGCACCACCGCGGTTGGTGGCGAACACCTCGCTGTAGATCGTGGCGTCTTCCTTCTGCAGCTGGCGCACGCGCTCCCAGGCGCGCTGGTATTCGATGCGGCGGATGGAGAGCGAGAGCTGGCCGTCCTCGTTCTCCTCACTCATGATGAAGAACTCCCGGATCTCCCCGGGCTGCAGCACATCGCTGAGGCCCTCCACGCGGTTGATCGACACCTCCTGGAGGGGCATGAAGGCGGCGGTCTTGGCGCCGATGTCGATCATGGCGCCCTTCGACTCGAGGGCGAACACCGTGCCGTTGACAACGTCGCCGGGCTTGAAGTTGTAGTCGTACTTGCTCAGCAGGGAGGCGAATTCATCGAGCGTGAAACCCGCTCCATCGAAATCGCGGCCTGCTCCGCGGCTGCTCGATTCGTCTGCGCTGGGTACCTCTTCCGGAAACTCGAGGTCGGCTGCTGCTTCAGCAGCGAGATCCAGATCCAGATCGACCTCGGTGGTGGGGGTGTCGGAAGTGGTCACGGTCATGGGATGCGGGCGGTCTGCCGGCGGCAGGACGAGATGGGTTCAGAGGAGCCACCGCCTGCGGCCCAACTGAACAACCCACTGTACCAAGCGCTCCGTCAGGAGATGGCTGCCACCGCAGCTTGCTCCCTGCGGCCCACCACCCGACGGTTCAGGCCTTCCAGCGTTGCGACAAAGTCGGCCACACCCTGGAACTGGCGATACACGGAGGCGAAGCGCACGTAGGCCACCTCGCTCATCGCGCTGAGCTGATCCAGCACCAACTCACCGATTTCGGCACTTTTCACCTCGCGGCCGCTGCGTTGTTGCAGCTGCAGTTCAATCTCGTCCACCACGGCTTCCAGGCGGGCAGGTTCAAGGCCCGTTTTTTCGCAGGCTCGCAAGAGTCCATGCAGGAGCTTGGAGCGGTTGAAGGTTTCGCGGTGGCCGTTGCGTTTCACCACCGTGATCGGCACGGTTTCCACCCGTTCATAGGTGGTGAAGCGGAAATCGCAGTTCAGGCACTCGCGACGGCGGCGCACGCTGCGACCGCTGTCAGCTGAACGGGATTCCAGTACCCGGCTGTCTGTGTGCTGGCAGGAGGGGCATTGCATCCCCGCACATCCGGGTGACTTTACGGAGTTTAATCATGCGGTCTCCGCTTGAGAAGGGCTTGAGAACGGCCCTGCGCTGTTTTGTTGCTGAATGGTGCATCAACAAAAAGCCCCTGGGGATTCCCAGGGGCTGCGGAAAAGGACGTTGACCAGAGCGGTCATTTGCCGATCTTCGGGGGATCGCGGAAGGCGATGGCGAAGAACAGGGTGGAAATGGCCAGGGCCAAGATCAGGATGTAGGCAAAGCTCTCCATGGGGTCTGCTCCTGGTCAGCTGAGGGTTGAGCCGGCCGGAGGCACGTAGCCCTCCGGCAGACGGCGGGTCGACTTATCGCCGAGTTTCTGGAACAGGCCGAACTCCACCTGTTCGCCGAGGTCGGGGTCGATACCGGCGAACACATCACGGTAGAGGGTGCGGGCTCCGTGCCAGATGTGGCCGAAGAAGAAGAGCAGCGCGAAGGTGGCGTGACCGAAGGTGAACCAGCCCCGGGGGGAGCTGCGGAAGGTGCCGTCGGAGTGGTAGGTCTCGCGGTCGAAGTCGAAGGCTTCGCCCAGCTGGGCCTTGCGGGCGAGACGCTTCACGTCAGCCGGATCGGTGAAGGTCTGGCCATTGAGGGCACCGCCATAGACAGTGGCCTTGACGCCGCTCTGCTCAAAGGAGTACTTGGCCTCGGCCCGGCGGAAGGGAATGTCGGCCCGCACAATGCCGTCCTGATCCTGGAGAACCACGGGGAAGTTCTCGAAGAAGTTGGGGAGGCGACGCACTTGCAGTTCGCGACCGTCTTTGTCAGTGAAAGAGATGTGGCCAAGCCAGCCGGTGGGCAGGCCGTCACCGTTCACCATCGGACCGACGCGGAACAGACCGCCTTTGGCAGGGCTGTTGCCCACGTAGTCGTAGAAGGCGAGCTTCTCGGGAATCGAACCGTAGGCCTGCTCAGGTGTAGCGCCATTGTCGATGGCGGTTTGCACCCGGCGGCTGATCTCGGCCTTGAAGTAACCCTGGTCCCACTGGAAGCGGGTTGGGCCAAACAGCTCAACAGGGGTGGCTGCTGCGCCGTACCACATGGTGCCGGCCACCACGAAGGCCGCAAAGAACACAGCGGCGATGGCTGAGGCCAGAACCGTTTCGATGTTGCCCATCCGCAGTGCCTTGTAGAGGCGCTCGGGTGGACGGGTGGTGATGTGAAAAATGCCGGCGATGATGCCGACGATGCCGGCAGCGATGTGGTGGGCCACGATGCCGCCCGGGTTGAAGGGATTGAAGCCTTCAGGTCCCCAGGCCGGTTGCACGGGCTCGAGATGGCCGCCGAGGCCATAGGCATCGCTCACCCACATCCCCGGACCGAACACGCCAGTGAGGTGGAAGGCGCCGAAGCCGAAGCAGGCAAGGCCAGCCAGGAGCAGGTGGATGCCGAAGATCTTGGGCAGGTCGAGCGCCGGCTCGCCGGTGCGGGGGTCCTGCCAGATCTCGAGGTCCCAGTAGGTCCAGTGCCAGATGGCGGCCAGGAAGAGCAGGCCGCTGAGAATGATGTGGGCGGCGGCGACGCCCTCGAAACTCCAGAAGCCGGGGTCTACGCCGGTCTCGCCGGTGATGCTCCAGCCGCCCCAGCTGCCGGTCACGCCCAGGCGGGCCATGAAGGGCATGACAAACATGCCCTGGCGCCACATCGGGTTGAGCACCGGGTCGGAGGGATCAAAGATCGCGAGCTCGTAGAGCGCCATCGAGCCGGCCCAGCCGGCCACCAGCGCAGTGTGCATGAGGTGCACGGCGAGCAAGCGGCCCGGGTCGTTGATCACGACCGTGTGCACCCGATACCAGGGCAATCCCATGGGGAGACGTTCTGGGGAGGGTTGGGCGATCGTAAGGGGCGCGCCGCACCTGCCGCGGCGGTGGTAACGGTCCGCAACGGGGCGAGCCAGAATGACTCCAGCTGTCCGCGTTGCCATGCCTGTGATCCGCTTCGTGCGTGAGGGCCGCGATGTGGCGTGCTACCCCGGCGAGAACCTGCGTGAGGTGGCGCTGCGGGAGGGCATTCAGCTCTATGGGCTCAAGGGCACCCTGGGGAACTGCGGTGGTTGCGGCCAGTGCATCTCCTGCTTCGTGGAGATTCCCGAAGGCACTGCCGTGCAGGCGCTCAGTGCCCGCACCACGGTGGAGGAGCAGAAGCTGCGGCGCCGGCCCCAGGAGTGGCGTCTGGCCTGCCAGGCCCTGGTGCAGCAATCGCTGCTGGTGATCACCAGGCCCCAGGTGGGTCTGGCCGACAAGCAGAGCCAGGTGGCCAACGCCCTGGCCCGGCCGCTGCCGGCCGGCCCCACCAGCTGGCCGGAGGCTCAACCTGAGGCGGAGGTGGAGCCGCCCTTGGCTGCGGTGGCTGAGCACGATTCGTCATCGGTGACCGCCGCTCAGGAGCAGGCCGATGGATCCCTTCCAGGTTCTGCCCCACAGCCCGCACGCAACGACCAGTGAACCCTGTGGATGGTGCCTGGGTCGCCGGTGATACCCTCCCAGCACTCACAGCACAGCCATGGAAACCAACGATCTCGGCTTTGTCGCCAGCCTGATGTTCGTTCTGGTTCCAACGGTGTTTCTGCTGGTGCTTTACATCCAGACCAGCAGCCGCCAGGGCGGCTGAGCCGCCCCTAGGTGCCTCCAGCCTGGGATTGCCCTCAGCGCTTCCTTTCCGGTTCCCTCACCAGCAACACCGGAGCCGGCGCATGCACCCGGATGAAGTCGCTCACGGAGCTGCCCAGCAGCCGGTCCAGGTCCACCAGGGCACGGGCCACCACTGGTCTTCGGTCCTGCGAAGCGATCACCAGCAGATCGGTGCCCAGTTCTTCGGCTGCCGCGCACACGGTGCGGCCGATGTCGCTGCCAGTGCGGTGCACGGCCCTGAGCTCCACGCCAAGGCCGCGGGCCCGCTGCACTGCCTGATCCAGCACCTCATCGGCGGGTGACTTGCCCCCCCGCGACGGAGTCACGTCCTGACGGCTCACGTGCACCCCGGTGAGGGTGCCGCCGGGAATCTCCCGCACCAGTTCGCAGGCCAGCTTGAGGGCGTCATCGCCCACGCCGGTGCCGTCCACGGTCACCATCACCCGGTTGATGTGGCGCACGTAGAGGTCGTCGCGCACCAGCAGCATCGGCCGGGTGGAGAGCTGGAACACGTACTGGCTGGCGCTGTTGCCGAGGATCGACTGCAGCCGGTTCAGGCCGCGGGAGCCCATCACGATCAGGTCGGAATCGAGCTCATCGGCCACCCGGAGCACGGTCTGCTTGGTGTCCCCCTGGCGGATGATCGTGTTCACCTCACTGGGATCCAGGCCGAGGCGCGTCACGGCGGCGGCCATGATGCCGGCGGCTTTCTGCCAGTGCTCCTGCACATCTTCGCCGCCCTGTTCGGGCACCACGTGCAGGAGGTTGACGCGGGCCTGCCGCACCACGGGGATGTCGCGCAGCATGCGCACCATTTCCTCCACGTGGCCTTTGCCGGAGTCAGCGATCAGAACGTTGCGGAACACGGAACAACACCTGTCTCCACGGCAGCCTATGGCTGTTATCCGGTTGCCCAGCCCCCAACCATGCAGACCGTGACGGAGTGTGGCCACTGGACGCTGCGGCGCCGGGTGCTGCCCCAGCACACCGACCATGCCGGCGTGATGTGGCATGGGGCCTATCTGGCCTGGTTGGAGGAGGCGCGGGTGGAGGCCCTGGCGGAGGTGGGTCTGGCCTACGGCGAGCTCTCGGCCCGGGGCCTGGAGCTGCCGGTGGTGGGCCTGAGCATCCAGTACCTGCAGCCCCTTCGGCATGGGGATCTGGTGGATGTGGTGAGTGAGGTGCTGCCGCGCAGGGGGCTGAAGCTCACCTGGAGCAGCCGTTTTCTGAGCGGGCAGGAGCTGGCGGCCGAGGCCAGGGTTGACCTGGTGCTGGTGGAGTGCCACGCCCAGGTGATGGCGACAGCCGAGGGCGGACCGTTGTTCCGTTTGCGGCGGCGCTGGCCGGATGATCTGGCGTCCGCGGCATCCGCCCTGGCGCGGGGACAGGGATAACATCAGTACAAACGTACTGATGTTATGGGTGACTTGGGGGTGGGTGAGTCGGGGGCTGGGGCCACCGCGGGTCTGCCGGCTGAGCCGGATGGGCTGGCGCTCGGGGGTGCCAGGCGTCCCATGGCCATCAGCGGTGCCGTCCCGGGTCTGCCGGCTGAGCCGCGCAGGCGGGGCTGGGGGTGCGAGCAACGGCTCTGGTGGTTGCTTTGGTCGGCCTGCCCTGGGTTGGGTTGGGTGAGTCTGCGAGCCATCGAGGCCCACTTCGGCGGCTTGGCAGAGGCCTGGCTTGCCCCCGTGGATCGCTTTCCCCGTCTGGAGGGAGTGGCAACCGACTGGCGCCAGCGGATCGAGCACTTCCGCCAGTGCTGGGGCGAGCAGCCGCTGGCGCGATGGGCACCCAGGGTGCACGGAGGCAGGCGGGTGCTGCTGCCTGGGGATCCTGCCTCCCCGCGAGCCCTGGACAAGCTCGCGCGGCCCCCTCTCGGTCTGTACTGGCGGGGCTGTGGATCGCTCTGGCCCCTCCTCGCCCGTCGCCAGGCCGTGGCTGTGGTGGGCACCCGGCGGCCGTCCCGGGCTGGGCTGGCGATGGCGGAGGCGCTTGGCCGTGCCCTGGCCCAGGCGGGCTGGCCGGTGGTGAGCGGCCTGGCCGATGGCATCGATGCGGCCAGCCATCGCGGCTGTCTGCAGGCGGGGGGGCGTCCTGTGGCTGTGCTCGGCACCCCCCTCGAGAGGGTGTATCCCGGCCACCATCGCGACCTTCAGGAGCAGGTGGGCCGGCGGGGGCTGTTGATCAGCGAACAGCCTCCTGGCAGCTCGGTGTGTGCCGGCCATTTCGCGGCGCGCAATCGGCTGCAGGTGGCGCTGGCCAGTGCGGTGGTGCTGGTGGAATGCCCCGATCGCAGTGGAGCCCTGCATTCGGCCCAGCTGGCCTGGCAGCAGCAGCTGCCACTCTGGGTTGTGCCGGGGGATGCGGCCCGGATCTCAGCCCGTGGCAGCAATCGCTGGCTGGGGCGGGGGGCCACCCTTCTGTTGGAGCCTTCTGATCTGATTCGCCAGCTGGGGGTCGGCCCCCTGGGATCCCGGCCCGTGGCCGTCCGCTCCCCGCAGGGGGGTGGGTGCAACGCTTTCCCGGATCCGGAGTTGATGCAGGCTCTGGCCGATGGCGCGTCGTTGGAGCAGCTCTGTCTGGCCCTGGAGCAACCTGCGGCGGTTCTTGCCTCCCGGCTGCTGGCCCTGGAGCTGGCCGGTGTGGTCGCGTCCGAGCCTGGTCTGCACTGGCGCCCCCTGCACCGGAGTGATCCCTTCGCCGGTGTGGGCCGTTCACCGGATTGAATGGAGAGGCTTGGCTCTCTGTATTGCACTGGCGCCCCACCACAGCTCCTCGCCAGCGACCCGGACCGGTCGCTTCAGACCCTGTGCAGCCGCTAAGGCTTGAGCTGGCTGCCCATGAGTTGTTGGCCTGGCGCCGCCAGCAGCTGCTGGAAGGGGGTAGGCCTGAGGAGATCGACTGGCTGCTGGAGCTGGTGGGTGGCGTGGACTGGGCCACGCTGCAGCGGTTGCGCCTCGATCCTCAGCGTCGGCTGCGCATCCACGCATCGCTCGAGCAGCTGGCGGCTCTGTGGGCGTCCCATCTGCATACGGCCCAACCACTGCAGTACCTGGCGGGGGTGTGTCCCTGGCGTGATCTGAACCTGGCCGTGGCTCCGGGGGTGCTGATTCCGCGCCAGGAAACGGAGCTGTTGGTGGAGCTGGCCCAGGCCCACTGGTCTGGCGTCTCTCCGCCGCTCTGGGCTGATCTGGGTACGGGGTCGGCATGCCTCGCCATCGCCCTGGCCCGGCTCTGGCCGGAGGCTCGGGGCCTGGCGGTGGAATGCAGCCCCCAGGCGCTTCAGCAGGCTGAGCAGAACCTGCGCTGCCAGGGTGTGCAGGAGCGGGTGCGGCTGCTGGCCGGCAGCTGGTGGCAGCCGCTTCGCCCCTGGTGGGGAAGGCTGAATCTGGTGGTTGCCAACCCGCCCTATATCCCCACTGCGGTGTGGGCCCAGCTCGAGCCGGGCGTCAAGGATCACGAACCCCGCGCGGCTCTTGATGGTGGTGCGGATGGTCTGATGGCGCTCCGGGCCATTGCCTCAGGCGCTGCCGAGGCCCTGGCCCCTGGCGGCGTGCTGCTGCTGGAGCATCACCATGATCAGAGTGATGCCGTGCTTGCCCTGCTGCGCGAGGGGGGGATGTGCTGCGTGAGCGCCCATCGCGATCTGGAGGGCATCAGGCGGTTTGCAGCGGCTCGTCGAGCACCTGACGCGCCCGTTTCGCTTCCACAGCCATGACCCAAGACACCCTGCCTCTGGCCCTGCCGGCGGCGGTTTTGGCCGAGCGGCTGATCCAGGGGGCCGTGGCCCTGATGCCGACCGACACCCTGCCCGCCCTGGCCGCAAGACCTGCCTTCGCCAGCCGGATCTGGGAGCTCAAGCAGCGCCCCCTGGAGAAGCCTCTGATCCTGATGGGGGCTCATCAGGCCCAGCTTGAGGCGGCGCTCGGCAGGCCCTGGCGCCCGGAATGGCTGGCAATGGCAGCCCAGGGCTGGCCAGGCCCCCTCACCCTCGTGCTGCCGTCCAGTGGCAGCCTCATCGATCAGCTGCATCCGGGTGGGCGCAGCCTCGGCCTGCGGATCCCGGCCTGTGCCGAGGCCCGGGAGCTGTTGGCTTGCAGCGGGGTGCTGGCCACCACCAGCGCTAACCCCTCCGGAGTGCCCGCGGCCCGGGATGCCGAGGCCGCGCGTCGCTTCTTCCCGGCGCTGCCCATGCTGGCGCCCATCCCCTGGCCTGCAGCATCCGGGCAGGCCAGCACGGTGCTGGCCTGGGAAGGGGCAGTCGACGACGGCGGGGACAACAACGGGGCGGGCAGGGCAGGTTGGCGGGTGCTGCGCCAGGGTGCTTTCGTGCTTCCTGATTCGTTCCACTGAGCAGCCGATGGCCGCGCTGGTGCTGGTGCTCCTGGTGACCATGGCGATCTATGCCTGGTTCGCCTCCCCCTTGATCATCGGCGGCACGGTGCTGCTCAAGGCCCTCTGGTTGGCGTGGCTGCCGCTGCTGCTGCTCGGGTGGCTGCTGGCCGGCCAGGATGATTCCTAGGCTTAACCATCCCTTCAAGATGGCCATGGTGCGCTGGCGCCAGATCGCGATGGCTGCCCTGCTGCTCGGCCATGGGTTGGGTCTGCTGCCGGCGGGAGGTGGCTCTGAGCCGACCGCCCGCGCCCAGGGGCAGACCCAGCCCCCTTCTCCAGCACCCGCAGCGGCCAGAGCCCGCACGGAATTGCGGGGGGTGTGGCTGACCGCCAACGACATGCCGGTGCTGCGGGATCGCGAGCGCATGCAGCAGACGGTGGCCCAGCTCGCCCGGCTCAACTTCAACACCCTCTACCCGGTGGTGTGGAACGGCGGCATCGCTTACTACCCCAGCCAGGTGGTGCAGGAGCGGGGACTGCAGGATTTCACCTTTCGGGGGCTGCAGGGCCAGGACGTGATCGGCGAGCTGATCGCCGAGGGCCGTCGCCAGGGGCTGGTGGTGATCCCCTGGTTTGAATTCGGGTTCATGGCGGCGCCGGGCTCCGAGCTGGCCCGACGCCACAGCGCCTGGCTCACCAGCAAACAGGACGGCAGTCTTACCTCCATCAGCGCTGCAGGAGAGGTGAAATGGCTGAATCCCTTCCGTCCCGAGGTGCAGCAGCTGATCACCGATCTGGTGCTGGAGGTGGTGGGCAAGTACGGAGCGGACGGCATCCAGTTCGACGACCACACCACCCTGCCCAGGGAGTTCGGCTATGACCCCTTCACCGTGGCGCTTTACCGCAGGGAAACCGGCCGCACCCCCCCGGCCAACCCCGCCGATCCGGCCTGGGTGAAGTGGCGAGCAGACAAGATCACCGCCTTCATGGATCGGCTCAGCAAGGCTGTCCGTGCCCGGCGCCCCGGGGCGATCGTGTCCATTTCCCCCAACTACTACGACTTCGCCTACAAGCTCCAGCTCCAGGACTGGCGCGCCTGGGTGCGCCAGGGCATTGCCGATGAGCTGCTGGTGCAGATCTACCGGCCGGATCTGGAGAGTTTCACCCCGCACATGTGGCGGCCCGAGGTGCAGGAAGCCCGTCAGCGCGTTCCCACGGCGATGGCGATCCTCAGTGGCCAGCGCAACCGGCCCACCCCCGCGAATCTGCTGCAGCAGAAGGTGATGGCCAGTCGCCAGGCGGGTCTCGGCGTGGCCTTCTTCTATCTGGAGTCGCTCTGGACTCTCGGCCCTGAGCCCGCCGACCAGCGCCAGGCCACGCTGGCAGGGCTGTTTGCCGCCCCCGCATCCAGGCTCGGCGCGGGGCCTGCCCCGTTCCCGCCTCAGGGTCTGCCGTTGGCACCACCACCACCCGCTCCTCTGGGCCCCTGGCCAGGCGCCTTGCCACCCATCCCCTGAAAGCCGGCTAACGGATTTGAACCGATGGCCTTCGCTTTACAAAAGCGCTGCTCTACCGCTGAGCTAAGCCGGCCTGGGCACTGCCCTCTGCGGAGCTTATCGCCCCAGGGGTGAGCGCCAACGACCAGAGCAGCAGCTCGGTGCGGTTGCTGCAGCCGGTTTTGGCCAGCAGCGTGGAGATGTGGCTCTCCACCGTGCGTGGACTCAGCACCAGCACCCCCGCGATCCCGCGATTGCTGAGCCCCTGGCGCAAGACCCGGAGCACCCGGGCTTCGGCGGGGGTGATGGGTTCAGGATGGTTGGCTGGTGGCATGACCTGCACCGGGGTTCCCCCACAGGGTTGCCACCCTGCAGGGAGAGGCGCTCACACCTCCAGGTGCTCGGGGGAGAGGGGCTCTGACGCGGGCTCCGGCTCCACGATCGGTCGTGCCCGCCGGATCGGCAGGTTGGCCACCAGGGCCGTGACCCTGTCTTCGGTGGCCAGGCTCACATCACCCTCCTCCAGGTCGATTTCCACATAGCGGCTCACCACCTCAAGAATCTCTCTGCGCATCTGCTGCAGCAGTTCGGGGTTGAGGTCGCTGCGGTCATGGGCCAGCACCAGCTGCAGTCGCTGCCTGGCGGTGCCGGCGCTGTTGGCTTGCCGGCCCAGCAGCTTGTTGATCACGTCACGCAGGGTCATCGGCTCAGAAGATCTTGGTGTTCATCAGGCGGCTGATCTTGGCCCGCAGTCCTTTGCGTTCCTTGCTGGGGTCGATCAGCTCCACGTCTTCGCCGAGTACGCGTCTGGCCACGTTGGCGTAGGCGCGGGCAGCCGGTGAGTTGGTGCCGTTGAGGGTGAGCGGTTCACCGCGATTGGTGCTCACGATCACCTGTTCGTCCTCCAGCACCAGGCCCAGCAGGGGCAGGGCCAGGATGTCGGTCACGTCGTCCACCGTCAGCATCTCCTGGTTCGCCATCATCCGCGGCCGCACCCGGTTGAGCACCAGCTGGATCGGCTTGACGCCCTCGCTGTTGAGCAGGCCGATCACCCGGTCGGCATCGCGTACGGCGGACACCTCGGGAGTGGTCACTACAATCGCTTCGCTTGCCGCTGCCATCGCATTGCGGAATCCGCCCTCGATACCGGCGGGGGCATCGATCAACACGAAGTCAGCGTGTTCGCCCACCATCTGGGCAACTTTGCGCATGTCGTCCGGCGTGAGCCACTCGAGCATGCGGGGATTGCCCGCCGGCAGCAGGGCAAGGTTCTGCTCCTGCTTGTGCTTCACCAGGGCCTGCTCCAGGCGGCAGCTGCCGGCCAGCACCTCCTGGGCGGTGAACACGATGCGATTCTCCAGCCCCAGCAACAGGTCGAGATTGCGCAGGCCGAAGTCGGCATCCAGCACGGCTGTTCGCGCGCCCTGCCTGGCCAGGGCGATGCCCAGGTTGGCGGTGAGGGTGGTTTTTCCCACACCTCCCTTGCCCGAGCAGATCAGGATGAAGCGAGTGGACGCGGCTGTCACGGCTTGGCCTGGGGTGGCAGCAGGTTAAAGCCAAGTGGCCAGCGAAAATTCAGGTAGCGTGCCGCCCTGGCCGCTGACACGCCTTGCGCCACACCCATCAACGCCTGCTGGTGATGCCCGATGACGGCGGCCAGGCCGTTGTTGAGCTGATCGCCGCCACCCGCCAGCAGCTGCTGCTCAAGCAGTTCAAGCTGGAGAGTCCGGCAGTGATGGAGGCCATCCTCCAGGCCCACGGCCATGGCGTTGAGGTGCGGGCGATGCTGAACCCGCACACCTCAGGCGGCGATCGTTGGAATGACACCGCCTTCGACCAGCTGGCGGCGGCCGGTGTGGCCGTGAGCTGGACCAGTGATGCCTTCCCGGTCACCCACGAGAAATCGATGGTGTTCGATCGGGAATCGGCCCTGATCTGCACCTTCAATCTGTCTGATAAGTACTTCACCCAGACTCGCGATTACGGCGTTCTCAGTCACGCCCCTGCGGTTGTGGCTGAGGTGATCGCCGGGTTCGAGGCTGATTGGGATCGCCAGCCCTTCAAGCCGGATCTGGAGGTGGGGCTGGTCTGGAGCAATCAGCACAGCCGCGGACAGCTGGCAAAAATCATCGACATGGCCAAGCGAAGCTTATGGATTCAGCATCCCAAGTTTGTGGATGCGGTAATCCTGGAGCGCATCATTGCTGCTCGCGAACGCGACGTGAAGGTGCATTTTCTCTGTGGTGGCAAGCATGGAATCTCCGACTGGGATATCTACGACACCTTTTCCTCGCTGCGAATCATGGAGCGATTCGGTGTGAAGGTTCGCCGCCAGAAGCATCTCAAGCTCCACGCCAAGCTTGTGCTGGTGGATGATCACTACGCTCAGACGGGCTCGATGAACATCGATCGCAGCGCCTTTGATCTGCGGCGAGAACTGGGCATTGAGTCCGATGCCCCTGAGGTGGTGGAGCGGTTGCGCCAGACCTTCCAATCTGACTGGGATCAAGCCAGCCCCTACCACGCCCCCGATCCTCTGGATCCCAGCCTGCACGAGGACGGCGAGCTGCCGGCAGACCCGCATTTCGTGCATGACTGACCGGTCCCGGTTCAGTGCCCCGGCAGATGGCGACGGTTCGGCGGCAGAGTGCCTGGCCCCGCGGCCGGGTCTGGCGGCCCTCTTCACCGGCATGCTCCAGGTGGCCCTCTCCGCGTTCGGCGGCGGCCTTTCCGCCTGGAGTCAGCGGATCGTGGTGGAGCAGCGCCGTTGGATGACCAACGAACAGTTCCTGACCGGCCTCACGGTGGCGCGGCTGTTCCCGGGGCCCAATCAGATCAACATGGCCGTCTACATCGGCGCCGAATTCCAGGGGCTGCCAGGGGCGCTGGCCGCGCTGGCCGGCATGCTGCTGGTTCCCTTCAGCCTGCTGATGGCCCTGGGGGTGGTCTATTTCCAGGTGCATGAGCTGCCCGCTGTCGATCGGCTTCTGGCGGGCGTGGTGGCCGCCGCCGCCGGCATGGCGCTCTCGATGGGGTTCAAGATCCTCGATCAGTACCGGAAGGATCCCCTGGCCCTCGCCCTGGCCGGGGCCGTGCTGCTGGCACTCAGCGTGTTTCACGCCAGGCTGGTGCCCGTGGTGCTGATCAGTGGGCCCCTGGCGATGGCCTGGTACTGGCCCCGCCAGGGCAGGAGTTCCCCCTGATGCCGGCGCTCCCGTTTGCTGCGGCCTGCTCACCGGCTTCCATCTCCGATGTCGGACGGCTGCTGCAGGTGATGGGGCAGTTCCTCTCCCTCTCCCTGTTTTCCCTGGGAGGTGGCAACACCCTCCTGGCTGAGTACCACCATCTGGCTGTTGACCAGTACTGCTGGCTCAGCCCCCGCCAGTTCGCCGACCTCTACGCCCTCGCCGAGGCCGCACCCGGGCCCAGTTCGATGATTGTGGGTCTGCTCGGTCTGGGCGCAGCCTGGCGCGAAGGCCCGGGCTGGGCTCTGTTGAGTGCCTTCGCGGCGGAACTGGCCATCCTCCTGCCCTCCACCCTGGTGATGGTGCTGTCCTGCATGAGCTGGAAACGGCTGGCCCAGTCGCCCCTGCGGGTGGCGTTTGAACGGGCCATGGGTCCGATCACCCTGGGCATTCTGTTCGCTGTGGGCCTGAAGATCCTGCGCAGCGCCGATACGGATGCTGCCGGGGTGTTGGTGTCCTGTCTGGTGTGCGTGCTGATGCTGCGCACCCGGATCTCTCCCCTCTGGTTCATGGCGGTGGCGGGGGGGCTGGGGGCCTTCGGTCTGATCAACCGTTGAGCGGCCAGAGCGGATCCGCCGGCGTGAGCCGGATCATCCCGTTCTCCAGGCTGGCCTGCTCCGCCAGGCCGGCAGGGGGTAGATCCTCCGGCCCCCTGGCCACGGCATCGGCAATCCGCAGTTGCAGGGGCCGCAGTTGCAGGGCAACGATCCTGGCCGACCGATCCCCCCGGTTGCCGGCATGGGCCGCCCCCCGCAGCCGTCCCCACACCCGCACATCGCCGCCCGCACTCACGCGGGCACCCGGATTCACATCCCCCAGCACCAGCAGCGATCCCGCCACCTCCAGGTGATCGCCGGCCCGCAGGGTGCCCTGGTGCACGGTGAGCTCACCGCTGGCTGGGGCCGGAGGGTCTGACGCCGCGCCGCTGCCGTGGCCCGAAGGGGGAGGCAGCGGCGCGCTGGTGGGCAGTCCCAGGGCAGCGGCCGCCACCCGCGTGAGCGGTTCGGAGGCGCTGAGCCCGGCCAGATTCACGCCCATGGAGGCCATCCGCTCGGCCACAGCGCGCAGTTCGCGCACGTCGAGTCGCCAGCTGCCACTGGCCAGAGCGAGCGCCTCGGGCAAGCTCCCCTGCGCCAGCAGCTTCATCTGGCTCAGGCTGCGCTCCACCAGTTGGCAGGCCGGTGTGTCACCCGGCGGCTCAGGCAGCACCAGCCAGCTTGGAGCCCCGTCCCAGCTGGCCCTGCACAGCACTGCATCCATGGCTGCCGACGGCATCAGTCGCTGATCAACTGGCGCAACTTAGGGGCCACTTCGGCCGGGTGGATCAACCAGGCCCATTCCACCGGCGTGGCCAGGCTCTGCACGAGCGCCGAGCGCTGCTCCAGGGCCTCCAGCCGTTCACCATCCCAGAGGCGCAGGCCGCCCTTGTAGGCGTGGTAGCCCCTGCTCTGCCGCTGCTCCAGGCCGCAGCTCACCTCGGCGCAGAACCCCTGGGCTTCGGCCAGCCCCCGTGCTTCAGCCAGCAGCTCCAGGCGTCTGCCCGAGGAGAGATGGCCCACGGCCGTGGCTTTGAGCAGTCGTCGCTCCAGGAGGCGCCCGCAGGGATCGGCGAGCTCGGATGGGCCGCTTTCCCGCCAGCGCTGCAGGTGGTAGCCCGTGCGGATGTCGTCGTTGGCCAGGTAGGCGGGCAGGTCCAGATCCGCGGGTTCCCAGAGCCAGCGCGCCATCACCTCATCGGCCCACACCTGGCCGGGCCCGAGGGCCCGCGCCTGGGCGATGGCCTGGCGCAGCAGCCAGTTGCACACCACGTTCAGCCGGTGGTTGTACACGGTGCGATACATCAGGTTGCGCACCACCAGGTAGTGCTCCACGGCCATCAGCCCCTTGGGGTGGATGGCCAGTCCCCCATCCGGTGCCAGGGTGAGGGCCGCCAGGATCCGCTCCAGATCCAGGCGCCCGTAGGTGGTGCCCGTGCTGTAGCTGTCGCGCAGGAGATAGTCGAGCCGGTCGCAGTCGAGCTGGCTGCTCACCAGGGCCTGGATGGCCGGAAGCGCGCTGGCCTGGCCCAGCAGCAGGCCGGCCACAGCATCAGCACTGCCTGGCGCAAAGGCCTCGAGTGGCTCGCGCAGGGCCGGGTGCTCCTGGATCAGCCGCGCCGACCACCGCTCATGTTTCAGGCCGAACATCTCCTCACCGGTGTGGCTGAGGGGGGCATGGCCGAGGTCATGCAGCAGGGCGGCGGCATACAGCACCGCCCGCTGGGCGGCCAGTTCAGGGTGGTGCCGCTCCAGTTGGCGCAGGGCCTGACGGGCCAGCTCAAGCACCCCCAGGGAGTGGGTGAAACGGCTCGATTCGGCCCCGTGAAAGGTGAGAAAGGCAGGCCCCAGCTGGCGGATCCGCCGCAGCCGCTGGAAGGGCTCGCTGTCGATCAGCGCAATGGCCAGGGCTTCAGCGGGCTCGGCCGTTCCCAGCCGGATCGCCCCATGCAGGGGGTCGTGATAGGTACGTTCTCGCAAGGTCTCAGGTCTCCGCGGCTGGATCCGGCCGCGGCAGCCCTGCGGCCAGCAGCCTGGCGGCCTGATCCAGCCAGTCATCGCCGTCGCCGCCCGGGTTGAGGGGTTCAGGCTCGCTGAGGCTGTGGTCGGGCTCGATGCCCAGGTTCTGAATGTCCCTGCCGCTGGGGGTGAGGTAGCGGGCCACGGTCACGGCCAGGCCGCTGCTGTCGCCCAGGGAGAGCAGGGTCTGAATCAACCCCTTGCCATAGGTGCGGCTGCCGGCCAGTTCACTGCGGCCGTTGTCCTGCAGTGCTCCTGCCAGGATCTCGCTGGCGCTGGCCGTACCGCCGTTCACCAGGGTGAGCATCGGGCCCGCGAAGAGCTGGCCCGGGCCGGCCTGCTGCGGCGAGCTGAGCCCATCGCGGGCTTCGGTTTCCACGATCGGGCTGGCGTCGAGCAGGGCATCAGCCACGCGCAGCCCGGCGCTCACCAGTCCCCCTGAGTTGTTGCGCAGGTCGAGCAGGAGGCCCTCGATCCCTTGTCCCTGCAGGTCCTGCAGGGCTTCCTTCACCTGCTGGGGCACAGGCTCGGCGAACTGGGTGATGCGCAGATAGCCGAGGGTGTGGCCATCCACCCGCAGTCGCTTGCTGCGCACGGGCCTGAGATCCACCTGCCGGCGTTCCAGCTCCAGTTCGCGCATGTTGCCGTTGGCCTCCTGGATCACCACCAGCACTGTGCTGCCGCTGGGGCCTCTGAGGGCCGCCGCGGTCTGGTCGAGGCCCAGCTGGCTGGTGGATTGCCCGTTCACCTGCAGCACGGGTGAGCCGCTCCTGATCTTTGCCTCGGCGGCGGGTGAGCCATCCAGCGGGGCGATCACCACCACCTGCTGGTCGTTGCCCCGCAGGCCGAGTTGCAGGCCCACACCGCTCACCGTGCCCTGGGTACTGGAGCGCAGGGCCCCGTATTCCTCCGGGCGCAGCAGGCGCGTGTAGGGATCCCCCAGGGGGCTGAGCATGGCCTCGATGGCGTCGTAGGCATCGCCGGAGCTGCGGATCGGCCGCTCCAGGGCCTTCTGGCGCAGCCGCCGCCAGTGCACCTGGTCGAAGCGGGCGGGATCCAGATAGCTCTGGTTCACCAGGCGCCAGGCTTCCACCACCAGCTGCTGGGCATCGCTGAGGGCAAGGGCGGAGGAAGCGGGGCCGGCGCTGAGGGTGAAGGGGGATGCCAGCACGGCCAGGCCCAGCCCGAGGGCCAGCACAAGGGCTCCAGCGCGTTGCAACAGCTGGGCTGGGAGGGGGGGCTGGGGCCGCGGTGCGCTCACGGGAGCTTCTAGGTGGTGGGTAGACTCTCGCAACCAATTCACCCAGCTGCATGGCGAACACTCCTGCTGGAAACACCGGGGGCGCCTCCAACCCCGTTTACAACTGGTTCGAGGAGCGCCTGGAGATCCAGGCCATCGCCGACGACATCTCGGCGAAGTACGTCCCGCCCCACGTCAACATTTTTTACTGTCTGGGCGGCATCACCCTGGTGTGCTTCCTGATCCAGTTCGCGACGGGCTTCGCGATGACGTTCTATTACAAGCCCACCGTTGCCGAGGCTTATGCCTCTGTGCAGTACCTGATGACCGACGTCAGCTTCGGCTGGCTGATCCGCTCCGTTCACCGCTGGAGCGCTTCGATGATGGTGCTGATGCTGATCCTGCACGTGTTCCGCGTGTATCTCACCGGCGGTTTCAAGCGTCCTCGGGAGCTCACCTGGGTGACTGGCGTGACCATGGCCGTGATCACCGTGAGCTTCGGTGTGACCGGCTACTCCCTCCCCTGGGATCAGGTGGGCTACTGGGCCGTGAAGATTGTGAGCGGCGTTCCTGCTGCTGTGCCCGTGGTGGGCAACTTCATGGTTGAGTTACTCCGCGGTGGCGAGAGCGTGGGTCAGGCCACCCTCACACGCTTTTACAGCCTTCACACCTTTGTCATGCCTTGGTTGCTGGCGGTGTTCATGCTCATGCACTTCCTGATGATCCGCAAGCAGGGCATCTCCGGTCCCCTCTGAGCTGTTTTTTTCAGCGGCAGGCCGGCTGAGCAAGTGCTTCAATCCGGCCCCACGCTCCCCGCTCCACTCCATTCCGCTCTAGGTTTCTCTCCACTGGGTCTCCTGTCATGCACATTCTCAAGAAGCCTGATCTCACCGACCCCGCCCTGAGAGCCAAGCTGGCCAAGGGCATGGGACACAACTATTACGGAGAGCCGGCCTGGCCGAACGACCTGCTCTACATGTTCCCGGTCGTCATCCTGGGCACCATCGGCTGCATTGTGGGTCTTGCGGTTCTCGACCCAGCCATGCTGGGCGATAAGGCTGATCCGTTCGCCACCCCTCTGGAGATTCTGCCGGAGTGGTACCTCTATCCCGTATTCCAGATTCTGCGGGTTGTGCCCAACAAGCTTCTGGGTATCGCCCTGCAGACCATGATTCCTCTTGGGCTGATGCTGGTGCCCTTCATCGAGAGCTTCAACAAGTTCCAGAATCCCTTCCGTCGTCCTGTGGCGATGGCCGTGTTCCTCTTCGGTACCTTCTTCACCATCTACCTGGGCATCGGCGCTGCTCTGCCGATCGACAAATCTCTAACCCTCGGCCTGTTCTGATCAGTTCAGGTTTTGCGATCTCAGGTGTTTTAATCTCTTCAAGCTCATGAGAACCGCGACCTTGCTCGCGGTTTTTTTTGTGCCGATTCCAGCGATCAAGAGCCAAGATCGAGCAGCTTCACATCGTTTGGCTCAACCCGGAGAAAGTGGTGCAGGAGCAGAAAGCCAACGATCGTCCAGGTCTGATAGGTGCGGGCCTGCTGGCCAACCCAGGTGCCGGTGGGCCCGTCAAAGTATTCAGCCCACTGCTGGCGCGGTAACTGGTTGAGCTGGCTCCAGTAGCACTCCTCCAGCATCGCCCGCATCTGGCCCATCAGCAGCACGTCGGCTCTGGGATAGCGCTGTTCATGGATCAGCACCGCACTGGTGAGATACCAGAGCAGGCTGGGCCAATGGCCTCCGTTGTGGTAGCTCCATGGCCAGTTCTTGGGATCTGAGCCTGTCTTATCCGCCCATTCCTCCAACTCCATGGGTGGATGGCAGATGCGCATCGGCATCTGGGCCATCAGGTGCTGGCGGTTATGCATCACCAGCCGAAACAGGGCGCGTTCCTGGGGTGGGGCGAGGATCTCAAACAGGCAAGCCAGAGAATTCCCCAGGCTGTAAAAACGGAAATCGGGCCTGCCGGTGCGCATGTTGCCGATCAGATAGCCGCCCCTGTTTTCCAGCCAGTCCTGCAGCCAGGGCGGAATCACCTGGGGCTGCACGTTGAACTCGTTTTCATGCTGCTGATCGCCGTACTGTTCCGTGGGGCGCCGCCGCAGCACCTGCATGGTCTTGCTGGTGACCCAGTAGTGCTTCAACAGGAACCGCCGCAGGTCGCGCAACCATTGGCGACTGAGCACCAAGCGCTGTTCCAGCAGCCGACTGCCGGCCGTCTTCTGGGCGAGCTCCATCAACTGACAGCAGCTGCGCAGACAGCCGTAGAGCAGCACCTCCACTTCCAGGGGAGCTCCCCACACGTCCATCGGTCGGTCAATCATGAAAGCGCAGTCCGGCACAAACAGCACCGGTGTGCCTTCAAAGGTGGGATGGAGCACCAGGTCCAGCAGCAGCTGGATGCCCCGCTGCACGGGCTGACTCGTGCCGAAGGCTAAGTCCTGGCTGCGGCGCACATACATCCAGCAGAGCACCGGCCACCAGAGGCTGGCATCCACCGAGGTGATCCGCCCGATCGAGCGTTGGCCGTAGTCGGCCAGGAGCCGGCCGTTCTCTTCCACGAAGCTGGTGGGGAAGACCCCCCGGGTCTGGTAGGTCTTGCTCTGCAGGTCGAGGCAGGTGCTGAGGAAGTTGCGCACGATTTCGTAGCGCCCCTGCACCAGCAGGTAGAGCATCACCGGCACGTTGTCGCGCAGAAACACTTCGCCGTAGTTGGCGGCCGCACTCTTGTTGGGGTGCTCCAACGCTGCCACTGAGCCCACCAGCTCGCCACGCACCCGCACGAGGGTGCGCTCGAAATGCTCGCGGGCGCTCTCCACGATCGCCGCTTCGCGGGAACTGGGGCGAACCCGCAGCTGCTCCTGGCTGAATTGGCGTGCCATCCGGGGTCGTGTGCCGCGCGCTGCGGCGCTTCTGATCAGACCCTAGAAACGCTCTGACCATGCGGCATCCCCGTTGCCAGGGATGTTTGGCTTGGAGATCGGTGTTCCTGCGTGTTATGGTTTTGGACTGCGCGCAGCGAGAGCTGAGCGCGGCTTACGGGATGAAGCCAAGGCGAGAGCCGACGGTGCTGTAAGTTTTCTGAGTCGCCGGGAGGCGACGAGCTGCCAAGAGCCCTGA
>JBIIXY010000189.1:0-2804 GCA_044347105.1 Prochlorococcaceae cyanobacterium
GGCCAGCCCATCCAAGTTGCTGAGGGACGGCGGCTGCAGCTCGATGAGCTGGAGCATCACCTGAACGAGAGGATTGCGGCTGGTGTCGCGCTCCAGGTTGAGCGCCTCGACCATCTGCTCAAAAGGGAGGTCCTGGTGGTCGTAGGCGTTGATGGAGGTGGTTTTGACCTGCTGCAGGAGCTGGCGGAAGGAGAGATCAGCTGAGAAGCAGGTGCGGATGGGGAGCGTGTTAACGAAGAAGCCGATCAGAGGCTCAAGATCGGGATGGTTGCGTCCCCAGATGGGGACGCCGATGGCGAAGTCGTCCTGGCGGCTGTAGCGCTGCAGCAGCAGGGCAAGCAGGGCAAGCAGGCCCATCTGCAACGTGGCGCCCTCCCGGCGGCAGAGATCCTCAAACGGCTCCAGCAGCGCCGGCTCGATCTGGAAGCGGACGCTTTGGCCCCGGTAGGAGGGCATGGCCGGCCTGAGATGGTCGCTCGGCAGCTCCAGAGGATTCAGATCCCGCAGCTGCCCGATCCAGTAGTCGTTGAGCTCCTGCAGCCGCTCTGCGCTCAGGTGCTGCCGCTGCCAGGTCGCGTAGTCTTGGTAGTAAACCGGAAGCGGTGAAAGCCTGGGATCACGGCCGATGCGCCCAGCGTTGTAGAGCTCCACCAGATCCCGAGCCAGCACCGATCGCGACCAGCCATCGGAGGCGATGTGGTGGTGGTTGATCAGCAACAGTTGGTGTTGATCCTCAACCCTCAGCAACCTGGCCCGCAGCAGCAGACCCGCCGTCAGATCAAACGGCGTGCGGCCCTCCTCTTCCAGCAACTCCTGGATCGCTTCCTCCGGTTCCCGCTCGCCCAACGCTTCCGCTGTCAGGGCAAAAGGAGCCTCAGGGTGAACGATCTGAATCACCTCACTGCCCTCCAACCGGTAGGACGTCCGCAGGCTTGAATGACGCTCGATCAGGCCTTCCAGAGCCCTCTGCAGAGCTGGAACATCCAGATCCCCACGCAATCTCCACACCGCCGGTAGGTGATACGCCGTCAGCTCAGGCTCCAGCTGATGCAAGAACCACAGCCGTGCCTGAGCAAACGACGCCTGGTAGGCCACGCACCCTGCTGGCCAATCACCAGACAGGGGGGCGGCAGGGGAAAGGCCGCTGAGGCCCCTGGCAGACTGAAGCTGCCGCAACTTGCCAGCCAGCAAGGGAACCAGACCGCCAATGGTGGGGTTCTGAAACAGGGCCGCCAGGGAGGGAGCACTGCCGATGGCTTGCTCAATGCGTGAAACCAGGCGTGCTGCGGCCAGGGAATGGCCCCCAACGGCAAAGAAGTTGTCAGTGATTCCGAAGTCGCTGTGGCCGAGCACCTCGGCCCAGATGGCATGGAGCTGCCGCTCAAGGTCAGTGGAGGGCTCAACGCATTGATCGGGATCGCCGGCAAAGGAGGGGGCTGGCAGGGCCTTGCGATCGAGCTTGCCGTTGATGGTGAGGGGCAGTGCCTCCAGCTCCACGAAGGCAGCCGGCACCATGTAGTCAGGCAGGCGATCTGCCAGGAAGGAGCGGAGCTGCTCGGAGCTGGCTGCTGCCGTCGTTGGCTGGGAAGCATCAGCCACCCAATAGGCGATCAGACGGGGGTTGTTGGGATCGTCGTGGCGTAGGAGGACGACCGCCTGTGCGACGGCTGGATGAGCGAGGAGATTGGCCTCGATTTCACTGGGTTCAATGCGGAAGCCGCGCAGTTTGATCTGCAGATCAATGCGGCCATGGAACGCGAGGGTGCCATCTGGATTCCAGCTGGCTAGATCGCCAGACTTGTAAAGGCGGGCCGAGGAATCATCAGAAAAGGCATCGGGGATGAACTTCTCAGCAGTGAGTTCCGGATTGTTGAGATAACCGCGTGCCAAGCCATCTCCGCCGATGTGGAGCTCGCCGGGGATGCCGATCGGGCAGGGTTGGCAAGAAGAATCCAAAACAACGAGTTTCGTATCGGGCAAAGGCGGCCCCAATGAAACAGATAGGGCTCGCAAGTCCTCAGAAGAAGCATCATGGAATGTGCATGCAATACTCACCTCACTTGGGCCAAAGGAATGGACGATTCTCCGTGGATATCGACGGATCAACTTGACCAACAAGCCTTGCGTAAATCGTTCCCCTCCTGCTGTCACCGTTCGCCCTTCTAGACCAACCAGCGGAACCAGAAGCTCGAGCTTTGTAGGAGTAGCGGCAATATGGGTGCAATCTCTCTGAACAATCAGATCCGCAAGCTGACTCGGATTTGCAACTTGCTCCTCATTGGCAAGCACAACAGAAGCCCCGCATGTCAAGGGCAAAAGCCACTCCCTTGTTGCCATATCAAAATTAATCTGGCTCTGGGCCAATACTCTTGATTGGCTACCGAGACCCCAATGGCCCGGGTAAAACGCACATCTCCTGGCAATTGATCGATGTGTCACGGCAACCCCCTTCGGACTCCCGGTTGTTCCTGATGTGTAGAGGACATAAGCCAAGCAAGAGAGGCCAATAGCATCACTGCAGGGGTTACCAAGGCGTGGGGAGTCCCCGAACTGTGTGAGAGAAAAGAATTGCGTTTGTTGCGGCAGAGCACCAGAAAGCGATTCACCAGCCTGATGGGAGGCAACCACAAAAGCTGCCCTGGAGTCTTCTAAGATCTTCCTAGTTCTAGAAACCGGTGTGTTTAGCGTTAGCGGAAGATAAGCACCCCCGGCTTTCAGAATGGCGAGAAGAGCCACGATCAGTTCAACGGACCGTTCCAGGCAGACGGCCACGATCACTTCAGGGCCCACGCCGAGATCAATCA
>JBIIXY010000022.1:0-28499 GCA_044347105.1 Prochlorococcaceae cyanobacterium
CACTCTCGACGGATCTCTGACGTTCCTGGCGTGTAGCCACAGTCGCCGTCCACTGCATCGCCCTAGGTGCCCCGGACCCAACGGAACGTCCCAATCGACACCTGGCCCCAGGTGCCAGCGCGCCGGCAGCTCCGACCACAACTGAAAATCATCTGATCTGAAAACGATCACGGCTGTTGCCAAGCACAAACCATGCGCAGCTGCGCCCGACCCCCTTGGGCCCGAGCCCCTGGGACACAACCACGGCTGAGCAGACAAATGCCCGGGGCCAACGCTCCGGGCTTTGTTGTGGCCATGCATGAACAGCAACTCTTGGCTGGGTCACTGACCAGAAGCTCGGATAGCTCGTGATCAGAAGCGGCAGCTGGTCTTGACCTGGACGCCGGACTGATCCTGGCCACCTTCATTCCCACCAGGATTGTTGAGATCGAAGAGTGCCGGTGTCACCGAAATCTGGTCGGTCACTTGCCACTGGTACCACCATTCCCAGGCCTACACACCCGATTTGGTGGCCTCAACGACGGTGTCTCTGAGAAGGGAGCGGCCGGTTGTGAGTGGCGGACCACACCGCTCTGGGGACTGGCCCTAACTCGCCGGGTGAATCCCTGGGCCACATTTCTGCATGACGACCGGGCGCGAACCCTGGATGAAGCGATCCGCTGGCCTGCCGGCGAAGCCGATCAGAGTCGCAAGCGCTATCTGGCACTCAACCCTCGGCAGCGTCATGAGCTGATTCGGTGGCTGGAGCAGCTCTAAGAGTGTTAGGCCCCACCACCACGCCAGAACGTGTGATCGAGCGTGATCGGCCCACAAGCGCATGACGGCTTCCCACACCTTGGGGCATGCCCAATGGAGCTGTGTCGCAGGCGGATTGGCCGTAACCTGAACACAGGATATTTTCATCACGATGCCGTTGAGCAATGTTGCCCAGGGGGCTCTGGTGCAGCTGGAGACTCTGCCCACCAATCCGGTGCTGGTGCAGCGCCTGCGGGCCATGGGCGTGCGGCCTGGGGCGGAAATCGAGGTGGTGCGCCGCGGCAAACCCGGCGGGATCCTGCACCTGGCCTGCGGCTTTCTGGAGTTCATGCTCCGCCACGAGCACGCCCGCGAGATGACCGTGCGGCCCTGCCAGCCCTGACCCCCTCAACGCAGTTGCACCCCATCAGCTGAAGCCCAGCAGGCGCCCGCCCTGGAACACCACCAGGGCCAGCAGCCAGGCCAGCACCAGCGACCACCCCAGCGACAACAGGGCGAACCGGCGGCTCTTCGCTTCCTGCAGCTGGGCTGCCACCGTGCCTAGGCAGGGGGTGTAAAGCAGCACAAAGGTCATGAAGCTGAGCGCCTGCAGCGGCGTGATCAGACCGCCGATCACCCCGCCGAGGCCCGCCTCGCTGGTCTTGTAGATCACGGCCATCGCCCCCAGCAGGATCTCCTTGGCGATGAATCCGAAGAACAGCGACACGGTGAGCGCTTGATTCATGCCGATCGGCGCTAGCAGCGGCTGGAACAGCCCGCCGATCCCATCGGCGATGGTGCCACCGCTGCCCTGCACAGCTCCAGGCGGCAGGTGGGTGAGCAGCCAGATCGCCGCGGCACCCAGCACGATGAAGGTGCGGGTGGTCGCCAGGAAGTTCACCATCTGCGTCCAGCCGCGGCGCAGGATCGTGCTCAGGCTGGGGGTGCGATAGGGCGGCAGCTCCAGCACGAAAGCCTCCTGGCTGGGATAGGCCCGCTTGAACAGCAGCCCGGTGATCACCACAGCCACAAAACTGAGCACGTAGAAGCCGAACACCACTAGCCCCGGAGCCCACCAGGGCCGGGGAAAGAACACGTCGGCCATGAACAGGAACACCGTGAGCCGGGCCTGACAGAGAGCAAACGGGATCACGAGCATCGAGAGCAGACGCATGCCCCGATCGCGAATCACCCGTGTGCCCAGGATCGACGGCACATTGCAGCCAAAGCCGATCACCTGCAGCACAAAGGCGCGGCCATCGAGCCCGAGCCAGCGCATGAAGCCGTCCATCAGGAAGGCCGCCCGCGGCAGATAGCCGGAGTCTTCCACCACGGCGAGCACCAGGTAGAAGAGAAAGATGATCGGCAGGAAGGTGGCCACCGTGCCCACCCCGAGCCACACACCGTCGAGCAGGAAGTCGCGCAGCAACGGCGGGGTGTTGAGTACGACCAGGGCCGGTTCCAGGAGGGCGCTCTGGATCCAGTCGATGGCGCTGCCCACCAGATCCTGGGCCGGAGCGCCCACCGCATAAAGCAGCTGGAACAGGGCCAGCACGGTGCCGAGAAACAACACCAGGCCCACCAGGGGGTGCAGCAGCAGCCGATCCACCTGGCGGGTGCGGCGGTTGCGCAGCCGGGGCGGCAGTTGCACGAACTGGGCCAGCAGGGCATCAACCCGCTCCTGGGGAATCTCAGCCAGGGCCTGATCGGGGTCTGCTTCCTGGGAGACGCGGCCAGGGCCCTGGAGAAAGAGCCCCTCGCCCAGCTGATGCACCTGATCGATCAGCTCGTGGATGCCCTGGTTGCGGCGGGCACTCACGGCCAGCACCGGCAGCCCGAGCGCTTCACCCAGGCCACTGGCATCGATGCTGATCCCGAACCGCCGTGATTCATCGCTCATGTTGAGCGCCACCACCGTGGGCAGGGCCAGGGCCTGCAGCTGCAGCAGCAAGCGCAGCTGACTGGCGATCTGGCTGGCATTGAGCACCACCAGCAGCAGATCGGGCGGCGTGTGGCGCAGGAAGCGCTGCACCACCGCCTCGTCTTCACTGCTGCCGCTCAGGTCGTGAATGCCGGGGAGATCCACCAGCTGATAATCGTGGCCGTTGCGGTCAGGCGGCATGGCACCGCGCAGCAACTCCACCGTGAGGCCGGGCCAGTTGGCGATCTGCGCGTTGCCACCAGTGAGCCGGTTGTAGAGCGTCGATTTACCGGTGTTGGGCATGCCCAGCAATGCCACGGTCACAGCGCTGCAGCGGTGCTGCTCACCGCCGGCGCCGCCATGGCAACCAGGGCCAGAGCGCCAGGGAGGCTGCCCATGGCGGCCCTGGCGACCACGGGAACGGCTAGTGGTCATGGCTGTACGGGCAGGGGAGGGCAGAAGCGGAACGGGAGCGACGCCGGGCTCAGGCGACCGTGAGCGAGCCCGTGCCCTTCACGTGGGTGAGGGCGGTGCCCTCCAGGAACTGCTGATCCAGCAGGAGCAGGGCAGCGCTGTTGTCGCCGGCCAGCCGCAACCGCTTGAGCACGAAGCGGGCCTCCGCTTCCTCCTGGAGCTGCTCGGCCACGAACCAATCGAGCATGGCGGTGGCGGTGCGATCGCTCTTGCTCTCCGCCAGGCCATAGAGGCGGTTGATCGAGGCGGTCACGCCCTTTTTCATCGCATACACCTGGTCAAACAGCTCCTGCAGCGAGGCCCAGCTGCGCTCCGGTGCCTCCACCGTGGGCAGCTCCACCGTCTCGTCGCAATCCACCAGATAGGCGATCATCCGGGCGGCATGGCCCCGCTCCTCATCGCTCTTTTCGAGCATGTACTGGGAGAAGCCGGCCAGGTCCTTCTCCCGCAGCCAGATCGACATGGCCAGGTCGGTGTGACTGGCCTGGAATTCCGACGCGAGGTGGGCGTTGATCGCCTTGGTGAGCTTTTTCATGCCTGCCTGCCGTGGGTGAGGTTTAACACCATCACAGTTCGATGATGCCCGTGAGGGGCTGCGGATCGCGGCCGCCGGGTGTCTCAATCGCTACAGGGTGCGGTGTCATCGGGGCCAGGCGGGTGCTGCGCTCGGGCTTGATCCCGGCCATGCCTGGGGCCAAACCCGGCGAGGCCCTCGGAAGCTGCCGTGCGGGAGTGCGCTGGAGCCAGCGCAAGCCGCGATCGCCGCTGAAGCGGAGCAGCCAGTCTCGGCTTCCAATCGGTCAGATGGTGCTCAGATGCTGGAGCTGGGCAACCAGGCGCTGCCGCAGACGGCTCTGCACCAAGGCGCAGAGATCCTGTACAAGCTGGTCGTCCGCTTGATAGATCAAGCGCACGCCATCACGCTCGCAACTCACCAGCCCGGCTCGCTGGAGCTGTCCCAGTTGCCGGCTGATGTGCGACTGACTGAACCCGGTGGCCGCTATCAGACCCGCTACATCGCAGGGCCCCTGCTTGAGCGTGCAGAGCAACTGCAGACGAGCCGGTTCGCTGAGCAGGCGGAAGAAATGGCTGAACTCCTCCAGGAGCTCGGGGCTGGGCATGGAGGTTTCATGGCCAGCGGTCGCCGTTGAAGCGTGGAGAGCCTGGGAGGGATCCGCCATGACCTCAACCTACTATGGTGATGCACGCATTATGCCTGAGGCGGCCTGTGCCAGTGGAGGGCAGGGTGGAGGCCGCCCCAGTGCCTGGTTGTTCCCTCTCGGCTCCAGTGCCGATGGGTCTGGGGATCAATGGCGCACCAGTGACGCGCTGAGGGATGCCGCCTTCACGGGCGTTGCCAGAGGCCCAGCCATTCGTTGTCGCGGTCCGGCAGGGATCCCTGGGCCGGCTCCCAGACCTGTTGCTGCAGCCCTGAGGCCTTGAGTTGCTGGGCCAGCTCGGCGGGCTCACTGCCCCAGGGTGGACCGCCGGGACGCTCATGACACCAGAACAGGCCCAGGAGCCAGCCGCCGGGAGCCAGCAGCCGCACCACGGTGTCGAGATAGGCATCGCGTTGGGTGGGGGCAAGGGCGCAGAAACAGGTGTGCTCCACCACCCCCTGGAGGCTGCCCGTCCGCGCCCCCGCCGCGTCCAGGGCAGCGGCATCGAAGAGGTCGGCCTGCAGCCAGCGCAGGTCAGGGCGACCCGAGCCGTGCAGCTGGCGGGCCCGGGCGATGGCCTCTGCGCTGAAGTCCAGGCCGATGACCTCAAAGCCCAGATCGGCCAGCAGGTGTGCCTCATGGCCCCTGCCGCATCCAGGCACCAGCACCCGCCCGGGCGGCCCTGGACGACGGGGATCCGTCCGCAGGAACTTCTCCAGCGGCGGCGCCGGCCGGCCCAGTTCCCAGCCATCGCCGCCCTCGCGGTAGCGCTGGTCCCAGGGGGCTGAATCGGCCATGCGGCGTTCACCCATCCAGCGGGACCCTAACGAGGGCGCCCGTTCCATCCTTCAGGCGCCATGGAGTGCAGCCACCGCAGCCGCGCCGGCCACTAGTCGGGCGGAGTCGCCACCGGCAAGGGGCACATCCAGAGCCAGGGGCAACTCGGCGCGGGGCCGGGGCTCCAAGCCCGACAGGTCGAACTGGGCGGAAGCGGCCGGCAGCAAGGTTTCACCAGCTGGTACGAGCTCCTGGCTGCGGTTGTCCAGTTCCCAGGCTCCTCCGAGTGCATCGCGCAGACGTAGGCGTTGGCGGTGATCCAGCTGCTGGGTCCCGGATTGATCGGTGAGGCGCAGCCGCAGGCCGGCTGGATAGGCCGGATCGGCCTGCTCCAGCAGGGTGAGCGACCAGGTGTGGCCGGCCTGGTCCTGCAGCAGCCAACGCTGAGCCTCCAGGCCCCAGGCGCTGGCTGGTGCCAGCAGCAGGACGACCTGAAGCGCCATTGCCAGCGCCATCAGCCGCCAGCAGCGCCGCAGAAATTGAGCAGACATACCCATGGCCCTCGTTCCACGCATCAGTATCTACACGCTACCGTTGTATGCGGGTAGAGGGCACAGCCTGCTGCCCGCTCTTCACTTTTCTTTGCCATGACCTCGACCTCCCTTGCTCCCTCCCGGGGCGGCTCCTGGGAGTCCTTCAAGGACTGGATCACCTCCACCAACAACCGCCTTTACATCGGTTGGTTCGGTGTGCTGATGATCCCCACCCTGCTGGCCGCCGCCACCTGCTTTGTGATCGCCTTCATCGCGGCGCCGCCCGTCGACATCGACGGCATCCGCGAGCCGATCACCGGCAGCCTGCTCTACGGCAACAACATCATCACGGCCGCAGTGGTGCCCAGCTCCAACGCCATCGGCCTGCACTTCTATCCCATCTGGGAAGCCTCCAGCCTCGATGAGTGGCTCTACAACGGCGGCCCCTACCAGCTGATCATCTTCCACTTCCTGATCGGCATCTACGCCTATCTCGGCCGTGAGTGGGAGCTCAGCTACCGCCTGGGCATGCGGCCCTGGATCGCCGTGGCCTACAGCGCCCCGGTGGGTGCCGCCACCGCCGTGCTGCTGGTGTACGCCATCGGCCAGGGTTCGTTCTCGGATCCCATGCCCCTGGGGATCTCCGGCACCTTCAACTTCATGCTCGTGCTGCAGGCCGAGCACAACGTGCTCATGCACCCCTTCCACATGCTCGGGGTGGCCGGCGTGTTCGGCGGCAGCCTGTTCTCAGCCATGCACGGCTCCCTGGTGACCAGCTCGCTGGTGCGCGAAACCACCGAGGCCGAATCCCAGAACCGCGGCTACAAGTTCGGCCAAGAGGAAGAGACTTACAACATCGTGGCTGCCCACGGCTACTTCGGCCGTCTGATCTTTCAGTACGCCTCCTTCAACAACAGCCGCAGCCTGCACTTCTTCCTGGCCGCCTGGCCGGTGGTGGGCATCTGGTTCGCCACGTTGGCGGTGATCAGCTTCTCCTTCAACGTGAACGGCTTCAACTTCAACCACTCCGTGCTCGATGCCCAGGGCCGGGTGGTCAACACCTGGGCCGATGTGCTCAACCGCGGCGGCCTGGGCATCGAGGCGATGCACGAGCGCAACGCCCACAACTTCCCGCTGGATCTGGCGGCCGTTCCCGCTGAACCCGTGGCCCTGCGTGCGCCTGTGGTCGGTTAGTGAGGCTTTGAACCTCGCCCAGCCGGATCCCACCTGATACGGCAAACACTCCTGGTGTCGCGATGCGTCACCAGCTCTCCGGGCCTGGATCAACCCAGGCCCTTCCCTTTTCACGCCAAACGGCGACTCATCGGAGGATCTCCATGCCCCAAGCCCTGAGTTTTGTCCATCCACTGCTGATGTGGGTGCTGCTGGGCCTGATGCTCTATTCCGGCTTTCTCGGCTACAAGGCCAGCCAGGTTCGCAAGGTGGATGCGGCTGAGCGCAAGGCGATGATCCCGCTGCGCTATGGCCAGAGGCACGCTGCCCTGGGCCGCTGGATCGTGGCGCTCACCCTGCTGGGCAGCTTCGGGGGTATGGCTGTTACCTACCTCAACAATGGCAAGCTGTTCGTGGGTCCGCACCTCATTGCTGGTGCTGGTGTCACCCTGCTGGTGCTCGCCACTGCCGCCCTCGGACCTGCCCTGCAGAAAGGAGAAGACTGGGCCCGTGCCCTGCATCTCTCCCTCAATGGTTTGGTGCTGCTGCTGTTCGGCTGGCAGGCCATCACCGGTCTTGCCATCGTGAACAAGCTGCTGAGCGCCTGAGCTGGATCCTGCCCGCTCCGAACCATCGATCTGGCGCAATCAGCCGGCAAGAACTAAGAGACCATCATCTCCGTGCTGTCCATGGTTGCTTCGCCCACGCTCCACGCCATCGGCCAGCTGGCCGAGTTGTTCGATCTGCTGGGTGTCGCGGTGATCGTCGGCGGCACCCTGGTCACCATGGGGCGGGCTCTCTATGTGGGCCGGCTGGCCGGGGGCAAGGCGTCGTATCTCGTGGCCCGGCGCACCTTTGGCAAAACACTGTTGTTGGGCTTGGAGGTGCTGATCGCTGCCGACCTGATGCGCAGCGTCTCGCTCAATCTCACGATCTCCAGCGTGCTGGCCCTGGGACTGCTGGTGGTGGTGCGCACCATCCTCAGCTTCTCGATTCAGATCGAGATGGAGGGCGATCTTCCCTGGCGCGTGGGCCGGCCCGGTCGACCGGCTGCCGCAGCACACGCGCTGCGGAGTTCCCCCGGCCCTTAGGGGACCGGTCTCAGCACGTGCGCTTGCAGCCAGCACGCCAGCTGAGCGCGCACCAGCTCGCCGGCAAACACATGCACAAAATGGCCGCACGCGGGGACGATCCTGAGCGTGACGTCGGGCCTGGCCTGACGCAGCGCCGCCACGGGCAACCGGCCTGGATCGGCCGCAAAGGCGAGCACAGGACAGGTGAGCTGCATCACCGCCTCGTCGATGGGCCACTGCACATAGCCGCCGAGGGTGGCGGCAGCCTCCACCACCGGGGCATGGGCCATGCGCCGCTCGATCCGTTCCCGGAGTGGCCCCTGCTCGCTCGCGTGAAAGAAGTGGTCTGTGCGGTTCGGCTGATCCCCCACCCAGGCGGCCTGGGTTGCGGTGGGGCCCTCCATCCGGGCGCGCCTGATCCACTGCCCCATGCGCACCAGAGTGTCGGCGCGGCGCTGGGGTGGCATCGGCACGCTTGAATCGAGCAAGACCAGACCGCGGGCGGCCACGGCCGGGTCTGCCGCCAGCAGACAGGCCAGCGCTCCACCCATGGAGTGACCGATCAGCAAGGAGCCCGCAAAACCGGCCTGCAGGATCGACTGGCGTACCTGCAGGCGAATCTGATGTCCCACCTCGGCCATGGCAGCTCCCATCGCCATCCCCGCCGCCGGCTCTGATGCTGCAGGCCAGCTGTCGAGGTCAATCGATCCCGGTGCCGGCATCCAGCTGGGGGCCAACAGCGGGCCTGGCAAGGCGGCCTGCAGGTGCTCGGCTTCATCCCCATGACCGCACCAACCATGCAGAAAAACCGCTGAGGGCACACCGCTCATTCCGTCCACAGCCAGTCCTGATGGGAGCGGGCCACACAGCGCCGTGGCGGGGCTGAGGGTGGGCGCGAGGGGCCATCCGGGCAGCCGCCACTCTGGGTGTTGCGGCACTGGCCGCAGCGCCCATAGGC
The DNA here is from genome assembly GCA_044347105.1 of Prochlorococcaceae cyanobacterium. GTDB lineage: Bacteria > Cyanobacteriota > Cyanobacteriia > PCC-6307 > Cyanobiaceae > NIES-981. The sequence continues at coordinate 8,805 of JBIIXY010000022.1, forward strand.
CGGCCCGTGCCGCAGTTCACTGGCTTCCGCCTGCGCACGGAACACCTGGCGCAGCTCCTCCTGATCGGTGCAGACCAGCAGCTGGCCGTAGCGCTTCAGGCGCGCCTGTTCCTGCTCCAGGGCTTGCCCGCAGGCGTCTGCCAGGGAGGCGGGGGAGTTGACGCCACCTGTCCAGGGATTGGGCGGAATCGGCAGGCCATGGGCCACAAACAGGCGCCAGAGCTGATGAATCCGCCCCTGCTCTGCGGCGCGGATCCGCGAAAAGGGGCGCACTGTGCCGTACTGGCGAATCACCTGGTCAGCAGTCGCCCATCCCTGATAGGCGAGATCCAGGGCGCACTGGAGGGCTTCCACCTCCCGAGGGGTCAAGCGAGGCATGGGCGGAAATCAGATGAGGGGGGATCAGGGACGAGGCACGAGCGAGGCGAGCGGCACCGGCTCGCGGCCGCACGAACAATCTTTCTATGCTGTAATCACAACACCATTGTATGCGGCCCACCACATGACTGATGCCAATAGCTTCGTCTCCCCCAGCGGCGAAGGAGTGCCTGATCCCTCCCGCCGCCAGCTGCTCAACCTGCTCACCTTCGGGGCTGTGACCGGTGTGGTGGCGGGTGCCCTCTATCCCGCCCTGCGTTTCTTCCTGCCGCCGCAAGCAACCGGTGGCGCTGCCGGCGTGCTGGCCCGGGACGAACTCGGCAATCCGATCTCTGCCAGCGGCTGGCTGCGTGCCCGCAAGCCCGGCGAGCGCAGCCTCGTGCAAGGGCTCAAGGGGGATCCCACCTACCTGATCGTCACCGGTGATGAGGCGATCGGTAGCTACGGCATTAATGCCATCTGCACCCACCTTGGTTGCGTGGTGCCCTGGAACGAAGCCGCCGGCAAGTTCATCTGCCCCTGCCATGGCAGCCAGTACGACGAGGCGGGCATGGTGGTGCGCGGCCCTGCGCCCCTCTCCCTTGCGCTGGCGCACGTGCAGGTTGAAAACGACCAGGTTCTGCTCAGCCCCTGGAACACGACTGACTTCCGCGACGGCTCCAAGCCCTGGTGGCTCTGAGCGAGGGGCGCCTGCCCACGCAGGCCCACGGATCGTGATCCGCGCAGGACGACCAGGACCTGGCGGCCGCAGATGCGTGCTGGGGCATGGGGACCGAGCAGTGGTGGTGGCAGGCCTCAGGACCGACCACCCACCTCAGGCACCACCCCGTCGCGCACTTCATAGATGCAGCGGAAGCGATGCAGGATCTTGTCGTCGTGGGTCACCACGATCACGCTGGTGCCGATCTGGGCCGCCAGGCGCTCCAGCAGGTCCATCACCGCCATCGCCCGGGTGCTGTCGAGCGGCGCCGTGGGCTCATCGGCCAGCAGGATCGGCGGCCGGTTGATCAGGGCACGGGCGATCGCCACCCGCTGCTGTTCGCCTCCCGACAGCAGCGCCGGCATGGCCTCGGCTCGATGGGCCACATCGAGATCGGCCAGCAGCTGGTCGGCATCGGCACGGGCATCCCGGTTGGCACGGCCCAGCAGCATCGCCATCAGGGCCACGTTGTCGCGCACGTTCAGAAACGGCAGCAGGTAGGGCGACTGGAAGATGAAGCCGATCTGCTCGCGCCGCAGGCGGGTCAAATCAGGCGTGAGCCAACGGTCGCCCTCGAACACGGGTGTGCCGCCCAGGGCGATGTGGCCGCTGGTGGGGCTGAGCGCCGCCCCGAGGCACTTGAGCAGGGTGCTCTTTCCCGATCCGGATGGCCCCACCAGGCCCACCACCTCGCCAGGCTCCACCCGCATCTGCACATCGCGCAGCGCCTCCACCGCCGCACTGCCACGGCCGTAGGTCTTGCGCAGGCCACGCACCTCAATGCCCGCCGGACCGGCTGAGCCAGGAGCAACCAGGGATCCGCCAGTCACTGGATCGCCTCCGCCGGATCCACCGCCAGGGCTGCTTTCACCCCCACCAGGCTGGCCAGGCCGCTGCTGGCCAGGGCCACCGCCGCCGCGGTGAGCAGATCCCGTTGCTGCAACACCACATAGCGGGGGAAGCGGGGGGCCATCAGCTGGGCCAGCGACGCCCCCACCACAAAGGCAAAGATCCCCAGAGCCAGGGCCTGCTGCACAACCATCCAGGCCACCTGACGGCTGGGCATGCCGATCAGCTTGAGAACGGCGATCTCGCGCAGCTTCGCCTGGGTAAGGGTGAACACGATGAAGCCGATCATCGTGGTGGTGACCACGGTGAGGATCACCAGGAACAGGCCGATCTGGCGGGCGGAGGCCTCGATCAACTTGCCCACCATCGCCTGCTTCATGGCAGCGCGGGTGTAGGCGGTGAGGCCCAGCCAGCGCTCGATCTCAGCCCCCACCAGCTCCGGATTGGCCCCGGGCTCCAGCTGCACGAGTACCGCGTTGGCCAGCCGCTGGCGCTCCACCGCTGCCCCCAGGCGACGCCGCTGGCGGGCGATCGCCTCATTGCCACCGAGAAACTGCAGGTCCTGGCCGTCGCGGAATGGCACAAACACCATGGGGTCTCCAGTGGGCGACACCATCCGGGTGGTGAGGCCCACCACGGTGAAGCGTTTGCGCCGGATCGCCACCACCTCTCCCAACGCCAGCCCCGCCCCGCGGTCAGCCACCAGCTCGTCGCGGTCCTGTTGGAGCGGCCGACCGGCCGCCAGGGCCGGCGGCTGGGCCAGCTCACCCAGCACACCCAGCGGCACACCGGCCACCAGCACCCGCTGCTCCCCCCTGGGCCTAGGAATCAACAGGGTCTGAAAGGTGGTGCGGGCCACCTGGCGCACCCCAGGCAGCTGGCGGATGCTGCGGTCGAGATCGTTGTCGATGCGTGAAGCCTCGGCGAACGGGCCCAAGGTGTGCTGCTCCACCACCCACAGATCGGCGCCACTGCGCTCGATCAGGGCTTCCGCGTCTTCCACCATGCCGCGGTACACGCCGGCCATCGACACGGTGACCCCCACCAGCAGGCCGAGACCACAGCCGGTGATCAGCAACTTGCCCCAGTGATGCACGCTGTCGCGCCAGGCCAGGTTGATCACGGTTTGACCTCCTGCAAGCGGTAGCGACGCAGGGCTGCTGGATCAGCCGGAGGCTGGAGCAACACCCTGGCCTCCAGGGGGAGCCCCGCCCGCACCTCCACCAAGCCGGCTCCGTCCTGGCGGCCGAGCTGCAGCGGCGCAAATGCCAGACCGTTCGCACCAGCCAGCCAGACGCCCAGCTCCGCTCCGCGGCGGCGCAGGCTCTGGGCCGGAATCGCCAGCGCAGCGCTGCGGCTCGGCAGGGCCACCCGCACCTCGGCCAGTTCCCCCAGCGACGGCGCCAACCCGGCGGCCACGAGCACGGCGGGCTCCAGCCGCACCTTGGCGTTGAGTTCCTCGGTGAGGCTGTCGGCGGTGGGCTCAATCCGCTCGATCACACCCGCCAACCGGCGGCCCTGGAGCCGGCGAAACTCCACCGTCACCGGTTGCCCCACCGCCAGGCCGGTGGCCTGCCGCTGATCGAAGCGCAGATCAATCCAGAACTGGGCTGGATCGGCGATCTCGAGCACGGGCTGACCTGGCACCACCGTGCTGCCGGGATCCACCAGCCGGCGGGTGACGATGCCTGTTGCGGGCGCCACCAGCCGCAAGGTCTGCTGCTGGGCGTCCAGGGCCGCGAGGCTGGCAGCAGCCTGGCGCTGGCCCTGGCGTGCCGCTGCCGCCAGGGCGCCGCTGCTGGCCTCACCTGCCTGCGCCTGGGCGAGAGCCTGGCGGCGCTCCAGCAGGGCGTCCTCACTCACAGCTCCCTGGCCGGCCAAGCGTTCAAAGCGCGCCGCATTGCTGTGCACATAGGCGAGGTTGGCCTGGGCCTGCTGCCAGCGGGCCTCCGCCGCGCGGGCCTCCAGGGCGCTCGCCTGCAGCGCTGCACGCGCGGCGCGCAGCCGCTCTGGCAAATCCACCGGATCCAGTTGCCCCACCTGCTGGCCTCGCTGCACGCGATCGCCGGTGTCAGCGCTCAGGCTCACCAGGCGGGCCGCCAGCACGCTGCTGAGCTGGTGGCTGCGGCGGGCCTCGACCCGGCCGATGCCCACCAGGGCAGGCTGCAACGCCATCCTTTGGGGCTGCACCACCAGCAGCTCCGGCGGCGCCAATGGCCCGATCCGCTGACTGATCACCACCAGCAGCACCGCAGCGCCACCTGCCAGGGGCAGCAGCCAGGGGCGCTGGCGCAGTGCCGAGGGGAGCATCGGCTTCATGGGGTCACCTCAGCGCCGCGGGGCTTCAGATCCGGCAACAGCAACGGCAGCACCGCATCAAGCCGCTGGGGCAGAGCCGTGAGGTCCCCCGCCAGCAACCCCTGCAGCACCAAGCCCTGCAACTGGGCCAGCAGGGCCTGGGCCAGCAGCTCGGCGTCATCGGGCTGGGCACCGTGCAGCAGTTGAGCAAGCCTGTTGAAAACCCGACCCAGGAACTGCTCGACCACCGCGCGTCCAGGGCTGGGCTCAGGGCTCTGGAGCTCCTGCAGCAGCAGACGGGCCACACCCGGTTGCTGGCTCACCAACAGCGCATGGCTGCGCAGCAGCGCCGCAGCCCTCTCCTGTGGTGCAAGTGCCGTGTCCTGGCTGAGCACCTCCATGCGTTGCCAACTGCGGCTGGTGATGTGCTCCAGCGCTGCACACCAGAGGGCCTCCTTGGAGGGGAAATGGCGAAACAGGGCGGGTTGGCTGACGCCCACCCGCTCGGCGACATCAGCCGTACGAATCGCCGATGGCGTTCGCACCCAGGCCAACTCCAGCAGGGCGTCAATGGCCTGCTGACGGCGCTCAGCAGCAGGAGAAGCAAGAGCCCTGGGCAAGTGAGTTATCAATCACTTACAACTGTCTACTCCGGGCCGCAGCCCGGGGGCAAGGGGCGCGAGTCAAGCCGCTTGGCGACACGCAAGCCACTACCGGCATTTAACGCTATCGTGATGGATGAACGAGACGTTCCTCTGCTGGGCGTGGTGGGTGGCTTGATCGCTCCTCCCGCTCCCGGCGGCTTTCCGTTTCAGGCCACCGGCTCCCATCGGTGCTGCCAGCGGCACCGCCGCTTGAAGGGTTGTAGCGGTTTGCCTCTCATCCGTCGGCCCTGCACCCGGTTGGGCTCCTTACTGTTGCTGCACCCACCATGCGCCCCATCACTACTCCTGTCATGGATATCGGCATCCCCGAGGCCCAGCGCGCCGCCATCGCCGAGGGGCTGGGGCGCGTACTGGCTGACAGCACCGTGCTCTACGCCAAGACCCACGGCTTTCACTGGAACGTGACCGGGCCGATGTTCAATACGCTCCACCTGATGTTCATGGAGCAGTACACCGAGCTCTGGACCGCCCTCGACGAAATCGCCGAGCGCATCCGCGCCCTCGGTTTTCCTGCCCCTTACGGCGGCCGCATCTACAGCGGCCTCTCCTCGGTCCCAGAAGCCGAGGGTGTGCCGCCTGCCCTGGCCATGGTGCGCGAGCTGGTGGAGGGCCATGAAGCGGTGGCCCGCACCATCCGCAGCGTGTTCGCCGTGGCCGATGAGGCGGGCGACCAGCCCACCGCCGACCTGCTCACCCAGCGGCTGCAGATCCACGAGAAGACCGCCTGGATGCTGCGCAGCCTGCTTGAGGGCTGAGCGAAGGCCAGGAGGCGCCTGTCTCCGCTGCTGGAGCATTCGCTTTTCGCGGTTTGTATCGATCTGAGCGCAGACCCAGCGGTGCTTGCCAGGGTGAGATCACCCGTGAGACGCCGCTGGCGGATGCTCTCCATGGTTGGTTTCCAGCTCACCTGCCGTTCTCAACAGCTGGGGCGTTGCTCCCAGTTCGTGCGTTGGCAACGCCCGATCAGTGCCCTGCTGGGCCTCGTCTGCGCGCTGCTGCTCTACCTCCATCCCTCTGCGGCCCTGGCTGCCAGCGGAGAAGCCCCGGTGGATCCGGCCGTGCTTGCCAAGGCCGTTGATCAGATGGAGCAGCTCGACCGGATGCGCATCTCCCTGGCTTCCAGCCTGGAGGGCAGCACGGAGGAACCCACCATGGACACCATGCGGGAGGTGTGCGTGCCAGTGGGCAAACGGGCCGTGGCGATCGGTCAGGAGAACGGTTGGGGCGTGCGGCAGGTGGCCAGCAAGTACCGGAACCAGGATCATGCGCCAGCCGGCCCCCAGGAAGCGGGCGTGATTGACCTCTTCACCAAGCACCCCGAGATCACCGGGCTGTGGGAACCAGCTACTGCCGAGCAGGGTGCGGGCGTGAACTATTACCGGCGCATCGACGTGCAAGCCAGCTGCCTGGCCTGCCACGGCAGCAAGGACAGCCGCCCCACCTTTGTGAAGGACAAGTATCCAAACGACAAGGCCTTTAACTTCAAGCCTGGTGATCTACGCGGCATGTATGCCGTATACATCCCGGAGGTGCAAGCGGTTCTGGCTGCTGAGAGTTGAAGCCAAGGATTCACCTGCAACACGTGCGCCGTCTCCCTCGTTGCCACGATGTCAGAAGCCGACTCCATCGCCTATGCCGTTCGTCTGAGTGGTTTGTGGGCAGCCTGGCTGTTCGTCATGCTGTTTCATGTGGAGCTGGGCCTGATGCCCCTCTTCCATGGTCTTTCGGTTGAGATCAAGAGCCAGCTGGCGGCCAGTCGCGTGCCGCGCCTGTTTCTGGCAATGCTGTTCTACTTTCTCCTGCCGGTGGGGGCGCTGCTGATAGCCATCCATGCCATTGCCGATCCCAATGGATGGAGTGCCAGTTCCCCCTGGCGTGGCGCCCAGTTTCTATTCAGCCTAGTTTATAGCATCACCAATGTGATCCATCTGATCGCAGATATCCGCATCCCTGATTCACGGACGGACCAGGTGATCCTGATGGGAGTACTGACCCTCATCGGCCTGTTAATCAATCAGCAGGCGTGGGTCTGGTGGCAGGGTTAAATAGCCTCTTCTGGATCCTGGTTGGCGGGCTGATGATGAGCCTGGTGGCCATGGTGGGAGCCATCACCCTTCTCCTGCCACCGAGACGCCTGCAGGTGATGCTGTTGCCTCTGGTGTCACTGGCCGCCGGCTCGATGCTGGGTGGGGCCTTGTTTCACATGTTGCCTGAGGGCATCGCCGCGATGGAGCCCCGCCGCGGCAGTCTGTTCATCGCCGCGGGCTTCACGCTGTTTCTGGCGATGGAGCAATTTCTGCATTGGCACCACTCGCATCGCAGTCCTGCGGAAGGCAGTCCTTCCAGTTCACGCCAGCCGGTGGCCATCTTGATCCTGCTGGGAGATGCCATGCACAACTTCATTGGTGGCCTGGGGATCGCCAGCACCTTTCTGATGAATCCTGCGGCAGGAGTAGCGGCCTGGTGTGCTGCCGTCGCCCATGAGGTGCCTCAGGAACTGGGCGATTTCGCCATCCTCCTGCACAGCGGCTGGACGCCGCGCGCCGCGCTGCGCTGGAATTTCATGTCGGCCCTCACCTTCCCTTTGGGAGCCCTTCTCGCCTGGATGGTCGCCCAATCTCTCTCTGTAGCCGGGCTGGTGCTCTTCGCCAGCGGCAACTTTCTCTACATCGCCGCATCCGACCTGGTGCCGGAGATCAAAGCCAGCACCAACCTGAGATCAGCGGGTCTTGGTTTTGGCTGGTTTTCTGCGGGACTCTTGGGGATGCTGGCGCTGGCTCATTGAATGCCGCGCCAGGGCCATAGTCCAAGATATTCGACTTGAAGCTTTGAGGTCTGGAGAAGGACATTCCAGAGAAGCCTCGTCAATCAGCACAGGAGTGGATGCCATCCGATCGGCGGCGTCCACCCCAGCCACGTCTGCCGTGACGGCCGTGACGGCCTGCTCCACAACCAACTTGAGGCTCACGGGTGCCAGCGTCAGATCCTCGCCCTTCTGACAAGCGGACTTGGGCGCGCTGAAAAGCTGGCAAGTGCCGCTCCTGCGATGCTGCCTGCAAACGCAGAAATACCTGCAGCAGATCCGCTCTGGAGGTGGAGTTCAGAATCCGTTCGTAGAGAGTGACGTTCTCGATCTCGGCTTGCACGCCAGCCTCGCAGGCCTCCTTCAGGCTTGTGAAATGGGGGAGATTAGCTGTGATCCAGGGATTGGCAGGAACGGGCAGGCTGTAGCGCTCAAAAAGACGCAGCAATGCCTCGATGTGGTGCAGTTCTGAATCCCTGATGTTGAGAAAGGGGCGCACAGTGCCAAAGTCGTTCAGCACTTGTGAGTACAAAGCAGCTGCGTGATACTCATCATCAAGAGCATCATGCAGCGCCTGAACTTCAGCTGCAGTTAAAGAAGTCATGGCAGGGGCCGCAGGCGCGGGACATCAAAACAATCAGTGGCGGTCAGTGGTAAGCGGTTGCGCATCTCCGAGCTGCGGCTCCAGCTCAGGCGCTGCGCCAATCCAGTCCTGGCACAAACGGCAGGATGGCCACCGTTCGCTGGCGATAGGCCTCGTAGTCGGGGTGGAGGGTGCAGAGGCGTTGCTCCTCCCGGCGGGCCTTGTGGGCCAGCACCAGGGCGAGTGCCAGCAAAAGGCCCAGGTGCAACAGGCTGCCCAACAGCAGGGTCAGCCCGAGCGAGCAGAGCAGCAGCGACTGATAGAGGGGGTGGCGACAACGGCCATAGGCCCCTTCCGTCACCAGGGCTGCTCCAGGGATCGGTTCCGGCAACGGACTGAGGCTGTCTCCCAGGTTGAGGGCTCCCTGGGCTCCAAAGGCCAGGCCGACCACCACAACCACCGCACCCAACAGCCGCAGCACAAGGGGCCATTGCACACCGAGTGCAGAAAGCGGTGGCTCCGGCGGCAGCGCATGGGCCGCCAACAGCGCCATCTGCGCCAGGACCCACCACTCGCCATGGCGGTTATCTCGCAGGCCCTCCCAGGAGAAACCCCAGTGCTCCAGACGTTGCTTCAGTGGATCAATCATCGATCACAGTCCTGAGATCAGCCGCTGTCGCAGCTGGGTTGGGCGGGCTCTGTCAATTCAGGATCAGAGCGACTTCTTGCAGAAGTACCAATCGGTGTACTCGTAGCCCTCGTTGATGCGGTTGTCGGCGGCAGCGGCGTCAGCCGGAGGCGGCACGATCACCTTCTCGCCGGGCTGCCAACCCTCCGGTGTGGCCACCCCATTGGCATCCGAGGTCTGCAGGGCCTCCACGAGACGCAGGAACTCTTTGATCGAGCGGCCGTTGGTCATCGGGTAATAGACCATGGCCCGCAGGATGCCCTTGTCGTCGATCACAAAGGTGGCGCGCACGGCCGAGGTGTCGGAGGCGCCGGGCTGGATCATGCCGTAGGCGTGGGCCACCTTCATCGACAGGTCTTCAATGATCGGGAAAGGGATCTCAACCCCGAACTTCTCTTTGATGTTGCGCACCCAGGCCACATGGGCGTAGTAGCTGTCGATCGACAGCCCCAGCAGCTCGCAGTTGAGCTTCTGGAAGTCGGGGTAGGCGCGGGCAAAGGCCATGAATTCGGTGGTGCACACCGGCGTGAAGTCGGCCGGGTGAGAGAAGAGCACCAGCCATTTGCCGGCGTAGTCGCTGAGTTTGCGCATGCCGTGGGTGGTGCGGGCCTCGAAATCGGGGGCCGGCTCCTTGATGCGGGGGAAGCCTGGCTGGGAAGCCGCGAAGGTGGCGTCAGACATGGGATGAACGCAAAGAGGAAGCAGGAGGCGACCGGGCATGCCCTTAAGGCCTTACTGCTTTCATAACGCTAGCGGCAAGTCGGAGTGACTGCGACCTGGGTCTTCGCAATGCGCATCAAGGCATGCGTGCATACACTGAAACCAGCTGCCCGAGGGCCATGGGGTCAACTGCCATGCGCCACCACAAGGTTTTGATCGTGGGTGGCGGCGCCGCCGGCATCACCATCGCCAACCTGCTCAAGCGCCAGCAGTCCCAGCTGGATGTGGCGATCCTGGAGCCCTCAGCCGAGCACTACTACCAGCCGGGCTGGACCCTGGTGGGTGGCGGGGTGATGACGCTGGAGCAGACCCGTCGCAGCGAGGCATCGCTCATCCCCAACGGCGTCAGCTGGATTCGGGCGGCGGCGGCGGGCTTCGACCCTGACCACAACAGCGTGACAACCAGCGAAGGTGAGTCCATCAGCTACGACGTGCTGGTGCTGGCCGCCGGGCTGCAGTGCCGCTGGGAGCAGATCGAGGGTCTCAAGGAGTCCCTCGGCAGCCATGGCGTCTGCAGCAACTACAGCAAGGACTACGCCCCTTACACCTGGCAGAGCATTCAGGCCTTCTCGGGCGGCAATGCCGTGTTCACCATGCCGGCTACACCCGTGAAGTGCGGCGGCGCCCCCCAGAAAGTGATGTACATGGCCGATGACGTGTTCAAGGCCAAGAGCGGCGTGGGGGTGAACAGTCGGGTGATCTTCTGCACTCCGCTCCGCTCCCTGTTTGCGGTACCGGCCTATGCCCGCACTCTGCAACAGGTGGTGCGTCGCCGGGGCATCGAGGTGCGTTTTGGCTGGAACCTCAAGGCCGTGCGTGGCGCCGAGCAGATTGCTGTGTTCGATGTCCAAGACGCCGACGGCACGGTTCACACGCAGGAGCTGCCCTTCGGGATGCTGCATGCGGTGCCACCGATGAGCGCGCCGGAGGTGGTGGCACGCAGCCCCCTGGCGATTGACGGCCCTGGTGGCTGGGTCGCCGCCGACAAGCTCACCACCCAGCATCCGCGCTACCCCAACGTGTTTTCCCTTGGGGATGTGGCGGGCCTGCCCACGTCCAAAACCGCAGGGGCGGTGCGCGGCGAGGCTCCTGTGACGGCTGCCAACGTGCTCGCCTTCCTGGCTGGGCGTCCACTGAGCGCCCACTACGACGGCTACACCGTGTGCCCGCTGATCACGGGCTACAACAACGTGGTGATGGCGGAATTCGACTACAGCCAGCAGCCGATCAGCTCCTTTCTGGTGGATCCCACCAAGGAGCGCTGGAGCATGTGGCTGATGAAAACCAAGATGCTGCCCTGGCTCTACTGGAACCGCATGATCAAGGGCCTCCCCCATGAAAGCCGCTACCTGAAGCCCTTTGCCCCACTGGTGCACCTGCTCCGCCTCGACTACCGGGAGCCGTCTGCGGCGCAACAGGAGGCAACCGGGGCAGCAGGGAGCTGCTGAACCTCAATCCGCTTCTGCGGGATGGGAGACCTTGCCACTGAACGCAAGGTAGTTGTAGATGTTGTAGAACAGCATGATCGGGATCAGCACACCGATAAAGGTGAGCATGAAAACCAGTGAGCTAATCGAGGCATGGGCCTCAAAGATCGTGATCGACGGCGGAATAATGGCAGGAAACACCATCAGGCCAAGCCCTGCAAAGCTCAGCACAAACAGCAGAACTGTGTAGACGAAGGGCCACACCTCCTGCTCCAGTGACAGGCTGCGAAACAGCTGCACGATCAGAGCGATCCCGGCCACAGGAAGCAGCACGAACACAGGCAGGAACTGGGGGTCAAAGATCCTGTCCTTCAAGGTGCTGGACACGAATGGCGTGACCAGGGTGATCAGGAGCGCACCCGCCAGGGTGGTGGCAGCGGCCAGGCGCGCAGTCCGACGGTGCAGGCGCTGCAGCTCACCGCTGGTTTTGAGGATCAGATAAGTGGAGCCAATCAGCACATAGCCCTGGATCAGGGTGAGAGCCACCAGGAAACTGCTCCAATTCATCCAGATCCAGGGACTGCCATTGAAATGGCCCTGGCTGTCGGTGGGGATGCCGGCCAGCACTGTGCCAAGGCAGACGCCCTGGGCTGCAGCCGCCAGGAAGCTACCGAAGCCGAACATCAGATTCCAGGGACGTTTGCGCTCGGCATTTTCCCGAAACTCAAAGGCCACGGCCCGCAGGATCAGGCCCAGAATCATCAGGTAGATCGGCCCGTAGAGAGCCTTGAGGATGGTGCCGTAGGCCAGTGGAAAAGCCCCGAACAGGGCGCCACCCATCAACACCAGCCAGGTTTCATTGGCATCCCAGACATTGCCCAGCGACGTCATCAGGATGGAGCGCTGGGTCTCAGTCGGGGAGGTGAGCGAAAGGATGCCCACTCCCAGATCGAAACCATCGAGGATCACGTAGAGCAACAAAAAGAGGGCCAGGATCACGAACCAGACCGCTGGCATGAAGACATCCAGGAACTCCATGGCAACTCACTGGGGAAGGGCGCTGTTGGTTGCTGATGCGGCTTGGATGGCTGGATCAGCTGGTGGCATCAAGCTGAGGTCGGGCCCGCGGCGGATGATGCGCGAGCCAAACCAGAGGGCACAACCGAGCAGGACTGCATAGAGCACAGCAAAGGTGCTCAGGCTTGCCAACACCTCTGCGGCTGGTAACTGGGACGCGGCATCGGCGGTACGCAGCTGGCCGTACACCGTCCAGGGCTGGCGGCCCACGCAGCGCACCACCCAGCCCGCTTCAATCGCCAGATAACCGGCTGGTGCCGAGAGGATCCAGGCCCAACCCAGCCATGGCAGCGCCCCCAGGGTCTCTGCGCTGAGCCCACGCTGCCACCACAGCACCACGGTGAGCGCCATCAGCAGGGTGACCGCGATGCCGATCCCGGCCATCAACCGGAAGGAATAAAACAGCAGGCCCACCATCCGCGGCCGTTGATCCGCTGGCCAGCTGGTGAGGCCGCGCACCTCATGGCTGAGGCTGGAGCGCCCCTCCAGAATCCAGCTGAACCCCCCTGGCACCGCCAGGCTCCAGCGGTTGCGACCAGCCGCTTCATCCGGGGCAGCCAGCAGGGTCCAGGCGGGGGAACTGCCAGCCGGTTCGCTGGTCCACAGCCCCTCGATCGCCGCCAGCTTGGTGGGCTGGTGCTCGGCCACCTGAAGGGCGCTCTCATGGCCTGCCAGCACCTGCAGCGGCGCCACAACCAGCAGAATCACCAGCGCCAGCTTGAGTGAAAAGGCAAAGAAGGTACGCACTGCTGCATCGGCGTGCTTGCGAAGCAGCCACCAGCAGCTCACCGCTGCCACCACCAACATGCTGGTTTCCACAGTGGCCAAGCTCATGTGCAGCACGCTGCGCAGCATGAACGGGTTGTTAATCGCCGCGAAATAGTTCTGGACGTGGAAATGGCCATCAGCAAAGGTGCCACCAGCCGGCGTCTGCAGCCAGGAATTGGCACTCAAGATCCAGAACACCGAGAGGTTGGCCCCAAAGGCCACCATCACCGTCGCCAGGAAATGGATGGCTGGCGGCACCCGGTTCCAGCCAAACAGCATGATCCCCAGGAAGCCGGCTTCCAACATGAAGGCCATGGCCCCCTCAAAGCCGAGCACGGAACCAAAGAAATCACCGACAAACTCGGAGAGAGGCGCCCAGTTGGTGCCGAACTGGAACTCCATCGGCAGTCCTGAGGCCACGCCGATGCCGAAGTTCAGGACATACAACTTGGCCCAGAAACGGGCCTGCCTGTAATAGAGGGGGTTACGGGTCCGCAGCCAGAAGCCCTCCAGCACCACCAGAAAGATGGCCAGCCCCGTGGAGAGCACCGGCCACAGCATGTGAAAGATTGCCGTGAGTGCAAATTGCAGGCGCGAGAGCACCAGCGTGTTGTCGAGCCAGGCCATCGCATTCCCCGGCCCCACCGAGCCGCAACCTGCTGAAACCCTGAACGCCCTGCCGAGCCCCCGCTGTGCCGGACGGGGCAATCGAGAGGCTTTGTTGCAATCACACTAGTGTTGTGTGCAATTGAAAACCTCCGCATCCCCATGGCATCTGCTGATCCGCAGCGCTTCTGGGACGCCCGCTACGGCGAACCCGGCCTTGCCTATGGCTCTGAACCCAACGACTTTCTGCGGGAGCAGGCGGCGCATCTGCCCACGGGCGAGGCGCTGTGTCTGGCGGAAGGGGAAGGGCGCAACGGCGTCTACCTGGCCGAGCGGGGCCACCGGGTGACGGTGCAGGACCTCAGCGCCGTGGGGCTGGCCAAGGCCGAGAAACTTGCGGCGGAGCGGGGCGTCACCCTCTCCACCAGCTGCGGTGATCTGCAGGATTTCAAACCAGCAGCCGAGAGCACGGATCTGGTGGTGGCCATCTGGATGCACCTGCCATCGCAGCTGCGGGCCGCAGTGCTGGCTCGGGCCATCAGCGCGCTGCGGCCTGGTGGCCACCTGATCCTGGAGTCCTACACCCCGCGGCAGCTGGCCCTGGGCACGGGCGGCCCACCCACGCTCGATCTGCTGGTGGAGCCGGAACAACTACGGGACGAGCTGGCCGGACTGGAGCTGCTGGTGCTGCAGGAACGGCAACGCCCCATCGATGAGGGCCCTTATCACCAGGGGATGAGCGCCGTGGTGCAGGCCGTGGGACGCAAACCCGACGCCAACCGCACCTGAGCCACCCTCCTTGCAACCCCACCCTTTATGCGGCTATGGTCATAACAGCTGAATGAGTCAGGTCATGGCCGCTGCATCGGTCCCCTCCGCATCGCCATCCGTTTCCCTCGCGGCCGCGGCAGGGGGCGGCCCCCTGCTGTTCCGCCAGCTGTTCGACGCCGACACCGGTACCTACACGTATCTGCTGGTGGATGTGCCCAGTGGCGAGGGGGTGCTGATCGACTCGGTGTTCGAGCGCCACGAGCGCGATCTCTCGCTGATCCAGGAGCTCGACGTTGATCTGGTGGCCTGCCTCGACACCCACGCCCACGCCGACCATGTGACCGGCAGCTGGCTGATGCACGAGGCCACCGGTTGCGCCATCGGGCTGGCCGCCGCGGCCCGCGCCGAAAACGTAACCAGGCCACTGCAGCACGGCGATCGGGTGAGCTTCGGCGGCAGGCACGTGGAGGTGCGCAGCACCCCCGGTCACACCGATGGCTGCCTCACCTTCGTGCTCGACGACCAGAGCATGGCTTACACCGGCGATGCCCTGCTGGTGCGCGGCTGCGGCCGCTGCGACTTCCAGCAGGGCGATGCCCACACCCTGTGGAGCTCAATCACCGAGCAGATCTTCAGCCTGCCCGACTCCTGCCTGCTCTACCCCGGCCACGACTACACCGGCCGCACGGTGACCTCGGTGGCGGAGGAGAAGGCCTTCAACGCACGCCTCGGCGGCGCCGCCACCGAGCGCGACTTCGTGGGCCACATGGACAACATGAAACTGCCCCACCCCCACAAGATCGCCGAGGCCCTGCCGGGCAACATGCGCTCCGGCAAACCGCGGGACACCGCCCCCACCACCCCGGGCTGGGCCCCGCTGCAGCGCAGCTACGCCGGCCTGCCCGAGCTGCCCCCCAGCTGGGTGGCCGAGCACCAGGCCCAGCTCACGATCCTGGACGTGCGTTCCCACGAGGAATTCGAGGGGCCCGATGGCCGCGTGGCCGGCAGCCTGCTGGTGCCCCTGCCTGAGCTGGAGACCGGCGCCAGTGCCATCCCGGCCGACCGGCCCGTGGTGGTGGTCTGCCATTCGGGCAGCCGCTCGGCCCTGGCCACCCAGCAACTGCTTAAGAGCGGTCGCGGCCAGGTGGCCAACCTGCGCGGTGGGCTCAGGCGCTGGAGCGATCAGGGCTACCCGCTGGAAGGAGCCATCGGAGCGAGCCCGACCAGCTGAGACATCACCGCGCGAGACGCTGCCATTGACCCGGCGGTGCCCCCGCGAAAGCAGCGCCAAGCGCCCATTGCTCCACCTGACCCCATTCCCCCCACTGAGTCTCGATCCAGCCATGACCCAAGCCCCCGCCAAACAGCGCATCACTGCCCACGACCTGGCCGACCAACTGGCCGAGCAGCGCGTGAAGGTGATCGACGTGCGCGAACCGATGGAATACGCCGGTGGCCACATCGCCGGCAGCCTCAACGTGCCGCTCTCGCGCATCACCCAGGCCGACCTGCCCCGCGGCCCCCTTGTGCTGGTGTGCCACAGCGGCAACCGCAGCGCCCAGGCTCTGGCCCAGCTGATGCAGCAGGGCCATCCCCACCCACTCACGGATCTGGAGGGCGGCATCCCTGCCTGGCAGCAGGCCGGCCTGCCCGTGCGCAAGCTCAAGAACGCTCCCCTGCCGCTGATGCGCCAGGTGCAGATCGCCGCCGGCTCCCTGGTGCTGCTGGGCCTGATCCTGGGCACCTTCGTGGCCAAGCCCTGGATCCTGCTCAGCTGGTTTGTGGGCGCCGGCCTGGTATTTGCCGGCGTGAGCGGCTTCTGCGGCATGGCCCGTCTGCTGGCCGTGATGCCCTGGAACCGGGTGAAGCTCTGATGGAGCCAGCCAGCCTGGCCCTGCTCACCGGCGGCGGCGCCCTGATCGGCTTCCTGCTCTCGGTGCTGGGGGCCGGCGGCTCGATCCTGCTGCTGCCGCTGCTGGTGAGCGGCGCCGCCCTGCCCACCAAAGAGGCCGTGCCGCTCTCGTTGCTGGTGGTGATGCTGCTGGCCCTGGCCAACCTGGGCCCCTACGTGCGCCGCGGCCAGTTCGCGCCCAGGCCCGCCCTGATCCTGGGGCTGCCCGCCCTGGCCGGCAGCTGGATCGGTGGCGGCTGGGTGAAAGCCGGCTACGTGCCTGAACCCGTGCAACTTGGGGTCTTCGCGGCGGCAGCCCTTATGGCCTCCTGGTTGCTCAACCGCAGGCCCAAAGAGTCCCCACATCAAGGTGGTGCCCACTCCACAGGCGCTTCCGGGCAGGGCGGCACCGAGCTGTTCCTCGCCGTTCAAGGCATGCTGGTGGGCCTGCTCACCGGCATCGCCGGTGTGGGCGGAGGCTTTGCGATCGTGCCGGCCCTGGTGCTGCTGGCCGGTTTGCCCATGGCCCTGGCCAGTGGCACCAGCCTGCTGCTGATCGCCGTGAATGCCCTGGTGGCTTTGGCAGCCCTCGGCCACTGGCCGGCGGCCAGCCTGCCGCTCATGCTGCCGCTGCTGGGCGGTGGCGCCATCGGCGCGGTGATCGGTCAACGGCTCGCACCCCACCTCAACGACCGGCGCCTGCGTCAGGGCTTTTCCCTGCTGCTGATCGGCTCGGCCCTGCTCACCGGCGCCGAGGCGTGGCGCCGGCATTACGCGCGACCCAGCTCCGCCACAGCCTCGGCATCGGCCTTGCGGCAGCCCACAGCACCTTCCCCTACCCAATCAGCGACCACGCCATGAGCCAACGCACCTTCCTGTTCCGGCTACACAGCAGCCATCCGGCACCGGATCGCACGACCAGCGACCTGGTGGTGGAGTTCCTGAGTGACTCGGGACTCTGGGAGCCCCAGCAACTGAGCTTCTCGATGCCAGGCTTTCGGATCTACCTGATCTCCCTGCTGCTCTGCCAGCACTTCTATCTGGTGGCCAATGCCCGTGAGAAGCACATCCCGTTGCAAGAGGTGGAGGCCGACTTCACCGTGACCACCAGCAGTGACTGGATTGTGGCCTCGGTCGAAGGTGATTTCCGAATCCGGCTCGATGCCGGCGCCAGTGCCGAGGAGCGTCAGCTGGCCGATGCCGACGCGATCGCTTACATGCAGGAGCGCATGAAGCTGTGCCCCATCTCCCGCAACCTGCCCGACACCGTTCACAAGCACATTGATCTGAGAAGGCTTGATCCGTAGTCAGCGCACCCCGAACGCTGCCCTGGTAGAGGATTGACACGCTGCAAGAGAGCTGGAGGCCAGGATCTTCCCCCCCAACTGCGTTCGAGACGGATCCTCCAGTCCTGAACGCAAGCTGGGCTCACCCTTCTGAGCCGTCAGGCCCCTGGGTCGCTGGCAGGTGGCCGGTCTTGACCCAGATCGTGCAGCCGGTCTCACTCCAGGGCCGGTGCACACTGCCGGGTGGATTACGCAACCAGGTGCCCGTGGGGTAGCTCTCGTGCTCGTCCTGAAAGACGCCCTCCAACACCAGGATCTCCTCGCCGCCGCGGGATGGCCATGAGGCTGAAACACCGTGCCAGGCGCCCAGCGCACCAAGGCCACATGCTCCGACCCGAAGGACTGCAGAGGGAGTACTTGCAGTCCGCTCACCAGCCCCGGCAACCAGGCAGCATTAATGGTGTCGATCACAAGACGTTGGCGATCATCCGGGTTCATCTGCTGCAGCTTCACCAGGATCGTGCAGCCTTGCTCACTGAAGGGCGCATGCTCTGAGCCGACAGGATTTCGCAGGTAGGTGCCGGCGGGGTAGTCGCCGTGCTCATCCGAGAAGGTGCCCTCCAGCACCAGGATCTCCTCACCGCCGCCGTGATGGTGCTGCTCAAACCGGCTTCCCGGGGCATAGCGCACGATGGATGAGGCTCGGGCTACCTCTCCGCCGCGGCGATCGAGCATCCGCCGCTCCACGCCGTCCATCGGAGAAGACACCCAGGCCAGGCCGTGAGTGTCAAGCACGGCCCGCTGACTGAGATCGGCATGAAGCTCCATGTCACCAATTCTGATCAGCGTGGGGAAAGGCACGGCGGTGGGCTCCACTGGGGCTCACAGACCCGCCAGCCGGCCTGCTGCTTCTGCTTCCAGAGCTTGATGGCCTGCTCGCGGGTGAGCTCCTTGCGGCGTTTGAGCAGCGGCGCCTCCCGGCGGGCATCAACTCCCCGAGCGTCACCTCCAGGGTCTGATTCCAGCGGCTGTAGTGGACTGGACGGAAGTGGAGCACCTGGCTGCCATCGCTGATCCAGCCCTCCTGAGGCGAGAGCGGTGGGCGGCCAGGCCGATCAATCACGTTCATGGGCCTCTGCTGCTCAGGCGACCTCCGGTGCCCAGCCCTTCTGCCGCGCCATGTCATCGGTCCAGCCCTGGCAGCGGCTGGTCAGGTGCTCGCCATGGGCGATCAGACCTTGGTGCAGCTGGCAGTTGAGCACCGGGATGCAGTTCACCCCGACGTGGTGGCGAAACCAGTGGCAGGTCATGCAGACCTTGCGGCTGCGGGTTTTCACCAGAGTGCCCTCATCGAGGTAGGGCCACTCCTCGACAGGGGCTTCGAGTCGGGCAGCCAGGGCCGCTGGCCGGGGTAGAGGGGCGCCCATGACTCATGACCAATGCGTACGCATGTACTAGCACGATTGCCCCTGTCGTGTCCTGTCTGATCGGCTCAGCCGTGGAGGGCAGCGGCGGCCTCTGGCGGCGACTGGTGCTGCTTTGCTGAGCGCACCTAGCGGTGCGACACCAGAAACGTCTCGATCCAGTCGTGGTGCCTGCGCTGGCAAATCCGATCAGCGATCGAGGGTGCATCAGCCGGCACCTGAAAGCGCTTGCGAAAGGCCTTGCTGAAACCCTCCAGCACCGGGGCGGGAAGGGCCCGGATGGTGGCGTGCAGCTGACGGATGGTGGCCGGATCGAGAGGGCTCAGGCTGGGATCCGGTTGTGGTTGAGGTGCTGCGGCAGCTGGAGCAACTTGAGCCGTTGCAGCTGCGGGTGGCTCAGTTTTCGATGTCGCCTCCCTCTGGCCCTCCTGCGTGGATGGGGCTCGGTGCGGAGCCGGAGCCGACGTAGCGGGCACCACCCGCAACGCCGTGGGCCGGGCCGCTGGCTGGTTGGCGGGACGAGCAGCGCCCCCGCCAGCAGCCCCCGTCACCTCCCGCTGCTGCTTGTCATAGAGCGCCAAGCCGAAGGGATTGCCAAAGGTCATCAGCGCCCGCTTCATGGCGTCGGTCTCGGCTTCCTTGAGGGCGGATTCATGGGCCTGGCCCAGGTCGGTGTCGATGCCGTGGCCGGCGCCGCAGCCCTCACGGATCAACTGGGCACCAGTGCTCTCGCCCACGGTGATGCGCACCCGGGCGGTGTA
>JBIIXY010000094.1:0-9146 GCA_044347105.1 Prochlorococcaceae cyanobacterium
GGTCCCTGAGCCGCCCGTCCTCGCGCTGCAGGGGGTGACCTACACCTGGCCGGGTGGTGCGGCGGCCCTGCGCCGCTGCGACCTCGAGCTGCCGGCGCTGGGGCTGTGGATGCTGGTGGGCCGCAATGGCAGTGGCAAGAGCTCCCTGCTACGGGTGATCAGCGGGTTGCTGGAGCCCCAGAGCGGGCGGGTGGAGCGCCGCGGCCGCTGTGCCCTGGTGTTTCAGAACCCCGACCACCAGCTGCTGCTGCCCAGCTGCGCCAGCGAACTGCTGCTGGCCATCGATGCCAGGCTGCCGCCGGCCGAGCGCTGGCAGCGGGTGATGGCAGCCCTGGAGCTGGTGGGTCTTGACGGCCTGGCGGAGCGGCCGATCCACGGGTTGAGCGGTGGGCAGAAGCAACGCCTGGCCATCGCCACGGCCCTTGCCAGTGAGGCGGATCTGCTGCTGCTCGATGAGCCGACGGCGCTGCTCGATCCGGACAGCCAACACGAGGTGCTGGGCCTGATCCGATCCCTGAGTCAACGCACGGAGCGGCCGCTGGCGGCCCTGTGGATCACCCACCGGCTGGAGGAACTGGGTCAGTGCGACGGAGCCGCCCAGATGCAGGACGGCCGGATCGGCCCCTGGATCCCGGGGGCGGAGCTGAGCAGACAGCTGCTGGTCTGCAGCTGATCGTCTCCTAAGCGGAGTGAGGGGGCCGCTGACGCTTGCCGGAAGGGCGAGCCGACCGGTATGGTTCAACACCGTTGGCGCCCCGGCGATCCAACCCATTCCTCGGTAGCTCAGCGGTAGAGCGGTCGGCTGTTAACCGATTGGTCGCAGGTTCGAATCCCGCCCGGGGAGTTTCACTGGATGCCGCCCGCCAGTCCTTTGGCAGCAGCGGCGCTGCCGCCAGCCGAAGGATGCCCTCATCGGAACACCTTGTATGGGGTTGCGCCTGAAAGACAACAAAAAAACCGGAAGATTTCCTGAAGATCGACACTTCTGAGCTTATGGGTTTTGGGCCAGATTGCCTGTGAGCACTGCGATCTGCCTTCTTCTTGCCGCCAGCGTCGATGGCAGCCAGCGGGAACGGTTGGGAATTCGCAACCTCAACTGTTGAACAGCATCGAGAATGCTGCTGCGTAGGTGTGACTGCCGACCCGCCGCCCGGCGATGGGCACCATTCAGCCGTTCAGTCCAGAGCCGTTCCGATGAAACCCTGCATCCTGCTGATCGAAGATGACAGCGACATGCGCGAATTGGTGGCTGGCCACCTGATGCATGGCGGGTTTGATGTGCAGCAGGCTGAGGACGGCATTCGCGGCCAGGCCCTGGCCCTGCAGTACAGCCCGGATCTGATCCTGCTCGACCTGATGCTGCCCAAGGTGGATGGGCTCACCCTCTGCCAGAGGCTCCGCCGCGATGAGCGCACCACCCGCATTCCGATCCTGATGCTCACCGCCCTGGGCGGCACCAAGGACAAGGTGAGCGGCTTCAACTCCGGCGCAGACGATTACCTCACCAAGCCCTTCGACCTCGAGGAGCTCACGGTGCGGGTCAAGGCCTTGCTGCGCCGCAGCGACCACGCCCCACTCTCCACCAAGCACAACGAGATCCTCAGCTACGGCCCGCTCACCCTGGTGCCCGAGCGCTTCGAAGCCATCTGGTTCGACGCTCCCGTGCGCCTCACCCACCTGGAGTTCGAGCTGCTGCACTGCCTGCTCCAGCGCCACGGGCAGACCGTGTCACCGTCGCTGATCCTCAAGGAGGTGTGGGGCTACGAGCCGGATGACGACATCGAGACGATCCGGGTGCATGTGCGCCACCTGCGCACCAAGCTCGAACCCGATCCGCGCAAACCTCGCTTCATCAAGACGGTGTACGGAGCCGGCTACTGCCTGGAACTCCCCAATGAGGACCAACTCGCCGACCTGATCCCCCTGATCGATGAGGCCCGCCAGGCCCGGGCCAGTTAGCGGCCTCCCGCAGCACAGCCAGCCAGCTCCAGCAGGGCCACCTCCCAGGCCAGCCGCGGTTGCACATAGGCCTGCAGCTGCCGGCTGAGCTGGTTGAGGCGGCGCAGCATCGCCGCTTGCCGGTGGCGGTTCCAGAGGGCCTGCTGCCACCACTGCAGCAGCCACTGCTGCTGCTCGCCATCGAGCGACTCACTGAGGTCGCGGGCCAGCTCCAGGGCCTGCAGGGGATCGCCACCCCCCTGCGGCAGCTGCAGCAGACGATCCGCCAGCCCCTCCGGCAGCGCCTGCCAGTGGCGACGGTGCTCCTGCAGCGCGCCCGGAGAGCCCGCGGCGAGCTGCTGCAGTTCGGCGGGATCCTGGAGATCGTGGCCCGAGGGGGGTGGCAGCACCCGCTCGATCTCTTCCGGGGACAAGCGCCCGAAGGGGATCAACTGACAGCGAGAGCGAATGGTGCTGAGCAGCTGCTCCGGGGCAGTGGCGAGCAGGATCAGCAAGCCCGCTCCCGGCTCTTCGAGGGTTTTCAGCAGGGCATTGGCCGCTGCCTCCGCCATGGCCTCCGCCCCATCCAGGACCACCACGCAGCGTTGCGCCTCCAGCGGCCGGCGCCCGAGGAAACGGGACACCTCGCGGATCTGCTCGAGGCGCAGCTGGGGAGCGGAGCGGCGGCTGACACCGGCGGCCTCGGCCTGGGAGCGGGGCACCAGCTGGCCCTTCTCCAGGTAGGTGGGTTCGACCCAGAGCAGGTCGGGATGGTTGCCCTGCCGCAGACGCCGACGCAGCGCCTCGTCGCCTTGGATCCCGGCCAGCACCCCTTCCAGAAACCCCATGGCCGCCAGACGGCGACCCACGCCGTTGGGCCCGGCAAACAGGTAGGCCGGCGCCAGGCGCCCTTGCTTCAGGGCCGCCAGCAGCAGGCTGCGGGCCTGCTCGTGCCCCACCAGCTCAGCGAACAGTGCGCTCATCCGGCCAGGGCCAGCAGGGCGGCCTGGCAGGCCTCGCCCACCTGCCCGGGATCGGCCTCCGCATCAATCGGGATCCAGCCCCGCTGCTGCGCAAGGGTGGCAAAGCCCGCTGCCACCCGCTCCAGGAAGGCCTGGCCACCCGCCTCAATGCGGTCCGGGACCCGGCCACCCCGCCGGCGCAGGGATTCAGCCAGGGGCAGATCCAGCCAGAGGGTGAGGTCGGGCTGCAGACCCGCCGTGGCAATGGCCTCCAGCTGGGCGATGAGCTGGAGATCGAGGCCGCGGCCATAGCCCTGATAGGCGGCGGTGGAGCCGCTGAAGCGATCACTCAGCACCCAGTGGCCAGCCGCCAGCGCCGGCCGGATCACCTGCTCCACGTGCTGGGCGCGGTCGGCGGCGTAGAGCAGCAGCTCGGCCGTGGTGAGTGGGGCCGCCCCCTGGGGCGGATGCAGGAGCAGCTGGCGCAGCGCCTGGCCCAGGAGGGTGCCGCCGGGCTCGCGGGTGAGCACCACCTGGCAGCCCGGGGCGAGCAGACCGCTGCCGGCGAGCCAGGCCATCAACCGCTGCTGCTGGGTGGTCTTGCCGCAGCCATCGATGCCCTCCAGCACCACAAAGCGGCCGGGCTGGTGATCGTCCTCAGGCATGACGCAGCAGCAGGGCATTCAGCACCACGGTGATCGAGCTGAGGGCCATCAGCAAAGCAGCAAGCGGTGGGGTGAGCAGCACACCGAAACCGGGCAGCAGGGCACCGGCGGCGATCGGCAACACGATCAGGTTGTACCCGAAGGCCCAGATCAGGTTCTGCCGCACCTTGGCCATCGTGCGCCGGGCCAGACGCAGGGCCACCACAATGCCCTCCAGGCGGTCGCCCATTACCACCAGATCGGCGCTGTCCTGGGCGATCTGGGTGCCGGTACCCACGGCGATCCCCAGGTCGGCCGCCGCCAGGGCGGGGGCGTCGTTGATGCCATCTCCCACCATAGCCACAGGGCCGGCGCAGCGGCGCGCCACGATCCGTTCCAGCTTCTGCTCCGGCCGCAACTCCCACGCCAGCTCCTCGGCCAGGAATCCGAGCAGGGCTCCCAGCTGCTCGACGGGCCGGCGACGGTCGCCACTGAGCAGGCCCAGGCCGAAACCCAGCTGGCGCAGACGCATCAGCACAGCGGGCGCATCTTGACGCGGCGCATCCTGCACCGCCACCAGACCCAGCAGGCGAGGGCCCTGGGCCACCGCCAGCACGGAGGCGCCATCGGCCTCCAGAGCTGCCTGGCGGCTCTGCCAATGCGATTCCGCCCCGGCAGGGGCTGCCACCCAACTGAGCCGGCCCACCCGGCAGGGCTCGCCGGCCACGGTGCCCGCCACTCCGGCACCGGCCACGGTGGTGGCGTCGCTGGTGTCCAGCAGGTGTAACTGATGGGCCGTGGCCTCCTGGAGCAGGGCGTAGGCCAGGGGATGGCGGGTGCTGGCCTCCAGGCTGGCCGCCAGCTGCAGCAGCTGATCAGGGGTCACCGCCTCAGCTGGCTCCACGGCCGTGACCATCGGCCGTCCCACGGTGAGGGTGCCGGTCTTGTCGAAGAGCAGCGTGTGCAGGCGGGATGCCATCTCGATGGCGTCGCCGCCGCGGAAGAGCAGACCGGAACGGGCCGCCAGGCCCGAGCTCACCGTCATCACCGTGGGTGTGGCCAGCCCGAGGGCACAGGGGCAGGCCACCACCAGCACGGCAATCGCCAGCTGCAGAGCCAGGCTCAAAGGGGTCTCCGCCGACACGCCGAGCACCCCATGGCCGCCGTGGCCGGCATCGAGATGCTGGGGTTGCAGCACCTGGGGCCAGAGGGTGGTGCCCCACAGCCACCAGAACAGGAATGTGAGCAGGGCCAGGGCGAGCACCAGCAGGGTGAAGCGTCCCGCCACCCGGTCGGTGAGGCCCTGGATCGGGGCTTTACGGCTCTGGGCCTGCTCCACCAGGCGGATGATCCGCGCCACGGCGCTTTCGCTGCCACAGCGCTGCACCTCCAGCACCAATGGGGCCTCCAGGTTGAGGCTGCCGGCTGCCAGTTCGGTGCCGGCGGAGGCCTGCAGGGGCAGGGGCTCGCCGGTGAGGGCCGAGCCATCCACCGCCGATTCCCCCTCCAGCACCAGCCCATCCACCGGCACCCGGTCACCCGGCAGCAGGCGCAGCCGGTCGCCGGGACGCAGGCCCCCCACCCGCACCTCGCGGGGCGGGCCATCACCCACCAGCAACAGGGCCGTGTCGGGCTGCAGTTCCGCGAGCTGCTCCAGGGCCCGGCCGGTGCGGAAGCGGGCCCGCTCTTCCAGAAACCGGCCCAGCAGCACGAAGGCCAGCAGCATCACCGGCTCGTTGAAGAAGCAGGGCAACCCCGTTTCCGGCCAGAGCAGACCCACCAGGCTCGCCAGGTAACCGCTGCCCACCCCCAGACCCACCAGGGTGTCCATGCTGGGCAGGCCCCCTAGGGCCGAGCGCGCTCCGTTCAGCAGAATCGGCCTGCCGGGCCCAAGCAAGGCGGCGGTGGCGACCAGGGCATGGAACCATTCGGCAGTGATCACCAGGCCACCCGGCGCCTGCCAGATGGTGGGAGCCACCAAGCCGAAGTGGCCCATCCCTGACAGCACCAGGAGCCCCAGAGCCACCAGCAACTGGCGCCAGAGCTGCCACCAGCTGCGGTGCTGCCGGCGCTCCAGGCGGGTGCTGGGCTGCTGCTCACTGGAGCGGGGTCTGGCGCTGTAGCCCATCGCCGCCAGGGCCTGCTCCAGGGGCAGGCTGCGCTGCTCGGGTGCCACGTCCGCCAGCTTGGGGTCGAGCTCCACCCAGGCGGTGCGGGTGAGCAGATTCACGCTCGCCTGACGCACACCGGGCTGCTCCAGCAGCCGCCGCTCCACGGCGCTCACACAGCCGGCACATTTCATCCCCTCGATCTCGAGCAGGAGGGGCTCCAGCTCGGTGGTGCCCGACCCCACAGCGGCTGGGACCGCTGACGGCGGGACAGCAGGCGAGACAGACATCGACCCCAATTCAGCCTGGCAAGGCCCTCACGCTAGGCGGATCGGCCAGACTGCACGGCTCGAAGCTCCCCCTTCCGCCGGTGCCCCGCTCCCAACGCAACGACAATTTCATCGACAAGAGCTTCACGGTGATGGCCGACCTGATCCTCAAGGTGCTGCCCACCAACCGGCGCGCCAAGGAGGCCTTCGCCTACTACCGCGATGGCATGAGCGCCCAGGCCGACGGTGAATACGCCGAGGCGCTGGAGAACTACGAAGAGGCCCTCAAGCTCGAGGACGACCCCAACGACAAGGCCTTCATCCTGTACAACATGGCCCTGGTGTTTGCCTCCAACGGCGAGCACACCAGAGCCCTCGACCATTACAGCCAGGCCCTGGAACTCAACAACAAGATGCCCCAGGCCCTGAACAACATGGCGGTGATCCACCACCACCTGGGTTCGATCGCCGAGGAGCAGGGCGACGCCGACGAGGCCGATCGCCAGTACGACCAGGCGGCCGACTACTGGAGCAAGGCGATCCGCCTGGCCCCGAACAACTACATCGAGGCCCTGAACTGGCTCAAGACCAGTGGCCGTGGCAGCGCCGACGTGTATTTCTGAGCGGGCCAGGCATCGGCGGGGTTCCACCACCGCAGTTCCCGGAAACGGGGCAAAGCCGGGCTCCGATGACACCCCGGTGACCTAGACCTCCAAGGCGGCTGCGGCCAGGCAGGCCTGAAGCGGCCCATGGACGCGGGCGCGATGGAGGGCCAGCAGCGCCGAGAGGTCGTCGAGGTCCAGACCGGGCCGATCAGGCCCGATCGTCGGCCGGATTCACCCCCAGGGCCGCCACCAGGGCGGCAGCCACCGTGCCGGCCTCGAGCAGCTCCAGACCCAGCCCGGCTGCCGCCTTCGCCAGCCCGGAGCCCTTCGGCACCACCGCCCGGCTGAAACCCAGCCGCGCCGCCTCCTGCAGGCGCAGCTCCAGCTGGCCCACCGGCCGCAGCTGGCCGCCCAGGCCCAGCTCCCCCACCAGCACCGTGCCTGAAGGCAGGGTGAGGTCGCGGTAGCTGGCCACCACCGCTGCGGCCACACCCAGATCAGCAGCCGGCTCCTCCACCTCCAGGCCGCCGGCCACCGCCAGGTAGCAGTCGAAGCGTGAGAGGGGCAGGCCCAGGTGCTTTTCCAGCACCGCCAGGATCTGGTGCAGGCGGTTCACGGCGATACCGGTGGCGCTGCGGCGCGGACTGGCGTAGCTGGTGGTGCTCACCAGGGCCTGCAGCTCCACCACCAGGGGCCGGGTGCCCTCGCAGGCCACGATCGTGGCGGTGCCGCTGCTGGGCTCGCTGCCCCCCAGGAACAGCTCACTGGGATTGCTCACCTCCGCCAGGCCCCGGTCGCGCATCTCAAACACGCCCAGCTCATGGGTGGCGCCGAAGCGGTTCTTCACCGCCCGCAGCAGCCGGTGGCTGGCGAAGCGGTCGCCCTCGAAGGTGAGCACCGCATCCACCAGGTGCTCGAGCACCTTGGGGCCGGCCAGAATCCCCTCCTTGGTCACGTGGCCCACCAGCAGCAGGGCCGTGTCCTGGCGCTTGGCGATACGGGCCAGGGCGGCGGCGCACTCGCGCACCTGGGCCACCGAACCGGGCGCACTGGCCAACTCGGCGTCGTGCAGGGCCTGGATGCTGTCGATGATCGCCACCGCCGGACGCAGGGCTTCGAGCTCCTGCAGCACCAGTTCCAGATCGGTTTCAGCCAGCAGCAGAAAATCAGCAGCGGCGGTCAGCTCGGCCCCCTCGCCGGCAGCGCCAGCGCCTTCCCCCATGCGAGCCAGGCGCCGCCAGCGCAGCTTCACCTGCTGGGCCGATTCCTCGGCGCTCACATAGAGCACCGAAGCGCGGCCGGCCATGGAGCGGGCGCTCTGGAGCAACAGCGTGCTCTTGCCGATGCCCGGATCACCGCCCAGCAGCACGAGCGAGCCCGGCACCAGGCCGCCCCCCAGCACCCGGTCGAACTCGCCGTAGCCGCTGGCCAGGCGCTGCAACGGGCGCTCACCCACCGCGGCGATCGGCTCGGAGCGGCGGGGTGAAGGGGCAAGCCCCCCTTCGCCAGCGGGGCCCGCCACGGGCCGGCGGCGGCGGGTATCGGCGGCCGGGGCCGCCGCCTGCTCCACCAGGGTGTTCCAGCTGCCGCAGCCGCTGCAGCGCCCGAAGAACTGGCGGGTCTGGGCGCCGCAGCTGGTGCAGACGTAGAGCGTGACGGGGCGGGCCAAGGGACGGGGAGCAGGGGGCTGCAGGGCCAACTATGAAGAAAGGTGGCGTTGCATGAAACGTTCCGCCCTCAGGCCTTTTCAGTAGAGGCCATCTGATGTAGGCACCCCAGCCTGGCGATGACGGTCTCCCCCCCCAGCGCTGCCACCGGCACTGCCAAGGACAAGGAAACAATCCTGGTCGTCGATGACGAGGCCAGCATCCGGCGGATCCTGGAGACCAGGCTGTCGATGATCGGTTATCACGTGGTCACGGCCTGTGACGGCCAGGAGGCGCTGGAAGCCTTTCGCAGCCACCACCCCGACCTGGTGGTGCTCGACGTGATGATGCCCCGCCTCGATGGCTACGGCGTGTGCCAGGAGCTGCGCAAGGAATCGGACGTGCCGATCGTGATGCTCACCGCCCTGGGCGATGTGGCCGACCGGATCACCGGCCTGGAGCTCGGCGCCGACGACTATGTGGTGAAACCCTTCAGCCCCAAGGAGCTGGAGGCCCGCATCCGTTGCGTGCTGCGCCGGGTGGAGAAGGACAGCGTGGCCGGCATCCCCAACTCGGGGGTGATCAGCGTCAGCGACCTGCGCATCGACACCAACAAGCGCCAGGTGTACCGGGGGGACGAGCGCATCCGCCTCACCGGCATGGAATTCAGCCTGCTGGAGCTGCTGGTGAGCCGCAGCGGTGAACCCTTCAGCCGCGGCGAGATTCTCAAGGAGGTGTGGGGCTACACGCCCGAGCGTCACGTGGACACCCGGGTGGTGGATGTCCACATCTCCCGGCTGCGATCCAAACTGGAGGATGATCCGGCCAATCCCGAGCTGATCCTCACCGCTCGGGGCACCGGCTATCTGTTCCAACGCATCGTCGACCCCGTTGCCCCCGAAGGAGCCTGACAAGCGCACCAAGCCCAGCCGCACGATCCGGCGGCTGGTGATCTGGTACCGCCGTAACGCCGC
>JBIIXY010000190.1:0-2756 GCA_044347105.1 Prochlorococcaceae cyanobacterium
AGCGCCGCCGCGCCGGCCCGCGCAGGCGGCGACCCTCCAGCTGCGCCCGCACATAGGCCCGGAAGCTGGGGGCGCCGTAGAGGCGGCCCAGCCCATGGGCATAGAAGGAATTGAGCAGCTCGGCCTGCGGACGCACGAAATTGATCAGGTGCAGGTCGAAACCCTGGCTTGCGCAGTGCCGGCGCAGCGCCGCCAGCGCCTGGGGGGCGCCGATCAGGGGCGCGAAGTGCTCGGCGCTGAGCAGCAGATCACCGCTCCAGCGCCGCTGCTGCCCGAGCAGCCGCTGCAGCGCCTCGAAGCGGCCGGACTGCAGGGCCCGGGCCAGATCGCGGTGGGAGCGCTCCCGCCAGGGTGTGGGGTAGCGCAGCCCCGCCCGCTCCAGGCAGGCCCGGTTGGCGTCCAGTCGGGCCTGCAGGTAGGTACTGGCCGTCTTGTGCGGTCCGGCGTGCAGGTGCAGGGTGCGCTGGGGCGGCCGCAACGGTGCCGGATTCATGGGCACTGCATCGGGCCTGCGCAGGGCATGATCGCCCAGCAACAGCTTCCTAACGCCCCCGGGGCCGCCGCGTGAGCCAGCTCCCTGCACCGCCATCCCGCCAGCAGCTGCGACTGCAGTCGATCGCCTGGGCCCTGGGCGCCGGGCTCACCGCCCTTGTGCTGGGCCTGCCCCTGGGGCTGGAGGCCGCCCTGCGCGCCGGCGGCTGCGGGCTGTTCTACGGCCTGCTGGCCTTTCACCTGCAGCGGGTCGACCCCGATGACAGCCACCTGCAGGCCGGGCTGGTGGGGGCCGTGTGCGGCATCCACAGCCTGGGCCTGCCGGCCGTCGGCCCCTGGCCGGAGGGCCTCAGCTGGCCGGCGGCCGTGGTGGCGGTTGCGCCAACTGTGATGATGGGGCTCATTCGTGCCTGGTCGCCGCTGGTCGGCGCCGCCCTGCTGCTGCACCTGTCACTGCAGCTGCTTCGGCACAGATCCCGCCCGGTCGCCCCCGGCGACCTGTCGGCCCGCCGGCCCTGAAGACCCTGGGATGAGCCTGCTGCATGCCACCTGGCTGTTTCCCCCGGAAGGGGCGGGGGGTCGCCTGTTCCTGTGGGCG
The DNA here is from genome assembly GCA_044347105.1 of Prochlorococcaceae cyanobacterium. GTDB lineage: Bacteria > Cyanobacteriota > Cyanobacteriia > PCC-6307 > Cyanobiaceae > NIES-981. The sequence continues at coordinate 1,091 of JBIIXY010000190.1, forward strand.
GACACCTGGAAGGTGGCCAGCCCGGTGCAGCCCGGCCGCGAAGCCCCACTCCATCCCTTCGCCCTCACCCCCGACGAGGTGGCCGACTGGCTGGATGACAACGGCTACTGGAGCGAAGCCCTGCGGCCCGCCCGCGCCACCCTCAACCTGCCCAGCCGCACCCAGGCCAGCCGCGGCCGCAGCAGCGGCAGCGCCAAGGGCTGGAGCGGCCTGCCCCTGCAGGCCGGCGAGCCGATCCCCAAACAGCTGGAGTGGTGGCCCTGGCAGGTGGAAGGCTGGGCCCTCGACCCGGCCAGCGCCGCTGAATGGCTGAGCGGTCTGCCCCTGGCTGCCGGCCATCCGGACATCGCCGACGACCTGCGCTGGTGGACCCACCTGCAGCGCTGGGCCCTGAGCCTGATCGCCCGCGGCCGCTGGCTGCCCCAGATCGAAGACGGCACAGCCCGCTGGCTGCCTTTGCTCAACCGGGAAAGCGACCGGCACCGCCTGGAGGAGCTGGCGATCGGCATCCCCCAGGTGGCCACCTGCGCCCTGGCCGCCGGGCCGGAGGGTGATCCAGCCCTGGCCTGCCGTCGGCCGGGAAGCGGCCGGCTGCGGGTGGCCAGCCTGCTGGAGGCCCTGCTGGACGGCCAGCTGCGGGCGGGCTTCAAACCGGAGAGCGAGGGCCTCGATCCCCTGCTCCTGGCCTGGCAGAAGGCCCTGGGCAAGGGTGACGGGCAGCTGCATCTCGACGAGGAGGACCTGGAGCGGCTGATCATCGCCACCCACCACTGGCGCGAAGCCGTGGCCGGGCGGGTGGCGCCGGCCCGGGCCTGCCTGGAGCTGTTCACCCCGGCCGAGGGGGAGGAGCTGTGGGAGCTGAAATTCAGCCTGCAGGCCGAGGCCGACCCCAGCCTGCGGGTGCCGGCCGCCGTGGCCTGGAGTGCCGGCGACCGCACCCTGCAACTGGGCGAGGTGGCCGTGCCCCAGCCCAGCGAGCTGCTGCTGGAGGGCCTGGGGCGGGCCCTCACCGTGTTTGAACCGATCGAGCGCGGGCTGGATGCCACCACGCCCGAAGCGATGCAGCTCACCCCGGCCGAGGCCTTCGTGCTCGTGCGCACCGCCGCCGCCCAGCTGCGCGACGTGGGCGTGGGGGTGATCCTGCCGCCCAGCCTGGCGGGGGGTCTGGCCAGCCGGCTCGGCCTGGCGATCAGCGCCGAACTGCCCGACACCTCCCGCGGCTTCACCCTGGGGGAAACCCTGGTGATGAGCTGGGAGTTCATGATCGGCGGGGTGACCCTCAACCTGCGCGACCTGGAGCGGCTGCAGACCAAGCGCAGCCCGCTGGTGCAGCACAAGGGGGCCTGGATCGAGCTGCGCCCCGCCGACCTGCGCAACGCTGAGCGCTACAGCACCGCCGACCCCGGGCTCAGCCTCGACGACGCCCTGCGCCTCACCGCCAGCGAGGGTGACACCTTCCACCGCCTGCCGGTGCACCGCTTCGAGGCCGGGCCGCGGCTGCAGGCGGTGCTGGAGCAGTACCACCAGCAGAAGGCGCCCGATCCCCTGCCGGCGCCTCCCGGCTTCGCCGGCCAGCTGCGGCCCTATCAGGAGCGGGGCCTGGGCTGGCTGGCCTTCCTGCACCGCTTCGACCAGGGCGCCTGCCTGGCCGACGACATGGGTCTGG
>JBIIXY010000203.1:0-2752 GCA_044347105.1 Prochlorococcaceae cyanobacterium
CCCCGAACGGTTCCCGCGCCGCCTCGGCCCCCAGTTCCTTTGAGCAGGCGTTCCGCGCCATCGACGACTGCCTGCGCAAGGAGGCCGGCTGCGGCACCGAGCTCGACTACACCGAGCAGACCTCCTGGCTGCTGTTTCTCAAATACCTCGACGGCCTGGAGGACGACCGGGCCGCGATGGCCCTGCTTGAAGGCCGCAGCCACTCCCCGATCCTGGAGGAGCCCTACCGCTGGAACAGCTGGGCGGCACCGAAGGATGCCGATGGCCAGCTGGATCACAACGCAGCGCTCACGGGCGACGACCTGCGGGATTTTGTGAATCAGCAGCTGTTCCCCTATCTCGAGCAGTTCAAGCAGCGCGCCAGCGGACCCAACACGATCGAGTACAAGATCGGTGAGATCTTCGGCGAGATCCGCAACAAGATCAGCAGCGGCTACAACCTGCGCGAAATCATCGATGTGATCGATGGCCTGCGTTTCCGCTCCCAGGCCGAGAAGCACGAGCTCTCGATGCTCTACGAGGAAAAAATCAAGCGGATGGGCAACGCCGGCCGCAACGGCGGTGAGTACTACACGCCCAGGCCGCTGATCCGGGCGATTGTGCAGGTGGTGAAGCCGCAGATCGGCGAAACGGTCTACGACCCAGCCGTGGGATCCGCCGGCTTCCTCTGCGAGGCGTTCGAGTTCATGCGCAAAGGTGGGGCTTCAGGCAAGGAGCTGACTACCGAAGATCTCGACACGTTGCAGACCCGCACCTTCACGGGCAAGGAGAAAAAGAGCCTCGCCTATGTGATCGCGATCATGAACATGATCCTGCACGGCATCGAGGCACCCAAGATCATCCATGCCAACACACTCACCGAAAACCTCAGCGATGTGCAGGAGCGCGATCGCTTCGATGTGATCCTGGCCAACCCGCCGTTCGGCGGCAGCGAACGCAAGGAGGTGCAGCAGAACTTCGAGATCCGCTCCGGCGAAACGGCCTTTCTGTTTCTGCAGCACTTCATCCGCCTGCTGCGGGCCGGCGGCCGGGCCGGCGTGGTGATCAAGAACACGTTCCTGTCGAATACGGATAACGCCTCGGTGGCCCTGCGCCAGAAGCTGCTGGAGGAATGTAACCTGCACACCGTGCTGGATTGTCCCAGCGGCACGTTTCAGGGAGCGGGCGTGAAAACGGTAGTGCTGTTCTTTGAGAAGGGTGCTCCCACTCGCAAGGTTTGGTTCTACCAGCTCGATCCCGGCCGCAACCTGGGCAAGACCAACCCGCTCAACGACCGCGATTTGGCGGAGTTTATGAAGCTACAGCAAACCTTTGCGGATTCGCCGAAAAGCTGGAGCCTCGATGTGGCGGATGTTGATCCGCAGACCTTTGATTTGTCTGTGAAGAATCCGAATGCTGCGCAAGCCGTGGTCCACCGCAGACCGCAGGAGATCATGGCGGAGATTGCCGCGCTGGATGCGGAGAGTGGAGACGTGCTGTCCAGGATCAAGAGGTTGCTGGGATGAGCAAACCCACAACCCAGAAAATTGATGTGCTCTCAAGCGAAGTCCGCATCGCCACCATCAACGACCAGGACTTCATCTGCCTGACGGATATCGCGCGGCACAAAAGCACAGCCACGACAGATGACCTGATTCGCAACTGGCTGCGCAACCGCAACACGGTGGAATTCCTGGGGCTCTGGGAACAGATCAACAACTCCGGTTTCAATCCCGTCGAATTCGACGGGATTAGGATGCAGGCCGGCCTGAACAGCTTCACGCTCACGCCAAAGCAGTGGATCGAGCGCACCGGCGCCATTGGCATTCAGTCGAAAACCGGCCGCTATGGAGGCACCTATGCCCACAGCGACATCGCCTTTGAATTTGCCGCCTGGATTTCGGTGGAGTTCAAGCTTTATTTGATCAAGGAGTTCCAGCGGCTCAAGGAGAGTGAGCGCCAGAGCATCGGCTGGGACATCCGCCGGAACCTGGCCCGCATCAACTACCGGATTCACACCGATGCAATCCAGACGCATCTGATCCCACCGCAACTCAGCAAGGCGCAGACGAGTCTGGTGTATGCCAGTGAAGCCGATGTGCTCAACATGGCTCTGTTCGGGCAGACCGCCGCCCAATGGCGGGCCGCCCATCCCGGCGCCAAGGGCAACATTCGCGATCAGGCCACCGGCGCCCAGCTGGTGTGCCTCGCCAACCTGGAAACGCTCAACGCCCTGTTCATCAGCCAGACGCTCCCCCAGCCCGAACGACTGACGCGCTTGAATCAGATCGCCATTCAGCAGATGCGGCTGCTGAGTGAGGATGAACGGCTGCCAAAGCTGCCGAGTGGCATGGGGGACAAATGACTCTTCACGCTGGTCATGAGCGCCGAGGCTCTTGGCAGGATCAGGGGGTCGCAGTGAAAGAGGGGTGGACATTGAAGCTACTTGGCGACGTTTGTGATTTTCAGCGCGGACTCACCTACTCAAAAAGTGACGAGGTTGATATTTCGGCAAATGTTGTTCTGCGTGCCACCAATATCGATCTCGCCACAAACACGCTGGCCCTAGATAAACTCAAACATATTAGCGACAAGACTTTTGTTCCAGATATCAAGAAAGTAAAGAACGGATCGCTCATGATTTGCATGGCGAGCGGAAGCAAAGGCCACCTCGGGAAAGTCGCCTATATCGACAGAGATTATGGCTTCGCCTTCGGTGGTTTCATGGGTCTAATCACGGCACGTGAAAATCTGTTGCCGAGGTATCTGTTCC
>JBIIXY010000023.1:0-28402 GCA_044347105.1 Prochlorococcaceae cyanobacterium
GGCCATGGCCAGGTGCTCAGCAAGGGCGGCGCCGAAGGCATCCAGTGCCTCAGCCGCGTCGGCGAGGGCCTGGGGGTGGCGATCAAGGTGGAGGACGGCGCCTCCAGGGCCAAGCACGCCGTTGCCTTGCATCTGCTGGAGCAGCTCGACTGGCTGACGCCCATGACCCTGGAGGAGCTGCGGCAACAGTTTCTCCAGCCGGCCCCGCACCTGCAGCTGGATGTGCGCGGCGAACTGCGCTTCGACTGAGCAGCGCTGCGCTCCTGGCATCCCTTGGTAGCGGGGGACACCTGCCTGGTACAATTCCGAAGGCACCGCGGGGTAGAGCAGCCTGGTAGCTCGTCGGGCTCATAACCCGAAGGTCGCGAGTTCAAATCTCGCCCCCGCCACCAAATCCGAAAACCCTCGGTCAAATCAAGGCCGAGGGTTTTTTGTTGGGCAGTCTTTTGTTGGGCAGTCTTTTGTTGGGACGTCATTTGTGGGCAGGCATGACCGCCTGTCTGGATTAATTTTTCTTGTATCCATCAACAGCGAAGCGGGGGGAGATCAATCCCCATGGACAGTCCGCTTGGTCAGGGGTTGAATGGAATCTCGGGAACACCAGTCAGATGCGTCGATTGGGCAACAGCCAAAGCTGCCTCCTGCGTTCAGCCGCTGATCCAACGTGCTGACCTGTGTTTTGGTTGAAGATGAACCTCTGCTGCGGGAGCTGCTCACCGAAGTGCTCCGCAGCCATCCAGCCACGCGCATGCTCGGCAGTGTGGGCACCGCAGCCGAAGCCATCGCCCTGTGCCAGCAACAGCCACCCGACCTGCTGGTCCTGGATCTGAATCTGCCCGACGGCAGCGGGTTGGGGGTGGCCCTGACGCTGGCCGCTGAGGGGAGCGATACCCAGGTTGTGGTGCTCTCTGCCGAGGCCGGCTGCTTTGTCTGTCCGCCGCAACTGCGACCACGGCTGCGGGGCGTGATCGACAAGATCCACGCCTACGAAGCCCTGCCAGCGGAGATCGACGACATGCTCGTCAGGGGGGTGCAGGCGTGACGGCGCCAGCCCGGCGCTTCCACCGTGCTCTTGGCCTTGCCCTGGCTGTTCTGGCCGGCGCTGGCCTCACAGCAATGGTTCGGCAGCGCCTGCAACCGGTGAGGGTGGCTGTGGGAGTCGACCGACCGATTGTCTACGGAGCGGCGGTCGATCCCACCGACCTCAACACGGCCCAGCACTTTCTGGAGCAGAACCGCACCAGCCCGATCCGGCTGGAGACGATGTTCAACCAAGCCGATCCGGGCGAGGGGCGCAACGATCTGCAAGCGGTGCGCAGCAAGGGGATTCGCTTCCTGATCAACACCCAGACGTCCAGCCATCTGGTGCCCACCCTGGATCTCTACGACGATGCCCAGGTGCTGGCGATCAATGTGTCAGCCACCAGCACGAAGCTGAGCAATCGGGACGATTACCTCCTGCGCATCATTCCCGACCTGGCCCAGGAGCAACGGGCCATCGCATCCCGCATCAACCAGATGGAAGGGAGCCGACTGCTGGTGATGCGAGACACCCGCAACCATCATTATACCGAACCAGCGCTTGAGGAATTCCTCAAGGCTCTGCAGGCACAGCGATCCTGGCAGATCACAGTGAAGGCGTTTCGAGCCGATCGCTTCGACCCTCGAGAAGAGCAAGGAGTGGTGAATCAATTGTATGATGTTCTTTATATCCTTGGCGGCGATTTCCTGCCCACGATGGGCAACCTGGCTCAGCAATTTCACCTGGCCAACCCCAGCGCTCCGATTCTGCTCACCCCCTGGGCCCACTCCCCTGCCGTTCTGGCGAATGCGGGGGAGGCCCGGCGACAGATCCTGATCGCCAGTCCCTATCCAGATCGGCGCAGCAACGCAGCGGTGGACAGTTTTCTCAACAACCATCAGCAACGCTTCGGCTATCTGCCCTATGCCATGGGGCTCGGCACCCGCCAGGCGATCGAGCTGCTGGATCAGGCCTTCCGTCAAGGACTGCGCACGCCTGCGGCGGTGAAACGCCACCTGCTGCAGAACCAACCACATCAAACCAGCCTGGGAGCAATCCGCTTCACGGCCAGCGGCGATGTGGAAGGCACCTACCACTTCCACAGGCCCTGACGATGCGACGGCCGATCAGCTTCTGGCGTTATTGCCTCAGCCAGGATCTGATGGCGCTGGCCGTGGCTCTCGGCGTACTCAGCAGCGCGAGCTGGTTAGCCGCCCGGGAACTGAATCGCCGTTACCTCAACCTGCATCGCGCCGACGCTGAGCGGGTTCAGTTTCATCTCCATGAGCATATCGGCGATGCTATGGATCAGTTCCATTCTCTTCGCGATCTCCCCCCGGAAGAGTGCAGCCAAGCCGCCAACCTAGTCACCCAGGACTTCTCCGATCTATACAGGCTGGATCAGCAGATGAAGATCCTGCATATTTACAAGTCAAAGCCTGGAAGCAGGGTGTTCCAGGGATTTTCGTTTTCTGCCAGCCCAGTGGCCCGTTTCATCCGAGACCAGAGCCGCCATCGTGAGGCGAGAAAGCCCGGCAGCCTGGACCCTTCGCCCGTGATTAGGGCCGCAGAAGATGAGATTGCCAGCATCTATCTGGTACTCAAGGATAACAATCGTTCGTCTCTATTGCTGGGGCGGCTTAATCTCAGCTTCGTGCAGAACTTCCTGCGTCGCTTTGCGGCAATCAGCGGTTCTCCCCTTTTGTTGGTCAGCAATGATGGGCTGGTGATGCTCTCCAGCCATCCCGATCTTCCGATCGCCAGCATTGATCTCAACAGGGCCCGATCCCCCCATTTCCCAGGCCTGCTTGAGGTGGGCAACGAGCGTTGGCTGCCCCTCGCAGGCCAGCAGTACGAGCTCGGCGGTGCCTTTGTGACCCTGGTGCCGGCTCGGCCCATGGAGCAGCAACGCCAGGTGATGGCCATGGCCGCGCTGGCTGTGTCCCTGTTGCTGGTGGCCATCTTCATCCTCAAGAACCGAACACTGCACGCCAATCTGTTCAATCCCGTGAGCACGTTTGCTGAGCAGCTGCGGCAGGTGGAGAGCGGTGAGGCCACAGGCACCGGGCACAACACCAGCCAGCAGCGAAGCCTGGCCCAGGCAGCCGACCGCTTTCTGGAAATCAACCTGATTCAGGAGCGTTTCACGGCGATGGTGGCAGCGATCCAGCTGCGGGAGAAAGAGCTGCGCCAGTCCCTGCGCGCCAGCCTGGCCGCCGCCGCCGTGGGGCATGAAATCAAACAGCCCCTGAGCACCATCCGCCTGCTCTGCCAGCAGGCCACCCGCAGCGCCCCCGCCGGCGGACTGCGGCCCCTGCTCTCCCAGCTCGACAGCGAGTCGAGCCGGGTGGCCCGCACTGTGGAGAGTATGCGCATGCTGCTCAGCAATGTGAAAAGCAACCAGGAGCCCCTGGATCTGACCAATGCGGCCAGTCATGCGATCACCTTCACCCACCACCAGCGCCGGTCCATCGGCGTGGTGTTCGAAGCCGAAGGTCTCCATGGCAGGCCGCTGGACGCTTCCCCCTTGCCGGTGGTGGGGGATCCTGTGCAACTGCAGATCGCCATTGCCAACCTGCTGCGCAACGGCGCGGAAGCGGTCGCCGCCATGGCGCCGGAACGGCGTCTGCTGCGGCTACGGCTAAAGCGGCAACCACCCAGCGCCGACCATCCCCACGGCCTGGCCGGTCTGGAAGTGGCGGACAGCGGGCCCGGGCTGCCCGGACTGGATGAAACCGAAGGGTTGACGCATGCCGGCAGGGATCTGGGCCGCCAACCCCTGCGCACCACCAAAGCCGGTGGCAGCGGGCTGGGTCTGTTCGTGGTGCGCACCACAGTGGAGCAGCACGGTGGCTGGCTGCAGGCCAGCCGCTCTGCCGACCTGGGCGGGGCGGCGGTGAGCCTGTGGTTGCCGCTGCGACCGCCCCACGAGGCCTAGCGTTCGGCGTTTGCCCCCCTGCCATGCCGCCAGCCGTGGATGCGATCGTGGTGGGCTCCGGCGCCACCGGCGGCGTGGCGGCGATGGTGCTGGCCGAGGCCGGGCTGCAGGTGCTGGTGCTGGAGGCCGGTGAGGAACAGCAGCCCGCGCGGGCCTTCGGCAGCGAACCGGCCAACAGCCTGCGCCGCCTCGTGAACCTGAGCAGCGGTAAGCAGGCCCTGCAGCGCCACCATCCCGGCTACTGGAAGCAGAACCCCGAACTGTTCACAGACGAGCGGCGGAATCCCTATTCCACCCCGGCCGACCAGCCCTTCCTCTGGACCCGTGGCCGCCAGGTGGGGGGCAAGAGCCTCACCTGGGGAGGCATCACCCTGCGGCTCAGCGACTACGAGTTCAAGGCCGCCCAGCGGGAGGGCTCCGGCGCGGGCTGGCCGATCAGCAGCGCCGACCTGGCTCCCTATTACGACCAGCTAGAAGCCTGGCTGGGGGTGCGGGGCCAGCTGGACGGCCTGCCCCAGCTGCCTGATGGGCGCTTCGCGCCCCCCCTGCCCTTCACCCCGGCGGAGTCCCACCTGGGACAGGTGGTGCGCGAGCAACTGGGGCTTCCCTTCATCCACTCCCGGGGGTTCAGTCTGGGGCGAGGACCCGCCTGGCCCGTGAGCAGCAGCCCGGGCAGCAGCCTGGCCCGGGCCCTGGCCACCGGCCGCACCCAACTGCGCAGCCAGGCGATCGTGAGCCATGTGCTGATGCATCCCGACCAGAGCCTGGCCCGGGGCGTGGTGCTGGTGGATGGACGCAGCGGTGAGCGGGAGCTGGTGGAGGCGCCGCTGGTGGTGCTCTGTGCCTCCACGATCGAGAGCCTGCGGCTGCTGCTGCACTCCAGTGAAAGCGAGCGCAGCGGAGGGCTGATCGACCCCTCCGGCAGCCTCGGGGAGGGTCTGATGGACCACATCTCCTGCTGCCGCTTCTTCTCGCTGCCGGGGGTGCCAGCCGCTACGGAACCGGCTGAACTCTCCGGTGCCGGCAGCTGCTTCATCCCCAACACCGTCAATCTCGTCGATGGCCAGGCCGAGAGCTTCCGGCGCGGCTACGGCATCTGGGCGGCACTGCAGCGTTTCGATCCGCCGCGGCCGCTGCGGCGCTACCCGGATCAGGCCAGCGGCTTTCTGATCGGCCATGGCGAAGTGCTGGCCGACCCGCGCAACCGGGTGACGCTCAACCATGCCCTGCTGGATGCCTGGGGTCTGCCCACCCCCCATATCGCCATGGCCTGGGGCGAGAACGAGCGGGCGATGGTGGCCCATATGCAGGAGCGCATGCAGGCGGTTGTGGCAGCGGCCGGCGGCACGATCCGGCCCCTGGAGGAGCTGTTCGTGCTGCCTCTGCTGGAGCCCTGGGTGCGCCGCAGCTGGGCCGTGCGCGCCGATGCGCCCCCCCCCGGCTACTACATCCACGAACTGGGGGGAGCGGCGATGGCCGCCGACGAAAGCGCGGGTGTGGTGAACGCCTGGAACCAGTGCTGGCGCGCGCCCAACCTGCTGGTGGTGGACGGCGCCTGCTGGACCTCCGCCGGCTGGCAGAGCCCCACCCTCACCGAGATGGCGATCAGCTGGCGGGCCTGCGCGGCGGCGGCTGAGCGGCTGAAGCGGGGGGATGGCGGCCGGCTGGAGCAGCGGCCGGTGTGCAGCTCAGGATCAAGCGAGAGATCTGGTGTCATTGGCCACAAACCGCCTGGGTTGAGATCTGCACAATCACAAGGCGACCTGTAACGGGTCGGGCAAGGGAGATCTGAGGCGGGGGATGGCTCCTCCGCCTTTTTTTTGCCCTTCACTGGCACAGGGGTGGGCCTCGGCCGCCAGTCAGCGCAGAAAAAGGCCGTTGAGGTAGTGCTGGTTCACACAGGCGTCCTTGCAGCCCTGCTGGAACAGAAAACTGGCCAGGGCCGAGGTGATCAGCCTGTACTGATCCCAGTGGGGGTTGGTGGCAATGAACTGGCGCATGCCCTCGAACAACACCTCCGGCACCTCGGTTTCCAGACTGATGGCAGAACCGCTGGTGGCCGGATCGGGGGTCATGGCGGGAGCGCAAGGATTGCTGTTGGGCCCAGTACGCCACAGGCAGGCCGCTGCCGTCAAAGGGGTGCCCTCAGGTCGAAATCACCCCACGTCAGGCTGAGACAGACCGCCAGCACAGGCGGCCGATCCAGGACCGGCTGGGCGACGATGTCGATGCCCCCGGCAGGGGGGTGCGTCAAGGGGGGGATGGGCGGTCGATCCGCAGACAGACACTTTCCCCAGCCCGACCAGCCCAGCAGGCCCGGCCAGGAGGCGGTTGGGGAAAACCATGCAAGCGCATGGGGAAAAACCAGCACCGCTGGGGATAGGCCTAAATGATCAGTTGTGCTGATCACCCACCCCATGCACGGGGCCGGAGCCCGGGCGAGACAGCTGAGCAGGGAGGTTCCTCAGTGATCGCCATGGCGGCGCAGGCTGCGGGGCCCCAGGGGATGGTCGGCTTGGGGATAGGGCGGGTGATGGCTGTGATCGTGGGAGTGGCTGTGGTCATGCCCCAGCGGCAGCGGCACCCCATCGGGCTGACAGGCTCCGGTGCATTCACGCTCGCAGAGGGTGCAGCTCTCGGTGAGCCCCTCCACGTGGTGGTGGTGGCTGTGCTGCGGTGCGCCCACCTCGGTTTCAAAACCCAGCACCTGGGCCCGGTACTTGCACAGGGAGCAGTTCATCTGCGTGTCGCCGCGCACCACCTCCGCCACCCGCTCGGCAAAGGTGTCCAGCACCTGGGGATGGTCGCCCAGATAGGGCACGGGCAGGAACTGCACCGCGGGATGGTCGGCGGCCACCAGCTCGGTGTGCTGGCGGATCCGACTCACCAGCACGCCTGAAAACAGGAAGTAGGGAAACACGAGGATGCGGCGGAAGCCGAGGCGCACGGCGTGGCGCAGGCCGGGTTCCACCAGCGGGAAGGTCACGCCGGAGTACACCGTCTCCCCCCAGCCGAAGCCCATGCCCTCCACCAGCATGCGGGTGACCTTGGCCACATTGGAGTTGGCGTCGGGATCGGAGGAGCCCCGGCCCACCACCACCAGCAGGGTGTCGTGCAGGGGTACAGCCCCTGCCTGGTCGGCTTGCTCGAGGGTGTGGCGGATGCGGGCGCCCGCCGCCTGGATCATCTTCAGATCCACCCCGAGCTCCCGGCCGTAATCCACCCGCAGGCCGGTCTCGGCGGCGTAGGTGTTGAGCACGGAGGGGATGTCGTTCTTGGCATGGCCGGCGGCGAACAACATCGCCGGGATCGCCAGGATGTGCTTCACGCCCCGCTGGCGCAGGGCCTCCAGCCCATCCCGCAGGATCGGCCGGGCGAACTCCAGATAGCCGTGCTCCACCGGCAGGGGAGCGAGACGCTCGCGCAGGGCCGCGGCCAAGCGGGCAAATTCCTCCACCGCCAGGCGGTTGCGGCTGCCATGGCCGCACACCAAAACGCCGATCGGCCCGTGCTCACCGTTCAGCGGAGCACCGTGCAGCGGAGCACCGTGCAGCGGAGTGGGGGTTGCTGAGGTGTGCATGGGCAACGGCTGACCCCCTGACCCTATCTGCAGCAACCCATCCGGCTTCGGGCGAGGATGGGGGAATGGGTCTGCGCCTCCCCCCCTTTCAGGAACTGCCTCCGCCACCCCGCGCCGAGGCCCTGCTGGAGGTGCCGATCGCCAGCCTGCGGCCCACCCAGATGTGCGTGGGCCTGGCCGAAGTGCGCAGCCGCCAGAGCGACTTCCGGGTGGAGAGCAGCCGGGAACGGCGCGACTACCTGGGCAGCAAACCCGTGCCGCTGGTGCGCAGCGGCGATGGCCAGGTGTGGATGGTGGACCGTCACCACCGGCTGCGCGCCCTGCTGGAACTGATGCCCGAGGCCACCGCCTTCGGCTACGTGGCGCTGCAACTCAACACAGCCGACCCCAGCGACGTGTTGGCCGAGCTGCTTCGGCGGGGCTGGCTCTACCTCTATAACGGCCGCGGCCTCGGTCCCCTGGCCCCTGCCGCCCTGCCCGCCAACCTGCTGGGCCTGGAGGACGACCCCTACCGCAGCCTGGTGTGGAAGCTGAAGCGGGAGGGGGTGATCAAAGCTGCCCCGCTGATCCCCTTCCATGAATTCCGATGGGGGGCCTGGCTGCGCAGCCGCTCCCTGCCCCCCTTCAGCTCCCAGCAGCTCACACCGGCCCTGCCGGCGGCCAGGGCCCTGGCCCGCTCCGAGGCGGCCTCGCACCTGGCCGGCTGGCAGGGGAGTCCCTGACCCTGCCAATCCGCACGGGGCGGGTGTGAAACGGCGACGCCCCATCCAGGAGTTGCCATGCTGAGCCTCGACTGAACGCGGTTGCCCTTGACTGCCTTCCTGGCCCACAACCCGATGGCGACCTTCGCCCTGGTGCTCGGGTTGAGTGTGCTGGTGCCCCCGCTGGTGCGCCGGTTGCGCCTGCCCGACCTGGTGGGCCTGCTACTGGCAGGAGTGCTGATCGGGCCCCATGGCCTGGGCTGGCTCAGCAGCGAGAGCGAGACCATTCGCCTGCTCTCCGACGTGGGCGTGATCTATCTGCTGTCCGCGCCGGGCTGGAGATCGACCTGGTGGAATTCGCCCGCATCCGCCAGCGCTCCTTCCGCTTCGGCCTGCTCACCTTCGGCCTGCCGATGGCCGGCGGTCTGCTGCTGGGGCTGGGCTTCGGCTACTCCCCGTTGAGCAGCGTGCTGCTGGGCTCGATCCTCTCCTCCCACACGCCGCTGGGCTATCCGATCGTGCGCAGCTACGGCGCGGTGCGCGAGGAATCGGTGGTGGTGGCCATCGGCGGCACGATCTTCACCGACATCGCCGCCCTGGTGGTGCTGGCCCTCACGGTGGGGCTGGCCCGTGGCGCCATGGGTCCCCTGGGGGCGATCGGCCTGCTGCTGAAGGTGGCGGCCTATGCCGCCCTGGTGCTGGTGCTGATCCAGCGCCTGGGCCGCCTGCTGGTACGGCGCCAGGTGAACAACGACAGCCAGCTGTTCGTGCTCGTGCTGCTCGCCGTGTTCCTCGCCGCCCTGGCCGCCGAACTCGCCGGCGTGGAAAAGATCGTGGGGGCGTTTCTGGCCGGGCTGGCCGTGAATGGCGTGCTGCCCGAAGGGCGGGTGAAGGAGCAGGTGATCTTCGTGGGCGCCAGCCTGTTCATCCCGATCTTCTTCATCGATCTGGGCCTGCTGCTCAACCTGCCGGCCTTCCTGGCCACACTCCAGGGTTCCCTGTTCGCGGTGGGCCTGATCGCCACCCTGATCGCCAGCAAGGGCCTGGCTTCCTGGTGGGCCGGCCGGATCTATCGCTACAACAGCGCCCAGATGCTCACCCTTTGGTCGCTGTCGCTGCCGCAGGTGGCGGCCACCCTGGCCGCCACCTGCGTGGGATTCCGGGCCGGCCTGCTCGATGAGCAGGTGCTCAACAGCGTGCTCGCCCTGATGGTGGTCACCGCAACCCTCGGGCCCTCGCTCACGGCGCTGGCCATGCCCAGGCTGGGCCGGGCCATGGGCGGCGCCGAGGAGCCCAGCGGCAGCGGCAGCCTGGCCCTGGTGCGCCGCCCGCTCACCGTGCTGCTGCCCGTGGCCAATCCGGACAACGAGCGGCCCCTGCTGAGCCTGGCCAGGCTGCTGATCGGCGGCGATGCCGACCACCCCGGCCGGGTGCTGCCCCTCGCTGTGGTGGCTCCCAACCAGCCCGAAGCCGGCGGAGCCAGCGCCGCCGCCCTCACCGCCCAGCTGGGGCAGGGGCGGCAGCTGCTGGAGCAGGCGAAGCGGATCAGCGCCGAGCAGGCCATTCCCTGCCAAACCCTGCTGCGGGTCGACACCGATGTGGCAGCGGGCATTGCCCGGACAGCGATGGAGCAGGGCACTGACCTGGTGCTGATGGGGCTGGCACCCCCCAGCCGCCTGGGCCGCTGGCTGTTCGGGGATCTGGTGGAGGCCACCTGCCGGCAGGTGCCCTGCCCGGTGGTGGTGGCCCGACTGGTGAGCGAACCCAGCCAATGGCAGCGACTGCTGGTGCCGGTCAAGGACCTCACCGCCGGGGCCCTGGAGCAATTTCAGCTGGCGGAACGGCTGGCCGTCGCCCTCGGTGCCAGCCTCACCCTGCTGCACCTGCACGACCCCCGGCTGGGGGCCCTGGCCCTGGCCGAACGGCGCCGCGACCTGGAGCGCTGGAGTGCCGCTCCCGCTGGAGGAGGCAACCGCGACGGCCCCGGCACCCGCGTGGAGGTGCGCGTGGAGCTGCAGCCGAACCATGGGGTGGAAACCACGATCCTGCGCCGGGGGGTGGAGCACGACCTGGTGATCCTGCGCTCCCAGCGGCGGCTGGTGGCCGGCCTGCCGATTCCCGCCAGCGACCTCACCACCCGGCTGCTGCAGCGCCTCAGCAGCACCACCCTGGTGATCAGCGACCCCTTGCATTAAGGACCCGGGCGGGCCCACCAAGCCCACCGCGTACGCAACAAAGGGAATCCACCCCTGCGCAACACCGCTGCACCGGCGCCATCCTCAGGGGATGCGCTTCAGCCGGCATGACCTACCACCATCTGCTCGTTCCAACCGATGGCTCCGAGATCTCCGACCGGGCGGTGGAGCAGGCCGTGGGCCTGGCCGCCGCGCTCGGTGCCCGGCTGCGCATCCTGCATGTGCAGGTGAGTTTCCCGATCAGCCTGGTGGGGGTGGGAGAGCTGGTGGAGCCGAGCACGGTTGATGCCCTGATGGCCGCCACCCAGCAACGGGCTGAGGCGATCCTGGGCCAGGCGATGGCCCGGGCGGCGGCGGCGGGGGTGGAGGCTGATCAGTGCCTGCTGGTGAATCCCCAGCCCCACCAGGCGATCCTCGAGGAGGCGAGGGCCCAGGGCTGCGACCTGATCGTGATGGCCTCCCACGGCCGCCGCGGCCTGGAGGGGTTGCTGATCGGCAGCGAAACCCAGCGGGTGCTCACCCAGAGCAGCTGTCCGGTGCTGGTGGTGCGCTGAGCCAGGCCAGGGGCTGCCCTTTACGCTGCCTGGATCGCGAACGGATGGACGTTGGCCAAGGACGAGATCAGCAGAGCCGATGAACTGCAGGCCATGGGCTGGCCGGCGGAGGATGTGCGCCGCTATGCGGACCTGTGGGAGTACCGCCACCGCTGGGGAGCGATCAACCTCGAACCGGAGGATCGCGCCTTCCTGCGCAAGGCCGAAGCGGCCCTGCCCAAGCGCGTGAGCGGCAAGGCCGCGCTGAAGAAAGCGCTGCAGGACAAATCGCACTACCGCTGGCTGGCCTTCTACCGCGAGGCGATGCTGGCCCATGAGGCCGAACAGCAGCTCAACGCCGGAGAACAGGGGGCCTGGCCCGTGCTGCTGGCGGCCGAGCTGGCCCTGCTCGATGAGCTGCAGCCGGTGCTGGGGCTGCCGGACACCCTCAAGGCGCGGGAGCTGGTGGCGCTGCGGGAGGAGCTGCTGGCCCAGGCGGCCAGCGCTGGCCGCAACCTCACCTTCGACTATGTCTCCCCTCTCGAGGAGCTCAAACAGAAGGAGCGCAGCAACTGGAAACCACTGCGCGGGGACGCCAGTACAGATACCAGCTATCCGCTGTTGAGCGCCGACGCCGTGGAGCCCTTCCGTTCGGAAGCCAGCCGCGTGCTGGGTGAGTGGATGCGCAGCCATCTGCCCTCCCTGCAGGGCTGACGGACAGGCCGCTGTTGATTTTGGGTGCCAATCATCAGGCGCGCACCCCCGGAAAAGTCTCCCTAGGGTGCAACCACTGGCCTGGCTCGGATGCCCCACCGCGACGACTCCAGGTATCGGGCGCTGGCCAAGCCCCTGCTTCTGGGTAACCACGAAGCCACGATCACCGCAGACATCGACCAGCTGGCAGAGCACATCTCGCTCACCGTTCCGGTTCGCGACATCGCCCCGGTGGGCGCCGCCCAGACGTTCCGTCACCGCTCCAGCTATCGCATCGCCGGCGATATGGGCCTGACGGCAGCCTGCGCCACCCCGACCCGTCTTTGGGTGGACGAGAGCAGCGACTGTGCCGTGGTGCTGCTGAACCAAGGCCATGCCCGCTATGCGCTTGATGGCCACGCGTTCCTCGCCAGTGCGGGGGCGACCGGCATGTTTCTGCCGGGCATGGAGTACCTGCAGGAAACCAGCCTGGCCAGTGGGCTGATCTACAACCTGTCACCCCAGTTGCTCGCCCGCTACCTCGGTGAAGCCAGCGGGGGCACACTCCATCTCGACGATGCGCTTCACCTGCTCAGGCAACCCCAGGCCATCAACCTGGAGCACCCGGCGATGCAGCAGGTGCTGTTCGGTCTGCAGGTGCTGATCCGCACGATCGACACCATGGGGCCCGTGCAGCAACCCGATAGCCGGCCACTGGTCCAGCTGCAGGAAGGGATCTACGCCCTCACCGCAGCTCTGCTCAAGCCCGACGATGCGCCAAGGGCCCTGAACAGCTGGCAGCCCATGCCCATGGGAAGCCTGAACTAGCGGCGACGAGCTGCAGCCAGCAGGTCGAGCACCTCGACGTCGGTGAGCTGCTCAAAGTGGCGATACCAGAGGCCCACGGCCTGGAGGTCGGGCACTGCCGCCAGCACCGTGATCCGGTCCACCAGCGCCGCCAGAGCGGCCAGCACCTGCCGGTCGGCGACCGGAACCGCCAGCTGCAGCGACGCTGGTGAGCAGCGCTGCAGCGACAGCAGGGCAGCCTGCACTGTCATGCCGGTGGCTACACCGTCATCCACCAGCACCAGAGGCTGGCCGCGCAGGCTGGCGGGATCAGGATCGCCGAACAGCCGCCCTCGCCGTGCCCGTTCCTGGCGCTGGGCCTGCAACCACCCCCCGCGGCGAGCTGCCGCCTCGTGACGACTGGCCGAGGCACCGTTGCGCCACACCACGACATCCCCCGGGGCAACAGCGCCGATGGCCAGTTCGGGATTGGCGGGATCGGCCACCTTGCGCACACACCAGGTCGCCAGGGGCAGGGCCAGCCGCTCGGCCATCGCCGCAGCAACCGCCACCCCTCCACGCGGCAGAGCCAGCAGCAGGGTGTCCGGCTGTGGATCCCCGAGCAACGCCGCCAGGGCCAGGCCGGCCTGGCGGCGATCGTCCCAGAGGGGAGGCGGCAGGGTTGGTGGGGATTCGCCCACAGAGGTGTCGAGCAGCACAGGAGTCCTAGCCAGCTCCGGGTGCAATGGATGATCAACCGTTCCGTGCCAGGAGCCTACCGATGGCCACCTTCACCATCACCCTCGAGGACGGCCGCAGCTTCAGCTGCGCCGATGACACCTACATCCTCGATGCCGCCGAGGAACAGGGCATCGACCTGCCCTATTCCTGCCGGGCCGGAGCCTGCAGCACCTGCGCCGGCCGCATCCTCTCCGGCAGCGTGGATCAATCCGACCAGAGCTTCCTGGATGACGACCAGATCGCCGAGGGATTCGCCCTGCTGTGCGTGAGCTACCCGATGGCCGACTGCACGATCAAACCGGAAGTGGAAGAGGAGCTTTGAGCAGAACTTGACCGATCAGCGCACTGAACAGGACTCAGGACCCAAGCTCAGCAGCCACCACTTGGGTCCTGCTCGGTCTGGGAGCCTTCAGAAGAGCGGCGGGATTAACCGCATGAACCCCCCGCTCACCTCCCCGGCGTAGCTCAAGGTGTAAGTGGGGAGTTGTGGCGCTACCAGTGTCACCCACGCGGCCCAGGCGTTCCCCCCTGGCGATTGGGCTTCCGGCCCTTACGTCCATGCTTTGAAGATGGGCATAGAGCGTCTGCCAGCCATCAGTGTGTGAGATCAGAACGGTAAGTCCATAGCCACTCACCCACTCAGCCAGCACAACACGGCCAGAACGGGCAGCGAGAACCGGCGTTCCCGAGGGCACGATCAGGTCAACTCCGGTATGCATGCGCCAGACACCCCTGGCCTCAGACCAACGCCAGCCCCACGGGGACTGCTCACTGGTCTCGTGCGGCAGAGGATGGAGCCAGTCCTCCCCGTTCTGTTCGTCCACGAGCGAATACTGTCCTGGGGGCCCAAGATCTCCCACCTCCACTTGGGCCGGCACGAGATCCGGGCTCCCGACCCTGGGCAATGAAACAGGCACAGGCTGCTGTGGCGGCAGTTGCGTCGCGGGGATGTCGGGAACGGTCGGCACGGTTGGCCACTCCTCGGGAAGAGGCGTGGCGGCTGCCGGGAGGAGGACGACAGCCATGGCCTGGAAAGATGCTGGGGTAGCCAGCAAGCCAAACTGAAGAAGCAAGCGCAGCAGCCTGAAAACCACGGAGGGGAGACGCAGGTCCTGGTCCGTTTTTAGCGGCTTGATTTCCAGATGCCAGGAAGGTCAGTCAAGCGCTCGTCAGTCGGCCAGCAGGGGTTGGCTGGCCACCGGCAGGGGCTCCACCTTCCAGATGCGCTCGGCGTACTCCTGGATGGAGCGGTCACTGGAGAAGAAGCCGCAGCCCATGGTGTTGGCGAGTGACATCGCAGCCCAGCGCGAGCGATCCTGCCAGGCCTGATCCGCGTCGTCCTGGGCCCGACGGTAATCGGCCAGGTCGGCCATCACCTTGAAGGGGTCGTGGCTGGTGAGGCTGGCCAGCAGGGGGTGGTAGAGATCGCGGTCGCCGTCGCTGAAGTGACCGGAGCCGATCAGCGAGAGCACGTCGCGCACCATCGGATCCTGCTCGATCCAGGACATCGGGTGGTAGCCCAGCCGGTCGAGCTCCGCCACCTGCTCGGTGGTGTGGCCGAACAGGAAGAAGTTGTCCTCACCCACCCGCTCGCGGATCTCCACGTTGGCGCCGTCGAGGGTGCCGATGGTCACCGCGCCATTGAGGGCCATCTTCATGTTGCCGGTGCCGGAGGCCTCCTTGCCGGCGGTGGAGATCTGCTCGGAGAGATCCACCGCCGGATACACCAGCTGACCCAGGCTCACGCTGAAGTTGGGCAGGAACACCACCTTCAGGCGCCCCTGCATCGCCGGATCCATGTTCACGATCTCAGCGATGCCCACCAGCAGGCGGATGATCAGCTTGGCCATCGCGTAGCCCGGCGCCGCCTTGCCGCCGAACAGGAAGGTGCGCGGTGGCAGATCCTCGCCGTTGCGCAACCGCAGGTAGCGCTCCACGATCAACAGCGCCGCCAGATGCTGGCGCTTGTATTCGTGGATGCGCTTCACCTGCACATCAAACAGGGAGGTGTGATCCAGCAGCAGACCGAATTGCTGCTGCACGTGATCGATCAGCCGCCGCTTGCCCTGACCCTTCACCTGCTGCCAGCGCTCCAGGAACGCCGGATCCGCCGCCATCGGGGCCAGCTCCTGCAGAGCCGCCAGATCCTTGCGCCAGCGTGAGCCCAGCACCTCGTCGAGCAGGCTGGCCAGGGCCGGATTGGCCACAGCCATCCAGCGACGCGGGGTGATCCCATTGGTCACATTGGTGAACCGCTCCGGCCAGAGCTCGGCGAAATCAGCCAGCAGATGCTCTTTGAGCAGGCGGCTGTGCAACTCGGCCACACCATTGGTGCAGTGACTGCCCACCACCGCCAGGTGGGCCATGCGCACGCGCCGCTGCCCCCCCTCTTCGATCAGCGACAGGCGGGTGAGTTTGTCGGGCTGACCGGCGAAGCGGATCCTGGCCATGCGCAGGAAGCGGGCGTTGATCTCATAGATGATCTGCAGATGGCGCGGCAACAGCTGCTCGAACAGCTCCACCCCCCAGGTTTCGAGCGCTTCCGGCAGCAGGGTGTGGTTGGTGTAGCTGAGGCTGGCCGTGGTGATGTTCCAGGCGGTATCCCAGTCGATGGCGTAGACATCGATCAACAGCCGCATCAGCTCAGCCACCGCGATCGCCGGGTGGGTGTCATTCATCTGCACGGCGAACTTGCGGTGGAACTGATCCACCGGCATCCCCTGGCCCTGCAGGATCCGGAACATGTCCTGCAGCGAGCAGCTCACGAAGAAGATCTGCTGACTGAGCCGCAGGCGTTTGCCCTGCTCGAACTCATCGTTGGGATAGAGCACCTTGGAGAGCGTTTCCGACTGCACCTTGCGCAACACGGCACGGGTGTAGTCGCCAGCGTTGAAGGAGGCGAAATCAAAGGCATCGGGCGCCGCCGCCGACCACAGCCGCAGGGTGTTGGCGGTGTTCACGCCATAACCGAGCACAGGCGTGTCGTAGGCCACGCCGATCACCGTGTGGCCACCGATCTCAACCGGATAACTCCACTCGGGGCGGATCACCTCCCAGGGATTGCCCTGGGCCAGCCAGGGATCGGTGCTCTCCACCTGGCCGTGGTGTGTGATCTGCTGGCGGAAGATGCCGAATTCGTAGCGGATGCCGTAGCCGATCGCCGGCAGTTCCAGGCTGGCCATCGACTCCTGAAAACAGGCGGCCAGACGCCCCAGGCCCCCATTGCCGAGGCCCGGCTCCGGTTCGAGGGCCAGCAGGTCCTCCAGCTCCAGGCCCAGCTGCCGGCAGGCCAGCTCCGCCTCCTGACGGATGCCCAGATTCACGAGGTTGTTGTCGAGATGGGGACCGAGCAGATACTCGGCGGAGAGGTACACCGCCGTGCGCACCTGGGCCCTGGTGTAGGCCTCGGCCGTCTGCACCCAGTTCTGCAGCAGGCGATCGCGCACCGCCAGGGCGAGGGCCCGGTAGTGGTCGTGGCGGGTGGCCAGCGACTCCGACTTGGCCTGGCTGAAGTAGAGGTGCCGGCGGATGGCCTGGGCCAGTTCACTGAGCGTGGCGGGTTGGGCCATGGAACTCCTGCATCGCAAGTGCGCTGGCCCAGATCTGCATCAACCCCGCCCGCTCTGGCTGCCTGATCAGCTACCGAAGCAGCAGGATTAAGCATCTCTACCCATCTGCAATCGGGCTGCAGCATCCCCGCTGCCTGGCAATCCCGTATCAACGGCAGCAACAGCAGGGCAGGGTGAAGACGTTGGCTTGGAAGCATCGGCATCACCAGAGCCCCATGCCTTCCCTGCCCCGTCTCAAGGCCATCGAGACAATCCTGGATCGGCCCGCTGTCGCTGTGGAGCCCAGCGCCGAGCTGCAGGACCTCTGGGCCCGCGATGTGTTCTCCCTGGAGAAGATGAAGTCGGCTCTGCCCAAGGCCGTGTTCAAGTCGATCCAGCGCTCGATCCGCGAGGGCACCAAGCTCGACACCACCGTGGCCGATGTGGTGGCCCAGGCGATGAAGGAGTGGGCGATCAGCCGCGGCGCGCTGTATTACGCCCACGTCTTCTATCCGCTCACCAACCTCACCGCCGAGAAGCACGATGGCTTCATCGCGCCCCAGGGGGACGGCACGGCCATCGCCGAATTCACCGGCAAGCTGCTGGTGCAGGGTGAGCCGGACGGCTCCTCCTTCCCCAACGGCGGCATCCGCTCCACCTTCGAAGCCCGCGGCTACACCGCCTGGGACGTGACCAGTCCGGCCTGGCTGATGGAGACGCCGAATGGCGTCACCCTCTGCATTCCCACGGTGTTCGTGAGCTGGACCGGTGAGGCGCTCGACAAAAAGACACCCCTGCTGCGCTCCAACGCGGCGATGAACAAGCAGGCCCAGCGGCTGCTGCGCCTGCTGGGGGAAACCGAGATCGCGCCGGTGAACTCCAGCTGCGGTGCCGAGCAGGAATACTTCCTGGTGGATTCGGCCTTCACGGCCCTGCGCCCCGACCTGCAGCTGGCCGGCCGCACTCTGTTCGGCGCGCCGCCGGCCAAGGGCCAGCAGTTCGACGACCACTACTTCGGCGCCATCCCCGAGCGGGTGCAGGTGTTCATGCAGGACGTGGAGCAGCAGCTCTACAAGCTCGGCATCCCCGCCAAGACCCGCCACAACGAGGTGGCCCCGGGGCAGTTCGAGATCGCCCCCTACTTCGAGGCGGCCAACGTGGCCACCGACCACCAACAGCTGATCATGACCGTGCTCAAGGCCACGGCCAAGAAGCACGGCTTCAGCTGCCTGCTGCATGAGAAGCCCTTCGCCGGCGTGAATGGCAGCGGCAAGCACGTGAACTGGTCGATCGGCAATCCCACCCAGGGCAACCTGCTCGACCCCGGCTCCACTCCCCACGAGAACCTGCAGTTCCTGCTGTTCTGCTCGGCGGTGATCCGCGGCGTGCACAAGTTCGGTCCGCTGATGCGGGCGGCGATCGCCACCGCCAGCAACGACCACCGCCTCGGCGCCAACGAGGCGCCGCCGGCGATCATCTCGGTGTATCTGGGCAGCCAGCTCGAGGATGTGTTCGGCCAGATCCAGAGCGGCAAGCTGGAGGGCTCGGCCCAGGCGGCTCTGATGTCCCTGGGGGTGGACACCCTGCCCGATCTGAACAAGGACCCGGGCGACCGCAACCGCACCTCACCGTTCGCCTTCACCGGCAACCGCTTCGAGTTCCGCGCCGTGGGTTCGGGCCAGTCGGTGGCGGGCCCGCTGGTGGTGCTGAACACGGTGCTGGCCGATTCCCTCAGCTGGGTGAGCGCCCAGCTGGAGGAGCAGCTGGGCAGGGGACTGCCCTTGGAGGAAGCCGCCTTCGCCGTGATCAAGGCCACCATGGACCAGCACGGTGCGGTGGTGTTCGGTGGCGATGGCTATTCGCAGGAGTGGCACCGCATCGCTGTGGAGGAACGGGGTCTGGAGAACCTGCGCACCAGTGCCGACGCCCTGCCCGTGCTGCAACGCCCGGAGGTGCGCGAACTGTTCGAGCACCAGGGCGTGCTCAGCCCGGTGGAGCTGGAGAGCCGCTTTGAGGTGTACGCCGAGCAGTACATCCTGGCGATCGAGGTGGAGGCCAAGCTGGTGCTGCGCATGGCACGCAGCCAGGTGTACCCGGTGGCGATGGCCTACCTGGATCAGCTCAGCCAGTCGCTGCGCAACCAGGAGGCCATTGGCCTCAGCCCGGATCGCAGCCTGGTGAACCAGATCGCCGCGCTCAGCCAGGCCCTGCTCTCAGGCTGCACCAAGCTTGAGGAAGCCATGGCCCACAGCGGTGGCGGCGTGAGCGAGCACCTCAAGCACTGCGCCACCAGCCTGCTGCCCTGCATGGAGGCGGTGCGAGCAGCCGTGGATGGGCTGGAGCAGCTGATCGACGACGGCTCATGGCCCCTGCCCACCTACCAGGAGATGCTGTTCGTGCGCTGAGGCCAGTTCAGCTGCGCCAACGTCACGGATCTGCAGCGCCTAGGGTGACGGATTCTCAACAAATTTCTGAGTTTCACGGTCACCCCCGGCGCTCGCCAGCGTCCCTTCGAGCAGCCGAACGCATCCCACCGTGTGCCGCGGCTGCGGCTCGTTCTTCACGGACTGGGTCCACCGTTCATCCTGCTGATGCATCTGGGCTGCGGCCTGCTGCTCGTAGGGGGGATCGACCTGATGGCAGGCCTCTGGGCCCTGGCGCTCTATCTCATCCGCATGCTGGGCACCACCGCCATCTACCACCGGCTGGTGACCCACCGCAGCTACGAGGCCCCCAGGCTGGTGTGGTGGCTTGGGTGCCTGATCACCGCCTCAGCGGGACAGATGGGGCCGAGCTGGTGGAAAGCTCACCACCAGAACCATCACCGCCATGTGGACACCGGCAGTGATGTGCATAGTCCCCTGGTGTGCGGCAGCCGTTGGCGCGGTTTCTGGCATGCCCAGGTGGGCTGGCTGCTGGGACCGGGCTTTCACCCCACCAGCCTGCCGGCGGATGTGGAGGCCGATCCCGTGCTGCGCCTGATCGACCGGTTGCACATCGTGCCGCCCTTGGCGCTGGCCTGGCTGTCCTGGCAGCTTGGGGGTGTGGCCTGGCTGGGGGCGTACTGCTTGAGCACCACCCTGCTGTTTCACGGCGTGGCCAGCGTGAATTCCCTGGCCCATCTGGCTGGTGACCAACCCTTCGCCACCGGGGATGGCAGCCGCAACAACGCCTGGGTGGCCCTGATCACGCTGGGGGAAGGCTGGCACAACCTCCACCATGGGTTCGAGAGTTCAGCGCGTCAGGGCTTCAGCCTGCGCCAGGGCCGGGTGGTGACCCTGCCCGACCCCACCTACCGCTTCATCCGGCTGCTGGAGGGGCTGGGCTGGGCCCGCAGACTGCGCGTGCCCAGTGAACGCGCCCTGCTGGCCCGGGCCCAGCCGGCGTGATCAGCAACGCGTAGCAAAAAGCGCCGCCGCAGCGGCGCCTGCTCCTCCCTGGATCGCGCGACAGGAGCATCGTGCGACCCAGCCCACCGTAAGCAGTGATTGGGGCTCGGTTGGCGAGTAACCAGATCACCACAGCTTTACGAAGCCTGTGAGGATTTGAGTCAACAGATCACAACAAGGGCACGTTTGTTTGAGCGATGTGGCGTTTTCCCAGTGGTGCCTGGCCACACGGCCTTTGGCCCATCAGGATGAGGGCTGAAGGCTGAAATCCAGACCTTACTGCTCTACAGTTCCACACCTGTTGATTCCCCCAGCCAGATGCTCTGGGTTGGGGAAGGAATGTCGAGAACCGCTGAGATCGCGCCATGAGAACCCTGCATCTGATTCCCGATCCCATTCGTGGTTGCGACAACCCCATGCAGGTGGTGTCCCGTGCCCTGCGCTATTTCGCAACCCACGGCGGTGATCCACTGGCCATCCCCGATGTGGCCGAGGCATTGGAGATCAGCGAGGACTGCCTGGAATACAGCTTTGATCAGATCCGGGGCATGACCACGGCCCAGGCCCTGCAACTGCACCGTCTGAACCGGCTGTTCACCGTGCTCAGTGCCGAACCTCGCCAGACCCTGGATCAGGCGATCCGTCGATGTGGCCTGGGCCAGACCCGCGGCGTGGTGCCCCTGTTTGAGCAGACCTTCGGCATCGAGATGGCCCTGTTTCTGCTCACCTGCCGCCGGGCCGCGGAGGATCGCCTGTTCCGCCGCGAGCATCAGGAGTCCCAGGCGCTGGTGCTCCGCGATCCCGGCCCCCGGCGGTGAGAAGCTGAGCGGGTGCCCAGCCGCACCGCCATCCCCAGTGAACTGCTGGCCGGCCTGGTGGTGGCGCTGGGCATCATCCCCGAAGCCATCGCCTTCTCGATCGTGGCGGGTGTTGATCCCAGGTGGGGCTGTTCGGCTCGATCTGCATCCTGATCGTGGTGTCACTGCTGGGGGGACGGCCAGGGATGGTGTCGGCCTGCACCGCGGGCGTTGCTCTGCTGATGGGCGGGTTGATGCAGGCCCATGGCCTCAGCTATCTGCTGGCTGCCTCGATCCTGGCCGGCATCCTGTTCAGCCGAAAGGTGGCCAAGGTGATCGCCGTTTCGGCCAGCTGGCGCACCGACGACTGGCTGCACTACAGGGTGCGGGGCCAGCTGTTCTTCGTGAGCAGGGTGTACTTCCAGGCCGGCTTCAAACACCATGAGCATCCGACCCGGGTCACAATCGACATGGCCGAAGCCCACATCTGGGATCAGACCGGGATGCGCGCCCTCGATCAGGTGGTGCGCAAGCTGCGCCAGGGCGGCTCCACGGTGGAGCTGCTCAACCTCAACGCCGAGAGCCCGGATCTGTTCCGGCGCATCAGCGAGAGCAGCGATGCCCTGGTGCGCTCCTGACGCTCAGTTCAGCGCCTGGACATCAGCGAACTGAGCGGCGATCTGCCGGGAACGCATCAGCAGGACAGCTACCAGCTGCTGGATTGCCGGCTGATCCACCAGATCGCGGCGCACCACCAGGGCGTCACCGCTGATCAGCTGGAGATCCCAGTCAAGCCTGGTGGTGCAGGGATGCAAGGCCTCCGTGAGACTGGTGCCGTAGAGGAGCGTCACCCCATCGCGGGAGCGCCCCTCCCAGTCGTCCGGGTCGTAGCGCTGGAACTGCACGGCATGGCGCCAGAGCCCCTGCCCGCGCAGATGGCTCTCCGTGTGGGGAAACCAGCCCGCCGGCAGAGCCAGACTGGGGAACCGCTCCAGGTCGCTCTGCCGGAGCTGGCGCACGGCAGCCAGCGGGTGATCGGCTGAAGCCAGCAACTGCAACGGTGTCTGGAGCAGGTCAACGACCCACCAGTGGGGATCATCGGCTGCCGGCAGATTCGGCTGGTAGCTGCACACCCAGGCATCCAGCACCCGCTCGCGCAGCAACTCCAACGGCCTCTGGAGGCCAGGCAGGTCGAAGCGGCCGCTGATCCAGCCGTCTGGAACAGGGTTCAGGAACCATGGGCCAGAGGCGAAATTGGCATCGATCCGCAGGGGAGCCAGGCCCTTCAGACGCGCCAACTGCTGCACATGCCGTTCAGCCCGGAGCAGCTCCAGATCGCCCTTCAACCCGATGGCCCCGGAACGGCGAATCAGCCTCAGCCCCAGCAGGCGCAGCACGGCAGCCTGCTGACGCGATACCGTGCTCTGGTTCACGCCCAGCACGCCGGCGGCGGCCGCTCCGCTGCCCATCCAGAGGGTGAGATCAAGGGCGGCCAGCTGGTGAAGCGTGAGCATGGCGATCGACCGAAGCGGAAGGGCTCCCAGAGGGAGGCGGGCCCAAGCTGTTCAGGCTGCAGAAAGGCTGAAGGTAAGGGATTAGCCACGCCAAGAGCCAGCGCCACCATCAGGCGAAACAGCTCCAGGGGCCGAGTCGCTTGCCTCAGAACCGCTGCAGACCGCGGTCGAGCAGCTCCAGCAGCAGCTCGGCCTCACTGCGCCCGGTGGCAGCGGAAGTGCGTTGAAGCCAGTCGGCCAGATCAGGAGGCAACTGCAATTCAATGCGCTTGGGAAAACGATCGGAATCCAGTGCGAAATCGTCCATGCTCTTACCCATCCTTGTTCGACAAAGAACCTTCAGTCGCGGTCGTTCCTGGAGCGAATGGCGAGATCGTAAGCACCTTCGTCATCGAGATATTTTTTAATCGCGCGCTCAATCACAGCAACCATCTTCTGATTCCGCTGCAAGGCCAACAATTTCAATGCCATGTGCTCACGATCAGCAATCGACAACGTTACCCGGGGCATCGCAGCAACAATACTTGAAACGTCGATCGTACTGAACCCAAGCAAATATTTACTTTGCTGGCGTAGCACTAAAGCATCAAAAACAGCCTTTTGCGCAGCAGATCTGCAGCGCAAACAACAAGCCTTCCGCCAACGAGAACAAGCCGAGAGCAAGTGAAACAAGTGGCCCGGCAGTTGTTGAACAGCTCCGCCATCCAGCTGGCTGAGCCGCCGATCAGGCCAGGAACAGGCGATCGGGAATCGACGCCACGGCTGCCGGCAGGAACCCCTCCCTGTAGCAAATGACACCTGGCTGGCCGTGCGTCTTGCGGCCCGTCAGGCCAGCATCGAACTGTGATGGAGGCACCGGAGCGCAGCTGGGCCTCGCTGCAGGAGCTGTTTGACCAGGTGTATGCGATGGAAAAGGGCGTGACCGCCTCGATCAACCGCCTCTATGGCCTGGCGGAGAGCAAGAGCGATCGCACCGCCACCGCCATGCTCGATTGGTTCGTGGCCGAGCAGCTCCAGGAGGAAGCGGAGGCCGGCCTCGTGCTCAAGCGGTTGCGCCTCGCCGGCGACAACAGCGCCGCCCTGCTCCTGCTGGATCAGCAGTTCCTGGAGGGCACCGCCCTGGCCCACGTGAAGGGCACCGGCTCGCTCACGGTTGCCTGAGCCCCGAGCCCTGAGCCGGCCCCGTTCAGTTTCTGCCCACCCTTTCCCTGTTGCCATGACCACCACCCGTCCCCGTCGTCGCCAGGGCCGCCAGTGGCAGCCCCCCTGGCAGGGAAGAAGCTCCGCCTGCCACGGCGGTTCGAGCGGCGAACAGCGCCGTAGCGGTGCCCTGACGGTGGCCCTGCTCGGCATGCCGAACACGGGCAAATCCACCCTCTACAACCGGCTCACCGGTGGCAATGCTCAGATCGCCAACTGGCCCGGCCTCACGGTGGAGTTGTTGCGGGGGGCCATGCCGCCCGATTTCAGCGGCCACGGCTACCAGCTGGTGGATCTGCCCGGCATCCACGACCTGAGCGGCAGCAGCGAAGACGAAGCGGTGGTGCAGCGTTTCCTGCGGCACACCCCGCCCGATCTGTTGCTGGTGGTGCTGAACGCGAGCCAGATCGCCAGTCAGCTGCGCTTTCTGCTCCAGCTCGGGGCGCTGGCCATCCCCACGGTGGTGGCGCTCAACATGAGCGATGAATCACGGCGCTTCGGCATCAGCATCGATGCCAGTGGCCTGGGTGAAGCGCTCGGGCTGCCGCTGCTGGCCGTGAGTGCCCGCCGTAACCAGGGCATCCACGAGCTGATCGACCAGGTGCATCAGCTGGGCGAGGGGCTCTGTCTCCAGGGCCCTGGCCGCGTCACCCAGGAGGCAGACCTCGATCAGGCCCTGGCTGAGATTCCCCAGGAGCGGGTTGATGCCCTGCTGGCCCAGTTCGTGCAACTGCCACCCCGGTTGCTCAACCGCCGCACCCGCCTGGTGGATCGGCTGCTGCTGCACCCGTTGGTGGGACCGGTGCTATTTCTCGCTATCGTGCTGGCGATGTTTCAGTTGCTCTATGCGGTGGGTGCACCGCTGCAGGATCTACTGGGCAGCGGTCTCGACTGGGTGCAGACCAGTGTGCTGGAGCCGGCCCTGATCGCCGTGAACACACCGGAATGGGTGCGGGCCTTTCTGATCGATGGAATCTGGATGGGGGTGGGCACGGTGGCCACCTTCCTGCCGATCATCTTTCTCTTTTATCTGATCCTGGCGGTTGTTGAAGATTCCGGCTATCTGCCGCGGGCGGCCTTCCTCATGGATGGCTTCATGCGCTGGTTGGGGCTTGATGGTCGGGCCTTCGTGCTGCAGATCATCGGCTTCGGCTGCAACGTGCCCTCTGATCATGGGCACCCGGGTGATCCGTGACCGGGGCATGCGCCTGCTCTCGATGCTCGTGATCCCCTTTGCCCTCTGCCAGGCCCGGCTCACGGTCTTCCTGTTCATGGCCGACGTGTTTTTTCCCAGGCCCTGGTGGGCACCGGGGCTGGTGGTGTTCGGCTTCTATGTGATGAGTTTTGTGGCCGCCATCATCACGGGCCTGATGTTCAAGCGGGCCTACCCCAGCCAGGAGGCGTTCGTGCTGGAGCTGCCCCCCTATCGCACCCCCAGCCTGAGCACAATCCTGCGGCGTGGCTGGACGCAGATGGTGAATTTCATGGTGACCACCCGTAGCTTCATCGTGCTGGGTGCGGCGGCGATCTGGCTCCTCACCAACCTGCCGCCCGGAGCCGTGCAAGGCAGTGGCGCCACCATCGCCGACTGGATCGGTGGTGTGTTTCAGCCGCTGTTGGCGCCGATCGGCATGAATCCCGCGCTCACCGTGTCGCTGTTCTTCGGATTCATTGCCAAGGAGATCCTGCTGGGGGCGATGGCGGTGATCTACAAGACCAGCGAAACCAACCTGGGCGGGGTGATCGGGGGGCTGATCACTCCGTTGCAGTCGCTCAGCTTCATGACCTTTGTGCTGCTCTATACCCCCTGCCTGGGCACGGTGGCAGCCCAGATCCAGGAGTCGAAGAGCCGCAATTTCGCCCTGCTGTCGCTGGGCTGGTCGCTGCTGCTCGCCTGGTTGATGGCCCTGGTTGTCTTCCAGGGCGGCCGGCTTCTGGGTTATGGCTGAGTGGGCAGCGCCACGTTCAGCTGTTCCGCGTGCTCATGCCGAAGCATGAATTCAAGGAAGCCGCAGGAGAGATGGAGAATTCCACCAGGCTTGCCACGACGCAGCACCTCGATCTCAGCACCAGGCCGCACTCCCATCGAGATGAGACGCTGCTGCAGCACAGGGTGGCTCGGCAGACCTTCCACCCGCACGCGCTGGCCTTCCGAAATACCGCTTAACGGCATAGCTGGCTCTCGATACAATACCAATATTAAGCGGTGGTGCATGCCCGGGCATCGCGAACCGCACCGGCGCTTGTCACGAAAGGCACGGCGCGTTCCGCGCCAATGGCTGAGCGTGGGGGCTCCAAGCTGTTGAGCGCTGGAGCCGGACCGCTCAGAAGCGGAAGCTGGTTTTGAGCAGCGCGCCGAACTGGTCTTTGCCGCCCTCATTTCCACCGGGGTTGTTGAGGTAGAAGATCGCCGGCGTCACCGAAATGGCGTCGCTGAGCTGCCATTGAACCCACCACTCCCAGGCCCAGACGCCGTTCTCGGTGTCGGCACCATTGCGGGTGGCGGTGGCGAAGGCCGGCTGTCCCACGCCCATCCCGAAGCTGTTGCCCTTGGCGAGCACAACACCCCACTGCAGGCCGAGCAGCCACGACTGGCTGGTGCGCAGGTCGCCCCGGTTGCTGCTGTTGATGCCGTAGCCGGCGCTGATCGAAGGAATCCAGCCGCTTGCGGCCGGTTGCCAGAAGCCGCTGATGCCAAAGGCATTGCTGCGCACTCCCTCCTCCTCGATCTCTCTGGTGATGAAGGGTGTGGCACCGGGCACACCCACCCCGCCATCGAGGAAGGAGTAGATGGCGGCGATCCCCCAGTTCTCCTGGCCGTAACCCAGCTGCACCGTGCTGGTGGCGGCTGAATCGCTGTTGAACAGGCCCTGGGAGGAGTCGGCGCCGTTGGCGGCGACGTAGTTGGCGCTCACGCTCCAGCCGTTGTTCTGCCACCAGAGGCCGACGCCCGGGCCGAGGTTCTTGTTGTAGGCCAGGGGAGCGCCGTTGAGGGTGAGGGCGTTGAGGATGGTGTCGCTGGGATAGGCACTGGGCCAGAGGGCGAGCATGTCCTCCTGGCCCACCCGGCCGCCGAGGGTGGCGGTGAACTGGCCAGCAATCGGGAACTGATAGAAGATCTTGTCGATGCCGAGCGCGTTGGGGCCGGAGTCTTCCTGGAAGGCGATTTCCAGGGTGGAGAGTCCGCCGCCAAAGGCATTGCGATCCCCGTCGAAGTTGCCGGCGCGCAGCACGGTGCGCAGCAGATCCTTGCCGGTGAAGCTGGTGTCGAGATTCAACTGCACGTCGTAGTTGAAGGTGACCTGCTCACCGGCGGGATTGTTGCTGACGCCACCGATCACGAAGGTGGCCAGGCCGGCCAGTTTGGTGGTGGTGGAGAACTGGTTGGCCTCCAGCTCACCCACCTTGGCCTCGAGGCCATTCACGCGGCCCTTGAGCACGGCCAGTTCCTTGTCGAACTCGGCCATCAGGCGCTTGAGCTCATCGGTCACCTCGGTGACGCGGTCGAGACAGGCGTTGAGCAGGGCGGCCGCCTCATAGCGGGTCATGGCCCGGCCGCCCTTGAAGGTGCCGTCGGGGTAGCCGGCCACGCAGCCGTAGCGCTCCACCAGGTTGGAGAGGGCCTGGTAGGCCCAGTCGGTGGGGCGAACATCGGAGAACTGGGACACGCTGGTGACCTGGTTCTGGGCTTCCCAGGCGCCGCTCCAGGCAGCTTGACGGTCGATGTCCTGCTGGGCCGGCAGCGCAGGGATGGCAAGCATCATGAATCCTCACGCACAACCGAGATCGACAAGCAGGGCCCTGGGGCGACCCGACCAGAGTCTGCCACAGAAATGAGAATGGGAATCACATTCGACATGCCCGGTCGGCGCGGCTGGGGCCGGTGCGCACCGCGATGACCCTGCGCAGGCGCCGCACCAGCCGGTAGCCACGGCGCACCCCATCCAGCACCGCCCCGGGGATCCGCAACCGCAGGGGTGCGATCAACGGGCAGTAGACCGTGTGGTAGGCCAGGCGCACATCGCGCCAGGCCCGGCATGGCTCGGGGTTGAGGAAATCGGAGATGTCCACGATCAAGCCACGCCCCTGGTGGTGCATCACGTTGCGGCCATGCACGTCGTGGGGATGAAGGCCGCGTGCCGTGGCATAGGCCAGGGCCGCGTCCACATCGGCCATCACCTGGGCCGGGATGGTGATGCCACGGCGCAGGCAGTCGTAGAGGGTGGTGCCGTGCAGGCGCCGCAGCACCAGATAGCCATCTCCCACGTGGAAGCAGCTGGAGAAGGCGGGATGGGGGCCAATCCGGCGATAGACCTCAGCCTCCTGTTCCAACCCCGGCCGACCGGGCCCATACACCTTCACAACCAGCTCCGGGTGGTTGGGATGGTGGAGAACTGCGGCGTAATTGCCGCAGCCAAGCGTGCGCCAGGGAGGGGGCAGGTTCCGCACCTGCACGGGATCGAGGGGATCGGGGCAGTGAATCCGCAGCGCAGGCAACAGCACGCTCTGGATCCGATCGAGCAGATCCGGCAACGCGTCGATTGAAGCGGTTTGCGGCATCGTCCGCACCGGCGGCGGGCACCCGGATGATCTGGCTCTGCATCGTACGGATGGGGACGGTTGCGTTGGCGGTCTGCACCAGTCGCTGGCCTTGCTGCGCCGGCGCCATCAGATCAATGAAGTTCGCCACTCACGACGTTGGTCTACAACATTGCAGCTTCTTGGCGGTGGCCGGCGCGAGACAGCTCAGGTAAGCCGAAATTGAG
>JBIIXY010000095.1:0-9112 GCA_044347105.1 Prochlorococcaceae cyanobacterium
TTCACCTTGCCCTCGAGGGTGTCGACGCGGCCCTTGAGCACGGCCAGTTCCTTTTCGAACTCGGCCATCAGGCGCTTGAGCTCATCGGTTACCTCGGTGACGCGGTCGAGACAGGCGTTGAGCAGGGCCGCCGCTTCATAGCGGGTCATGGCCCGGCCGCCCTTGAAGGTGCCGTCGGGGTAGCCGGCCACGCAGCCGTAGCGCTCCACCAGGTTGGAGAGGGCCTGGTAGGCCCAGTCGGTGGGGCGCACGTCGGAGAACTGGGACACGCTGGTGACCTGGTTCTGGGCTTCCCAGGCGCGAAAGCGGTCGATGTCCTGCTGCTCCATGTAGGAGCTGATGGTGGCAGAACTGGAGATGCTGGCGGTGGCGTCCTGGGCAGCGCCGTCCTGGGCAGTGGCGGCCAGGGGAGCCAGCAGGCCGGTGCCGGCCAGGGCCAGCAGCAGGTGCTTGGACAGGGTGGACATCAAACTCCTCACAACTTGAGTTCTGTGGCACCGAGCCGAAACAAATCGGCCGGGCAGTGGGGTTCTATCGGTTGGCCAACAACGGTCGCTGACCCTTGGTCACGACCGCCCGTGATAAAAATCACAATTGCGCGTTCCAGGCTGCCGTGGCGTTGCGCGAACCCTCTGACAACACAGGTTTCAGAAGCGGAAGCTGGTCTGAATCAGGCCTCCCCAGATGGGGCTGAATTGGTTTTCTCTGTAATCACTCGCATAAAACAGCGCCGAGGTGATCGCGATCGTATCGCTGAGTTGAATGCGGTAAAACGATTCCAGAAGCCAGCTCTGACTGCTGCGCTGCTGGGTGAACGGAGCCTGGCCGATGGCGATGCCTGCCGCATGCCCTCTGCTGAACAACGCGTCCCACTGCAATCCCACCATCCAAGACTGGGACTGGGCCATTGAACCCTTGCTCACGGCATTGATTCCGTAACCGGCGCTGATCGACGGCAGCCAGGTGTGGCCGATCGGCTGCCAGTAGGCGGCGATCGCCACGCTGTTGCTCTGCTGTCCAGGCCCCACCGCTCTGGGGCTGAAGTTGGGGTCCCTGATCCAGGAGTTCTGCGAACCGAAGCGATAGGCCAGCGCAGCGCCCCAACTGGGACCCTGAACGCCCAGCTGGCTGAGAACGTTGATGCCGCTTGCAGAGGTGAGCATGCCGGTTTCTGAATCGGCGAAGCCGTTCTGTGCAACGCCGTTGAGGTCGAAGTTGAGCGTGGAACCGTCTGCCTTGCGTTGATGGCTCAGCTGCACGCCAACGCCGCTGCCCACCGCCCGGTTGTAGGTGCCGGAAGCACCCGCCAGCTGAAAGAAATCGAGCACCCTGGAGTTGTAGGCGCTCGGGATGAATGCCAGCATGCCGGTGTTGCGCACAAGGGCACCGGCGTTCACCTGGACGATGTCGTTGATCGGCACGCTCACATAGAGGCGGTCGACGATCAGGTCCCCAGCCGTGGAACTCGGTGTGTCGAGCCGAAGGATCTGGGCGCTGCTGCCGAAGGGAAGGGCAGCGGTGTTGCCCGCGCGTAGGCGTGTGCGCAGCAGGTCTCGGCCGGTCAGGCTCGAATCGAGCGTCAGCCGCAGGTCGAAACTGGATGTGATCCGGTTGGGCTGCCCCGGCTCTGCGTTCCCGCTGCGGCCTGGGGCTGCCGTGAAGTTGGGGGTGCCGCCCACCAGGGAGGTGGCCTCCACCCGCAGCCTGGTGGTGGGGAAGGGGGTTGGAGATTCAGTTGCAGCCAACCCGTGATTACGAGCCAACCGATGGTTCCAACGATCACAACCACTGGCAGGCGGCAGGGGGCCGTTCTGATCACCAACGGGTTGTTCGCTGGCTGCTAGCCGCAAAGGCTGGGCCATAGCCACCAGGACAAACCAGGAGGCAACTGCTATCTGCAGATTTGGCAAAGCCTGGGCGTTGCAGCAGCCCATGGTGCTCTGGGAAGGGATTTTGAATCCCAGAGCGTGGGCGGGGAAAGATGGGTGCAGCGCTCGGTCAGCGCCGTTGCTGAGCGGAACGCACCGGCACGAGCACCGGCTGCATCAGCCCGCCACCACCGTTGTCATCGTCTGAATCGGTGGTGAGCCAGAAGGCCAGGCCGAAGGCTGCCAACACTCCGATGAACAGCAGCAGTTCGGCCATGGCTTGCATTGAGCTCTGGTCACCGTAGCGGCAATCCACCGCCGTGGTGTAGCGAATGCGTCTGCGCCTCAGGCCAGCGGTGCCAGGGCGAGCACCAGCCCTGTGAGGCTGAGGGCAGCGGCCAGGGTGAGGGTCCAGAGGCTGTTGGCACGGCGCAGCAGCACAAAGGTCACGCCGACCACCGCCGCCGAGGCCAGTCCGGCTCCCAGCCACCAGGTGGCCGTGCCGCTGGCTTCCTGGCCATGCAGCAGAGCATGGACGGCCACCGCAGCCGCCACCACGCTGCCCACCAGGCCGAGCTGGGGAGAGCGCTGGCTGCGTTGCAGCAAGAGCAGCAGCACACCCAGGGCCGAGACGGCCAGCGCCGCCCACACCTCCGCGCCAGGCAGATCGCCGCCGAACGAGCCCAGCACCGCGCCCAGCAGCGCTCCGCCCAGGGCAAACAGCAGCACGCTGCCGCTCACATAGGCGGCCACGCCGCCCACGCCCAGCAGGAGCAGCAGGTGATCCAGGCCGAGCAGGGGGTGGCTGGCGCCGGCCAGCAGGCCCGCATCGGCGCTGCCGTGGGCATGGCCCGGCAGGGTCGAAAGCAGGCTCAGGCCGAGCCCGGCAGCCGCGGGCAGGGCCAGCTGGCGCAGGCCCCGGGGCCGGGCAGAACTGAGGGAGACAGGGAGAGACATGGGTGGGCCGGTCCGCGCCGGCGGTGAAGGTGAACGGGATGGGCGAGCGTTCTGACTGAGGCCGGCTCCCAGATCCCCTGGGGGGAGTGGGAGCCAGCCATCACAGCTGCGGGACAGTGCCGGACTTGAGCGTGCTGCTTCTGGGAAACAACCTGTACCTCACCGGACTTTCCTCGTTGCCTCTCCGGGCTGGATCCGGAGAACCCACTTCAGTATCGACGCGATCGGGCCCCCCGCACCGTTCAGGCGAAACCCTTGCCGGCGTTTCGGGCCACGCAGGCCTGCAATTGCTGGCGCAGGCGGGTGTGGTCGAGGTGGCGGCCGATCAGCACGATCTGGTTCTTGCGCTGGCCGTCGGGCCAGTCGGAGTCGTCGATCGAGAAGCGCTTGCCGGCCAGGTGGAACACGTGGCGCCGTTCGCTCTCGTTGAACCAGAGGATCCCCTTGGCCCGGAACACCCCCTCGGGCAGCTGGTTGTCGAGGAAGTTCTGGAACTTGCGCAGGGCGAAGGGCCCATCGGCGGCGAAGGAGAGGGAGGTGAAGCCCTCAATGGCGGCGTGGTCGGGATGGCTGGCATGGTCGTGGTGCGCATGGCTGTGATGCGCGTGGTCGTGGCTGTGTCCGTGGCTGTGTTCGTGCTCGCAGTGGCCGTGGTCGTGGTCGCAGCCGCTGTGGTCGTGGGCGAGATCGGTGTTGATCTGGCTGGCCACCACCTTGTCGCTTTCGAACAGGCCCACGCTCAGCAGCAGCGGCAGGGGCACCTCGCCTTTCACGGCGCGCAGGATGCGGGCGTCGGTTTTGATCTCGCGCAGGCGTTCTTCCAGCGCATCCAGCCGCTCCTCCGCCACCAGGTCGCACTTGTTGAGCAGGAGCATGTCGCCGTAGACGATCTGGGCCCGGGCCACCTCGCCTTCCAGCAGCTCATCGCTGAAGTTCTCGGCGTCCACCAGGGTGATGATCGAATCGAGCCGGGTGGCCTCGCGCAGGTCGCTGCCCAGGAAGGTCATCGCCACCGGCAGGGGGTCGGCCAGGCCGGTGGTCTCCACCACCAGGTAGTCGACCGGGTCGGGGCGATCGAGGATCCGGTAGACGGCCTCCAGCAGCTCGCCGTTGATCGAGCAGCAGATGCAGCCGTTGCTCAGCTCCACCATGTCGTCACCGGTGGCGACCACCAGGTCGTTGTCGATGCCGATCTCGCCGAACTCGTTCACCAGCACAGCGGTTTTCAGCCCCTGCTGGTTGGTGAGGATGTGGTTCAGCAGGGTGGTTTTGCCCGCACCCAGGAAGCCGGTGAGGATCGTGACGGGCAGGCCCGTGGGGGCTGCGGTGTCGGCCATGGGCGTGCCGGGAATCGTTCCCAGACCATAGGGTTTCTGCCTCCTTGGTATCCGTGTCCGCTGCTCAGGGTGCGGATCGGCGCAGGCGGGCCGGGCTGGCCGTGGGCTGGGCCTGCTGCTGACGCTGCTGGCAGACGGCGCAGAGGCCGTAGAACTCCAGGGTGTGGAACAGGGGCTGAAAACCGTCGAGTTCCCCGCTGGGCAGGGCCAGATCGTGCACCGGGCAGTGGGGCAGGCGCCGGGTGCTGCCGCAGTCCACGCAGGTGAGGTGGTGGTCGTCGCGCTCGGTGGGGGCGAACAGGGCTTCGCCGCTGGGCAAGTGGCGGCAGCGCACCAGCCCCCACTGCTGCAGCTGGCGCAGATGGCGATACACCGTGGCCAGCCCCATCGGCGTGCTGCTGCGCCGCAGCAGGGCGTGCAGGTCCTGGCCGGAGAGTTCCGTTGCGGCCGACTGCAGGGCCTGCAGCAGCTGTTCCTGCCGCGCCGTGAGCCTGGGATCCACGCTTGCCTCCGCTGCAGGGGTGTTCAAGGTGAGTTGTTCTAGCCCGCAGGCAGCCAGTGCACCTGGCGCACGGGCTGGTTCAACGGCCGCAGCTCCAGGCTGCGTCCGTCGATCAGCACCGGCTGGGCGGGCTTTGGGGGAGGTGGGCCGCTTGGGGGTGCCGGGCTGGACTGCACCGGCTGGGGGCGCAGGGCGGCAAGCAGCTGGCCGCTGGCCGGATCCCACTGCAGGCCGGTGCCGGGTTCCAGTTCCCACCCCTGCAGATCCCGCCGCGCCACCACCTGGCCGCTGCGGCTGAGGGTCACCAGGCTGAGCAGGGGACGCTCCTGACCTTCCAGCAGCAGGGCCCAGCTGCGCTCGCCGCTGCGGTCGCAGGCGCTGGCCACGAGGGCCTGCGACCCCAGCCAGAGCTGCCGCGGCGGCTGGCCCGGCTCCACCAGCTCGAGGGAGCGCCGGAAGTCGGGCCAGTGGCGCAACAGCAGGGCCCGGCCGGCCTGGGGGCAGAAACTGCTCAGGTCGCGGCTGCCGGGCAGGGTCTGGCGCCGGGGGGGCTGGGGCGGCAGGGCTTCCAGATGGAGGCCCTCGGTGTCGGGCACCACCACCGCCCCGCCCTCCGGCAGCAGTTGCATCGGTCCGCTCACGGGCCAGAGCAGGCGCTGGCGCCCGCCGCCGTTCAGCCGCAGCTCCGTGGCGCTGCTGCCAGGATCCAGCTGGCCGCTCTGGATCAGCAGATCGCCGCGCCTGTTGCTGCTGTAGTGGGCGAACAGCACCGGCCCGCTGCGCAGGGGTTCCGGATCGCCGGCCACGGCTGTTCCGCGACGGTGGGTGCCGGGCTGGTTGGGTCCGCCGGCCTGAATGGGCACGAGATTGTGCTGGCGCAGGGGAATGCGCCACAGGCGCAGCTGGCCATCGGCCTGGCGGCTGGCGGTGGCCAGGCCCGAGCCGTCGCCGAGGGGCAGCAGCAGGGGAATCTCCGGCCACACCGGGCTGAGCGCCCGCCAGCGGCCGTCGTGGTCGCGCAGCTGCACCTGCTCGCCGCCTGCCACGCTCACCACCGCCAGGATCCGGGGGCGGGGGTCCCAGTGCCAGTCGCTCGCCGGCAGTGGCAGGCCCCGGCTGTCCTCACCGGCAATCCGCAGCCGCAGGGGGGCGCCGATCCGCTCTCCCTCGTTGAGGCCGAGCACCACACTGTCGCCCCGGCCGAGCCAGCGGTGGGCCAGGGACGGCTCCAGCTGGCTCTGGCGCGCGAGGCTGGGGGTGTTCATCGGCCGGCTGAAGCGGGCCTGCAGAGCCGCCGGTCCGGCGCTGGCGGCGGCGGGGCGCAGCTGCTGCAATCGCGGCGGCAAGCGCAGCAGCAGCTGTTGCTGCGCCAGGGCCAGCAGGGCGGGCAGGCCCAGCGCCAGCAGCAGGGGCCGGGAGCGGGCCGCCGCAGGCAGGCTGCTCATGGTTCCAGCGGCCGGGCCGGCCGAGGGATGGGACGGATCACGGCCGGTACCACCACCAGCTGGTCGCCGTCGGCGGCCATGCTTCCCTCGATCGCCAGCCACTGGTCAGCCTTGGGCATGGGCTGGTCGCTGGGCCAGCGCACCGGCAGCCCCACCGGGGTGGCATCGGCCAGGCAGCAGCGCACCAGCAGCCGCGCGATCTGGGGCGGCTGGCCCGGCACTGGCAGCAAAAAGCCGCTGATGCGCACGGGATCGCCGTCGAACAGCTGGGGGTCGGGCTGGCTGCGCAGCAGGCGCACCCAGTCGGTGAGGCTGCGCTGGGCCGGCGGCAGCACGAAGCTGAGGCTTTCAGTGGCGGTGTCATCGCCGGGCCGCTGGCTGGCCAGATCCGCAAAGGAGGGGTTGGGCGGCCAGAGGATCAGCAGCAGGGCGATCGCGGCCGTGGTCACGCAGAGCCGCCTGTCCCCGCGCCCGCCACTGCCTTCGCCACTACTGCCTTCGCCAGCTCTTGCGCCGCGCACACCGGCCAGCAGCTGCAGCAGGGCCAGGATCAGCAGCACGCCGCCGCCGGCGCTCACCAGCGGGTGGAAGGCGGCCCGCAGCAGCAGATCGAGGCGGCCATCCACGCTGCTCTGCAGCAGCACCACCGCCCACAGGGCCAGGGCCAGACCACGCAACAGGGGATTGAGCATCACAGGCGCCAGAGATTCACCCACTGGCCGATCAGCAGCACCACCAGCATCGAGCCAGCGGTGGTGAGCAGCAACCCGCGGGGTTTGAACAGCAGCCCCAGCAGCCCCACCAGCTTGATGTCGATCACCGGGCCGAGCAGCAGGAAGGCCAGCAGGGCCCCGGGGGTGATCTGGGCGGCAAAGCCAAGGGCCAGGAAGGCGTCCACGCTCGAGCACACCGAGAGCACCAGGCTGAGGGCCATCAACGCCAGGATCGAAAGGGTGGGGGCACCGCCCACCGCCAGCAGCCACTGGCGCGGCAGCAGGGCCTGCACCAGGGCGGCCACGGCGCAGCCGGCCACCAGCAACAGGGCCAGGTTGAGGAATTCGCGGCTGCCGTGCTGCAGCACGTCGCGCCAGCTTGGGCGCAGCGGCTTGGCCAGCACCGGCGCCTGATCCTCCGGCAGGCCGATCACGCCGCTGCGGCGTTCCAGCAGGCTCACCGCCGCCAGCGGCTGATTCAGCCGCCGCTCCTCCAGCAGGTCGGCGCGCAGCAACTCCTGTTCGGGCAGCAGCCGCAGCAGCAGGGCCAGGGCCAGGGCCACCGCCACCGCCCCAAGGGGGCGGGCCAGCAGCAGCCAGGGCTGGTTGGGGAAGGCGGCCCAGGTGCTGGCGATCACGATCGGGTTGAGCACCGGCGCGGCGAACAGAAAGCCGAGGGCGGTGCCCACCGGCGCCCCGCCCACCAGCAGCCGCCGGGCCACCGGCACATTGCCGCACTCACAGGCCGGCAGGGCAAAGCCGAGGGCGGCACCGCTGAGGGGGCCTGCAACGGGGTGGGACGGCAGCTTCCGCAGCCAGGCGCCGCCAGGACTGAACCAGCGGGCCAGGGAGGCGATCAGCACGCCGATCAGCAGGAAGGGCACCGCCTCCAGCAGCAGCCCCTGGAACAGGGCCCAGGCGGTATTCAGACGAACCGGCAGGAGCAAAGCGAAACCAGCTGAAGGTCAGGGTTCCGGGTGATGCTCGCAGGGCATCCAGAGGCTGCCCATGCGGTGGGCGCCGGTGCAGCCCAGCTTCCTGGCCTCGCTGAGAGCCTGCTCCCGGGTGGGGTAGGCGAAGCGGTTGGCGGCCGGATCCGTGGGTGGGCCACCGCTGGGCTGGTGGTGGTGATGCTGGCCGCCAACCGCGCTGCCCAGCCGGTAGGGCCCCATGCCCTCCAGCCCGGTCCACCACACCCCCATCACGTTCACCCCGGCCACCAGCACGCCCATGCCCACGACCGCCAGGTTCACCACCCCCATGGCCACGGCCCCAAGGCTGAACACCCCCATCGGCACCACGCCGATGCTCACCACCCCCATCGGCACGATGCCGATGGAAATGATTCCCAGGGGGGCGATGCCCACCGCCACGAGCCGGGGTCTGTCACCGCAGTTGGCCATGAGGTGGTGTCAGTGGGAGTGGCTGGAGGCCGGCTGGCCGGGCGTGTGCTGGGCGCAGGGCATCCACTGCTGGCCCATGCGGTGGGCTCCCGTGCAGTTGAAGTGCAGGCGGGCGGCCTTCTCCGCCTCGGCCTTGGTGGCGTAGAGCGCCGGCACGGCTCCCGAGCCGCTGCTGGGGTTGGCCAGGGCCATGGGTGGAGTGATCAGCAGCCCAGGTAGCAGGAGGAGCAGTGGGGAGCGGTGCATGGACGGAGAGGTCCCATGAGAGGGGCACGCTAAGGCCGGTTCGTGTTGCGCTCTGCGCATGCAGCTGAACCAGGACGGCTGGATTGCCGGATCAACAGTAGGCTGACAGGATTGCATGGGAATCGTTCTCATTTTGATTAGTCCTGGTTTCCTGGTGGTGCGCCGCCCTGGCTGCCGCCGCTGGCTCTCCGTCGCCGGGGCGGCCCTGCTGCTCGTGGCCTGCGCCGCCCCGCGCCAGGGTGGGGCGACCCTGCCCAGAGCGGCTGGTGATCTGAAGGTGGTGACCACGTTTCTGCCGATCACCCTGTTCACCCGTGCCGTGGCTGGGAACTGCGCCAACGTGCAGGCCCTGATCCCGGCATCCATCAGCCCCCATGATGTTCAGGCCCGGCCCGGGGATGTCACGGTTCTCCGCGAGGCGGCCGTGCTGGTGAAGAACGGCCTGGGCATGGAGGGCTTCCTCGACAAGCTGGTGAGCTCCGCCGAGAACCCCGATCTGTTGGTGATCGATTCCAGTGCCGGCGTCGCCACATTGGAGTCGCCCGACCCTGCCGAGCAGGTCCACTCTCACGATCACGGCCACAGCCATGGCCCGGTGAATCCCCACATCTGGCTCGATCCGTTGCGGGCTGTGCAGCAGG
>JBIIXY010000096.1:0-9111 GCA_044347105.1 Prochlorococcaceae cyanobacterium
AAGGGCTCGAAGGGATCGGGGGCGCCCGCTGCGCCAAAGACCGAGTGGCGAGCAGGTGGTGAGAGCTGGGTTCAGACCGTCCTGTTCGGGACAGAAGGGGTCAGTGTCAGGGAGTGGGCAGTGTCAGGGAGTGGGCAGTGTCAGCGAGGGGTCAGTGTCAGCGAGGGGTCAGTGTCAGGGAGGGGTCAGTGAGCGGGCTTGTGCACAAGAAACATTCGACAGCTGATGGGAGAACAGGCGTGTGATTCGGATTGGGAAGAGGACAGCGGATTACGGGAGGGGATTGCGCTGCTGGGCGACCTGGAACGCGAACGGATCGGCTTGAACCCCGCGGGATTCCATCCCCAGCGACCGCACTCCGTAGTTCAGATCACAATACTGCCGATCCAGTGCTGTTCAAGCGCTTTCTTAGGATGGGGGGCTGCAGAGCCTTCCCATGAGTCCAGCTGCCCAAGCCGCCCCTGCGGCCCAGTCCTCCCCGTCCGCATCGCTCCAGGTCAAGGCCAGCCCCAAACCCGGCAGCCGCGTGGCCCTGGAGGTGGCCATTCCCGGCAGCCGCAGCCAGGCCAGCTACGACGCGGCGCTGGACAAGCTGAGCCGCACGGTGAAACTGCCCGGCTTCCGCAAGGGCCGGGTGCCGCGGCCTGTGCTGCTCCAGCAGATCGGCGCGCTGCGCATCCGCGCCACCGCCCTGGAGGATCTGGTCGACCGCGCCTGCCGGGACGCCCTGGACATCGAGAAGGTGGCGGCCCTGGGCCAGCCCGAACTGAGCGAAGGCTTCGAGGTGGTGCTCGAGCGCTTCCAGCCCGGCAGTGACCTCACCATCACCCTGGAGCTGGACGTGGAACCCAGCCCCAGTCTGAAGAAGACCAAAGGGCTGAAGGCTGAGGCCGAAACGGTCGTGTACGACCCGGCCCGGGTGGATGAGCTGCTCGACCAGTCGCGCAAGCAGCTGGCCACCCTCGTGCCCGTGGAGGACAGGGCGGCCGCCAGCGGCGATGTGGCCGT
Source organism: Prochlorococcaceae cyanobacterium (assembly GCA_044347105.1). Lineage (GTDB taxonomy): Bacteria > Cyanobacteriota > Cyanobacteriia > PCC-6307 > Cyanobiaceae > NIES-981. Next base: position 1,009 of record JBIIXY010000096.1, read on the forward strand.
GCTCAGCTTCAGCGGCGTCTACGCGGATACCGAGGAGGCGATCAGCGGCGGCAGCAGTGACGCCCTGGAGGTGGAACTGGAGGAAGGCCGCATGATTCCCGGCTTCGTGGAGGGGGTGATCGGCATGGCCGTGGGCGACACCCGCACGGTGGACTGCCAGTTCCCCGAGAGCTATCCCCAGGAGGATGCCGCCGGCCGCAAGGCCCGCTTCGAGATCAGCCTCAAGGAGCTCAAAACCCGCGAACTGCCCGCCCTCGATGACGCCTTCGCCCAGCAGGCCAGCGACAAACAGACCCTGGCGGAACTGCGCGAGGAGCTGGAAACCCGCCTGAAGGAGGACGCGGAGCGACGCGCCAAGGCCGCCCGTCATGACGCCCTGCTGGGCGCCCTGGTGGAGGAGCTGGAGGTGGAACTGCCGGAAACCCTGATCCAGCAGGAGATCCGCAACCTGATCGAACAGACCGCCGGCCAGATCGCCCAACAGGGCATGGACGTGAAGAAGCTGTTCACCCCCGACCTGGTGCGCTCCTTAATGGAGACCTCCCGGCCGGAAGCGGAGCAGCGCCTGCGCCGCAGCCTGGCCCTGCAGGCTCTGGCCAAGGCCGAGTCGATCGAGGTGGCCGAGGCTGATCTGGAGGCCAAGCTGAAGGAGGTGAGCCGGGGCATCAGCCAGCAGGGCAACATCGACCCGCAGCGCCTGCGCCAGGTGGTGGGCGACGATCTTCTCCAGGAGAAACTGCTCGACTGGCTGGAAAGCAACAGCACGATCAGCGAGAAGCCTGCGGCCAAGGCCGACGACGAGGCCAGCAGCTGAGGAACGGCCCCTTCCTCTTCTTCGACCACATCCTCTTCTTTGACTCCAGCCTCATAGATTGGTGCGGTCCTCGCCCCTGCGTGTGTCCAACGTCCTCCCGCCCATACCTGAAGTAACGGCTCTGCACCGCCATCCGGTGCAGAGCCGTTGGCTGGGTTGCCGCCCCGAAGCCGCGGCAGCCGGCTACCCCATGGGCGCTCCTGGGGTCCTGCCCACCGTGGTGGAGCAGTCAGGCAAAGGTGATCGGGCTTTCGACATCTACTCGCGCCTGCTGAGGGAGCGGATCATCTTCCTGGGCACCGGCATCGACGACACCGTCGCCGATGCCCTGGTCGCCCAGTTGCTCTTCCTCGAGGCGGAAGATCCCGAGAAGGACATTCAGATCTACATCAACTCACCGGGGGGCTCGGTGACGGCCGGCCTGGCCATCTACGACACGATGCAGCAGGTGAATCCGGATGTGATCACCATCTGCTACGGGCTGGCGGCTTCGATGGGGGCCTTCCTGCTCTCAGGCGGCACCAAGGGCAAGCGTCTGGCTCTGCCCAACGCGCGGATCATGATTCACCAACCCCTCGGCGGAGCCCAGGGACAGGCGGTGGACATCGAGATTCAGGCCAGGGAGATCCTCTATCTGAAGGACACCCTCAATGGCCTGCTGGCCGAGCACACTGGCCAACCCCTGGAGAAGATCGCCGAAGATACCGACCGCGACCACTTCCTTTCACCGGCGGAGGCGGTTGAATACGGCCTGATCGATCGGGTGGTCACCGACACCGCCCATAGCGACGTCCCTGGCTGACCATGGCTCTCTTCCTTGTTTTGATCGTTAAGGTCGGCTGACGATCCCCGGGATCGGGGCAATGCTTCCCATAGGCCCCCAGCGGCCTCCCTGCTCACCTGACCCGGATCTCCGCTCCGGCCCATTCTGCCGATGGCCAAGTTCGATGCCCACCTGAAGTGTTCGTTCTGCGGCAAGTCGCAGGACCAGGTGCGCAAACTGATCGCCGGTCCAGGGGTGTACATCTGCGACGAGTGCATCGACCTCTGCAACGAGATCCTCGACGAGGAGCTTGTGGAGGGCCATGGCCATGGCCATGGTGGCGGCCGTCAAGCGCCCGATCCGAGCCGCAGCAAAGCGCCAGCCAAGAAAACCGCCAAACCAGCACCCACCCTGGCTGAGGTGCCCAAGCCCCAGGCGATCAAGGCCTTTCTCGACCGCCAGGTGGTGGGCCAGGACGAGGCCAAGAAATCTCTCTCCGTGGCGGTCTACAACCACTACAAGCGGCTGGCCTGGCAGGGCGATGGCAAGGGGGAGGCCGCCGAGACGGCCACCCGGCTGCACAAGAGCAACATCCTGCTGATCGGCCCCACGGGCTGCGGCAAGACCCTCCTGGCCCAGACCCTGGCGGAGATGCTGGAGGTGCCCTTCGCCGTGGCCGACGCCACCACGCTCACCGAAGCAGGCTATGTGGGCGAGGACGTGGAGAACATCCTCCTGCGCCTGCTGCAGAAGGCCGACATGGATGTGGAACAGGCCCAGCGGGGCATCATCTACATCGACGAAATCGACAAGATCGCCCGCAAGAGCGAGAATCCCTCGATCACCCGTGACGTGTCCGGCGAAGGGGTGCAGCAGGCCCTGCTGAAGATGCTCGAGGGCACCGTTGCCAACGTGCCGCCCCAGGGTGGGCGCAAGCACCCCTACCAGGACTGCATCCAGATCGACACCAGCCAGATCCTGTTCATCTGTGGCGGTGCCTTCGTGGGCCTCGAAGATGTGGTGCAGAAGCGGATGGGCCGCAACGCCATCGGTTTCATTCATCCTGAAGGCAATGGCCGTACCCGGATCAGCAAGGAGCGTCAGGCCGCGGAGGTGCTCCGCCACCTCCAGCCTGACGATCTGGTGAAGTACGGCCTGATTCCCGAGTTCATCGGTCGCCTGCCGGTGAGCGCCGTGCTGGAACCGCTCGATAGCCACGCGCTCCAGGCGATCCTCACCGAACCCCGCGATGCCCTGGTGAAGCAGTTCCAGACGCTCCTCAGCATGGATGAGGTGGCTCTGGAATTCGAACCCGACGCCATCGAAGCCATCGCCAGGGAGGCCCACCGCCGCAAGACCGGTGCCCGCGCCCTGCGCGGCATCGTGGAAGAGCTGATGCTCGATGTGATGTACGACCTGCCCTCCCGCAGTGACGTGAAGACCTTCACGATCACCCGCGACCTGGTGGAGCAGCGCACCCGCGCCCAGGTGGTGCAGCTGGGCGGCAGCATGGAAGGAGCCCAGCAGGCCAGCGCCTGATCGAGGTCCCCTTCGCGCTCCCGCAACCGCACCCATTGGCCGCCGCCGATCACCTGCAGGTCCCCCGCCAGCATGGCCTGTTCAACCACCACGGCATCGACCTGGGCGACGGCACCGTGGCCCATTACCTCGAGGGCCGGGAGATCCTGCGCAGCCCTCTGGCGGAATTCAGCCGGGACCAGCCCCTGAGTGTGGTCGCCTATCCCGAAGGGGAGTGTTCCCCCACGGGCGTGACCCTGCGCCGGGCCATGGGCCGGCTGGGGGAGCAGGACTACAACCTGCTGTTCAACAACTGTGAGCATTTCGCCCACTGGTGCAAAACCGGCCGTCACCGCAGCAGCCAGGTGGAGGACTGGCTGCACACCGGCAGCCTGGGGGCTCTGGCCTTCGGCCAGTGGCTGCCGGCGGCCGTGCTGAGCGGCGCCAGGCTGTTGCTGCGCCAGGGTGTCCGGCTCGACGCCCTGCGCATCGACCGTGAGCAGCTGGAGCAGGGCGTGGATCTGGCCCGCCGCAGCCTGGAGCAGCTGGAGGGCCTGCGCCAGAGCCTGCAAGCGAAGCTGGATGAGGAGCTGGCGCGGGCGGAAGCCCGCTGGGGGGAAGGGCAGTTCGAGGGGCTGCGCCGCGCGGCCCAGAAGCTGGCCGACCAACTGGCCGAGGTGGAAGACCTGGAGGCCGCCATGGACCAGCGCCTCCAGGGGTTGCTCGGTGCCGCCGACCCAAGCGGCCCTCAGCACAACGAACAGTCAGACGCGCCCTGAAGGCCCGGTAGCCTCAACGTCCTGGCCTCCTCCCGAGGCCCGCGGCCCCCCATGTCCTCGGCCTACCAGCCCCTCCACCACAAGTACCGGCCCCAGCGCTTCGACCAGCTGGTGGGACAGGAGGCGATCGCCGCCACGTTGGGCCATGCCCTGCGCTCCGGGCGGATTGCGCCGGCCTACCTGTTCAGCGGCCCCCGGGGCACCGGCAAGACCTCCAGCGCCCGCATCCTGGCCCGCTCGCTCAACTGCATCGGCAGTGACGGGCCCACGCCCGAACCCTGCGGCGTCTGCGAGCTCTGCACCAGCATCGCCGCCGGCAACGCCCTCGATGTGATCGAGATCGACGCCGCCTCCAACACCGGCGTGGACAACATCCGCGAGCTGATCGAGCGTTCCCGCTTTGCGCCCGTGCAGGCCCGCTGGAAGGTGTATGTGGTGGACGAGTGCCACATGCTGTCCACGGCGGCCTTCAACGCCCTGCTCAAAACCCTGGAGGAGCCGCCGCCGCGGGTGGTTTTCGTGCTGGCCACCACCGACCCCCAGCGGGTGCTGCCCACGATCCTCAGCCGCTGCCAGCGCTTCGACTTCCGGCGCATTCCGCTGGAGGCACTTGAGCAGCATCTCGGCTGGATCGCCGGGCAGGAATCGATCCAGATCACGGCCGAAGCCCTGCACCTGGTGGCCCAGCGGGCCCAGGGCGGGCTGCGCGATGCCGAGAGCCTGCTGGATCAGCTCAGCCTGCTGCCGCCACCGGTGGAAGCTGCAGCGGTGTGGGAACTGCTCGGGGCCGTGCCGGAGCAGGAGCTGTTGGAGCTGGCCAGGGCGCTGACCAACCGCGAGCCGCTCAGCCTGCTGGAAACCTGCCGGGGGCTGCTGGAGCGGGGCCGGGAACCGGCCGCCCTGCTCCAGGGTCTGGCCAGCCTGCTGCGGGATCTGGTGCTGGCCGGCGTGGCGCCTGATCGGCTGGAGCTCACGAGCGTGTCGCCCCAGCTGCGCGATCAGCTGCCCGCCCTGGCGAAGGGCATCGGCAAAGCCCGCCTGCTCCACTGGCAGGCGCAGTTGCGGGGCAGCGAGCAGCAGCTGCGCCACAGCGTCAACCCTCGCCTTTGGCTGGAGGTGCTCCTGCTCGGGCTCCTGGACGAGGCCAGCACCAACACCGCCGCCACCACAACGCCGGCAGCGGCCACCGCCACCGCCAGCAACCCTGTCGCCACCACCACCCCTGCAGCTGCGGCTCCAGCTCTGGCGAAACCGGCAGCCCCTGCTCCAGCGCCGGCACCGCTTGCCGCGGATCAGGCCGGGAATCTGGTGGATCTGTGGGGCCGGATTCTGGCCAGTCTGGAATTGCCCTCCACCCGGATGCTGCTCTCCCAGCAGGCCCGGCTGGTGCGTCTCGACGACCACAGGGCGGTGGTGCAGGTGGCAAACACCTGGATGGCCATGGTGCAGACCCGTCAGGCCCTGGTCGAGCAGGCGATCAGCAGGGCCCTTGGCGGCCATCGCCAGCTCACCCTGGAGGCTGCCGGGGAGGCGCCGCCAGCTGCTCCAGGGCCGCCGCCCCAACCCGTGCGCGTGCCCGCGGAATCAGCCAAGGCCCCGCCACCGCCACCGCCGCAGCCGCAGCCACCGCTCTCCGCCCCGCACCCCGAGGAGCCAGCACCGGCCCCGCAGGCCACTGCACCTGCCCCCCAGACGATCCCACCAACGGGCGATCCACCGCGGCAGGCACCATCCCAACTGGATGAAAAGACCCGTCAGCTGGCGGAGTTCTTCAACGGTGAAGTGGTGGATATCGAAGGACCCATCGACGAGCACCCAGGCGCTGACGCTGCCTGAGCCATGCGGGGGAGGGAGCGCTCAGGCCGCGGCCGGATCTTCGCCGAGGTGGAGGGTCTTGGCCCACACCAGCCGCTTGGGCAGCAGGGCCATGCGCAGGGTGGTGTAGGGAATCACCAGGAACCAGTGACCGAGGTAAAGGATGCCCAGCAGCAGGTTGGCGGGGTGCATCCGGGGCAGCTGGGGACCCTCGCCACCGCGGCGGCAGCCCTGCAGGATTGAGATCCCCGAGAGACCGAAGGCCACGAAGGAAAGGGGCCAGATCGTCGGCGGCGTGCGGGTGATCAACGCCCCCAGCAGATCCGCCACGGCCACCACCGGCAGCACGTACTGGAGCAGGAAGAAACAGAGCAGATCGAGTTTGCAGCCGGGGCTGAGCCGGTCGGAGAGCAAGCCCGGTGCATAGTCGAAGAAACGCTGGAGGCCTCCCTCGGCCCAGCGCTGGCGCTGGCGCCACAGGGCCGGGAGAGCCAGCACGGCCTCCTCGCTCACCGGCGGATCCCACATCACGGCCAGGGGTTGGCGGTGGAGCAGCAGCCGGAAGCTGAGATCGAGATCGTCGGTGACCGTGTCCTCGTTGAAGCCCCCCACCTGTTCCAGGGCGCAGCGGCGCAGGAGCTGGCCATTGCCGCGCAGCTCCACCACACCGCCGACCCTGAGCCGTCCCTCCTGCACCACCGTGTCCAGGGCCATCTCCATGGCCTGGGCCCGCGTGAGCCAGTTGGCATCCGGATTGGCCACCGCCTTGCGCAGCTGCACCGCCGCCCAGTCCCCGCCCTCGGCCATCGGCATCAGGCGCTCCAGAGTGTCGGGCTCCAGGTGGGCATCGGCATCGAGCACCAACATCCAGGGGGCATCGACATGCTGCAGGGCCAGGTTGAGCGCACCCGACTTACCGCCACCGGCATCGGGTTCACGGCGCAGCACCCGCAGGAAGGGATGGTCGGCCTGGAGCTCGGCCAGCACCTGGGGGGTGCGGTCACTGCTGCCGTCATCGATCACCCACAGGCGGAGCGCCTCGCTGGGGTAGCGCAGCCGGGCGATGCCCTCCACCAGACGACCGATCACCGCCTGCTCATCCCGGGCAGCCACCACCACATCCACCGCTGGAGCAGGGGGTACGGGCTCGGGCTGGTCCGCCGCAACGGCGGCGAGGGGAGCGGTGTCCTCGGCGGCAGCCCCCCTGCTGCGACTGAATGCCGGCACCAGAACCGTGCGAATGCTGTAACCCCCGAGGAGCAGGGCCAGAGCACTGGCGGGCATCAGGCGCAGGCCTGGCTCCAACCAGTGGGGTCCCAGGCCAGCCACCCCGCAGGCCACCAGAAAAAGGGCGGATTTGCCGCGCCTTCGCTCACTGGAACTCACCACCTGGGCACTGGTCGGGGGGTGATCGGTGGCAGGACCAATCCCGGCCATGGCAATCCCGGAAGCCCCCGGACTCTAAGGGGCTCCTCCCAGGGCCTTGGCATCCAGGGTGGAAAGGGGCTGGAGCTGGGTGCCGGGGTAGTAGTGCTCCAGGATGGCTCGCAGCGTCCAGCCACGCCGGGCCAGGTCGATGGCCCCGGCCTGGGAGAGGCCGGCACCGTGACCGAAGCCACCGCCCACAAAACTCCAGCGTCCAGGCCCCTGGGGATCGACCACGAACAGGGTGCTGGGCAGCTGGGTGAGGTTCCGGCGGATGGCGTCCAGGCGTAGCACCACGGGATCCCCAGCGCCATCGCGGATCTCCAGGGCCAGCACCCGACCGCTGGGGCCCCGCTCCAGCACCTTCACCTGCTGGGGCGTTCCCAGTTTTGGTGCCACCCGCTGCAGGGACGCACGGATCTGGGCGGCATCGAGGCTGCGGGTCCAGCGGAAGCGGGGATGGTCGGCTCCGTAGAACTCCCGGCTGGCCAGCAGTCCCGGCAGCCGCCCGCCTGGCAGGGGCAGGGCGAAGCGCGCCTGCACGGCCGCGACACCATCCACCCGGGGCTGCAGATAGGGGAGGGCAGGGCCGCGCCAGACCTCCTGGAAGCCGGCGGAGACTCCGCCGTTGGTGGCGTGGTACACACCGTGGATCGGCTTTCCCTGCCAGGTGAGCACCTGGTGACGGGTGCTGTCGATGGCCTGGCGCACCGCAGCACCGGCATGGCGCGGATCGGCGTACACCTGGCACTGGGTGTCGGCACAGAGGTGATAGCCATCCACCGCGAAGCGCTGGATGTTGCGCAGCGCCCAGGTGCGGGCCAGCACCGCCTGGGCGGCGAGGGCCACCGATGGCGAACCGGCGCCGATCTCATGGGGCACCACCCCCTGGAGGTAGCGCTCCAGAGGCACCTGCTCCACCAGCGTCCAGCCGCCATGGGCATCCGGCAGGAGGGTGAACGGGCCGGCGAACACCCCGCCCTGCCAGC
>JBIIXY010000191.1:0-2738 GCA_044347105.1 Prochlorococcaceae cyanobacterium
GCGGGCCGCCACGTGCAGCACCACCGGCGTGAGTTCCCCGGCCCACTTGTAGAGGTTGGGGATCATCAGCAGCAGCCCCTGGCTGGCCGTGAAGGTGGTGGTGAGCGCCCCGGCCTGCAGGGCGCCATGCACCGTGCCGGCCGCCCCCGCCTCGCTCTGCAGCTCCACCACCGCCGGCACCGCGCCCCAGAGGTTGGGCCGGCCCTCCGCGGCCCAGGCATCGGCCCACTCGCCCATCGGCGAAGCCGGGGTGATCGGGTAGATGGCGATCACCTCGTTGAGGCGGTAGGCCACCAGGGCCACAGCCTCATTGCCGTCCACGGTGATGGTGGTGGTCATGGGTCGTCGTGCACCAGGCTCAGGGCCACCCCCACGTGCACCAGCACCCGATCACCCACCCGGGCCTCGGGCAGGCAGGCCAGGCTCACCTGCTGGCGCACCCCACCGAAATCCACCTCGGCGCAGCGCCAGAGGGACGCGTCTCCCTCGGGGGCGGCCGCATGCTGGGCCTCGGCGGGGCCAGCCGTGGTGATCGCCAGGATCACCCCAGGGGTGGCGAGGCACATGGCGCGGCGGGACCCTTCGTTTTCGTTATAGAGCTGGCGTGCAGAGCTGCCCACAGCTGGCCCAGGGCCAGGCCTCCGTCGTTACACGGCACGTGCTGGTTCCAGAACACGGCCAGCCCGGCCGCCCGCAGCCCGGCGATGCAGCCCTCCAGCAGCAGGGCGTTCTGGAAGCAGCCGCCCGCCAGCGCCACCTGGCTGCAGCCGCGCTGGCGGGCCGCCCGCAGCGCCAGGGCCACCAGAGCATCACAGAGCTGCTGGTGCCAAAGCGCCGCCAGCTGGGCTGGCGGGAGGCCCGCCGCCAGCCCCTCCAGCAGCGCCTGGATCAGTGGCGCCCAATCCAGCCAGCCCAGGGGTAAGCCCGGGGATGTCAGCGTCAGGGCAGTGGGCGCGGAGAGGGCTGAGCGCGCCGCCGGGTGCTGCCCTGACACCTGGCGGGCCAGTCCCTCCAGGAGCAGGCCCGCCTGGCCCTCGAAACTGAGCTCCTGCACCAGATCGAGCAGGCTGGCCGCCCCATCGAACAGCCGGCCCAGGGCCGAGGTGCGCGGGGCATGGCAGCCGCTGGCCAGGGCCTGGCGCAGCAGGCTGAGCTCCTGGGGCGCGAAGGCGGCCCGGCAGGCGGCGGCCCCCGGGTGCTCCAGCCAGCCGGCTTCGGTGAGCAGTCCCAGGGCCACGCGCCGGGGCTCCAGCATCGCCCGCTCCCCGCCAGGCAGGGGCCAGGGCCGCAGGCAGGCCAGCCGCTCGATCGCCAGCTCCCCACAGGCGGCAACCGGGGCCTCGGCCCGCTCCAGCCAGAGCAGCTCCCCCCCCCAGAGCTGGTGCCCGCCGGCCGCGGCAGCGGCGGGTCCGTAGCCCAGGCCATCGGCGGCCCACACCAGCAGCGGGCCCTTCAGGCCGTGTTCGGCTGCCACCGCCAGGCCATGGGCCTGGTGGTGCTGCACGCGCAGCAGCGGCAGATCGCGACGCGCCGCCAGGCGCTCGGCCAGCTGCACGCTCACGTAGCCGGGATGGCCATCGGCCACCAGCACGGGGCCGGCACCGGGATCCAGGTTTTGGCCTTGCCGCTGCAGCAGCGCCTCCAGGCCCACCTGCAGACGCTGCTGCAACCGGGCCGACGCCAGATCGCCCTGGTAGGGGGCCAGCCACACCCGGCCGCCGATCGCCAGGGCCGGCGCCGCCTTGAGATCGCCGCCCAGGGCCAGGACAGCGCGGGCGGGAGCCCCAGCGGGTGCCGGTGGCCAAGACACAGGCAGGGCGGCCGGGGCGTAGCCGCGGGCGCGGCGCAGCAGGGCGGGCTGGCCGTCGATCACCTGCAGCAGGGAGTCGTCGAGGGGGCGGGCGATCGGCCGGTTGTGCACCAGGACGGCATCGGCGATGCCGCCCAGCCGCTCCAGGGCCTCGGCCGGCTCAATGCAGAGGAGCTCGCCGCTGGGGTTACCGCTGGTGGCCACCAGCGGCCGGCCCACCGCCGCCGCCAGCAGCCGGTGCAAGGGCGAGGCCGGCAGCATCACCCCCAGGCAGGGACTGCCGGGAGCCACCTCCGCCGCCACGCCGGCAGCCCGGGGCGCAAGCCGGTGCAGCAGCACGATCGGCGCAGCAGCCCCCTCCAGCGCCCGGCGCTCCGCCGGCGTGATCCGCACCTGGCCCGCCAGCGGTGCCAGGTCGGCCACCAGCAGGGCAAAGGGCTTGTGGGGCCGGCGCTTGCGCTGGCGCAACCGGGCCACGGCCGCCGCGTTGGTGGCATCCACCAGCAGCTGGAAGCCGCCCACCCCCTGCAGGGCCAGGATGCCGCCGCCGCGCAGGAGGTCGATCGCCGCCTGCACGGGATCGGCGGCAGCGGCATCAGCCAGCCAGGGCTGCCCATCGGGCGCCAGCAGCCGCAGCCGGGGCCCACAGGCCGGGCAGCCGATCGTTTCGGCGTGGAAGCGGCGATCGCTGGGGTCGTCGAATTCCGCCTGACAGGCCGGGCAGAGGGGGAAAGCGGCCAGGGTGGTGTGGGCGCGGGCGTAGGGCTCGGCGGTGGCGATCGAGTAGCGGGGCCCGCAGCAGCTGCAGCTGATGAACGGGTAGCGGTAACGGCGGTTGGCGGGATCGGCCAGCTCGGCCAGGCAGGCGGGGCAGGGGGCCAGATCGGCGGCGAGGGCCGGGGCGATCAGGCCGGGGCCCAGGGGTTGG
>JBIIXY010000097.1:0-9026 GCA_044347105.1 Prochlorococcaceae cyanobacterium
CCGTGCTGGTGAAAGCCCAGCACTACTGCATGAAGTGGCGCGGCGTGAAGGAACCACAGACGAGCATGGTGAACTCCGTCGTTCGGGGTGCTTTCCGCAAGGACGCCAGCCTGAAGGCTGAGTTCTTTGAGCTGGTGAAGCAGCAGGAGTCGATGCTCTCCACCTGAGCTACATGGCAGGCCGTACAGGTCCCACCGGTGGTGAGGCCTGACGTTGAGGAGCGGCGCTGTCGCCGCTCACCACCACCACCACCATCACCTGGCTGCCCAGGTCGGCCGCGCTCAGCCGGTAACTGGGCCCCTGGGCTGCGGCGATCCAGATCCAATGGGAGCCTCCGGGGCTGAGCCGGTACCAGTGGAAGGCCCCGGGCGGCAGGCCGGCCAGCTGATCGGCGGTGAGACTGGCCTGCAGCAGGCTGCCCTCCAGTGCCTCCCCGCGCAGCACCAGGTTCTGGAGGCCCTCGATCTGTTGCTGCACCGCCGACTCCTGCGCCAGGGTGTCAGCGATCTGGCCGCGCAGGGCCCGGATCTGGGCCTGGGGATCGGCGCTCACCCCCGGCACGCAGGACAGTTGGCCGTCCACCAGGGAGCAGCCCACCAGGTCCTGCCCCCGGCCTGCGGGGGGCAGCATGCCGACCGCACTGGCCAGCAGCAGGGGCAGCAGGCGGGGGAACGGCATGGGCGTGGTCTCGGTTTGGCCAAACCTAGGCTCGTTTGCTGGCGCGCACAGCATTCAGCAGGGCCCTCACCTGATGGAGATCCTTGTCTCCCGGGGCCCGCTCCACGCCGCTGGAGGCATCCAGGCCGGAGGGGCTGAGCTGCCCAAGCACCGCGGCCGCTCGGTTGGCCGTGATCCCGCCCGCCAGCCACCAGGGCAGGGCCGGCTGCCAGTCCTGCAGCCATTCCAGCGGGATGGGATGGCCTGTCCCCCCCAGCTGATCAGGCACCCAGGCGTCGAGCAGCACGGCATCCACCGCGTTGGCATAGGCATCCACCTGCGATCGGTCGGCGGGCTGGCGCAGCCGGATCGCTTTCCACACCCCACAGCCGAAACGCCGCCGCAGCTCCTGGCAGCGCTCCGGGCTCTCGTTGCCGTGCAGCTGAATCACCCGATGGCCCTGGCTGGGCTCCAGTGGCGCCAGCTCATCGTCGCCGGGATCGGCGCACACCAGAACGCCCAGGCAGTTGGGCGAGGCCGCCCGCACGGCGGCGAACAGGCCCGGGCGCTGTTCCGGGGCCAGCCAGCGGGGAGATCCCGGCACGGCAATCACGCCGATGGCGTCCACCCCCAGGCCCGCGATCGCCGCCGCCTGGGCGGGCTGGCGCAATCCGCAGATCTTCAGCAAAGGTGCAGACACAGCTGATCGGCGAGACGGAGGGGTTTCTAGGATCCGGTGAGTGAGAGCCGCACCGCCGGCTGAACCGGGAGATCGGCTAGTGGGTGAGGGCTGGCAACTGCTGAAGATCAGGGGGATCCCGCTGCGCATCCATCCCAGCTGGTTCCTGATCCTGGCCCTGGCCACCATGGCCTTCCACCAGCACTACCGCATCCAGCTGGCCGGCGAGGGCCTGCAGGCCATGGCCACGCCGGTGGTCTGGGGCCTTGCCCTGGTCACCGCGGTGCTGCTGTTCCTCTCCGTGGTGTTGCATGAGCTGGGGCACTCGCTGGTGGCCCTCAGCCAGGGTGTGAAGGTGAAGAGCATCACCTTATTCATGCTCGGCGGTGTCGCCAGCGTGGAGCGTGAATGCAGCACGGCGATCGGCTCCCTGCTGGTGGCCGCCGCCGGTCCCGCTGTGAGTCTGGCGCTGGGTCTTTCCCTGCTGGCCGGCAGCCATGGCGCCGCCCATCTGGCCCCCTGGCTGGGGGTGATGGTCACTGAACTCGGCACCCTCAACCTGGTGCTGGCCCTGTTCAACCTGCTGCCGGGGCTGCCCCTCGATGGAGGCCTGATCGTGAAGGCATTGGTGTGGCAGGTGAGCGGCAGCCAGCGCCGCGGTGTGGAGGTGGCCAATGCCTCAGGGCGCCTGCTCGGCTTCGCGGCCATCGGTCTGGGGGCCTGGCTGCTGCTGCGGGGCGCCGGCATGGGCGGCGCCTGGCTGATGCTGCTCGGCTGGTTCGGCCTGGGTGCCGTGCGCAACCAGCAGCAGATGCTGCAGCTGCAGAGCGCCCTCACCAGCCTGAAGGTGCAGGATGCGGCGCGCAAGCGTTTCCGGGTGCTGGAGGCGAACACCAGCCTGCGGGAGCTCAGTGCCTTGCGCCTCGCTGAGGCCAGCCCCGTGGGGCCAGCCGACTGGCTGCTGGTGTGTGACCGGGGCCGCTGGCAGGGGGTGATCGACGATCGCACCCTCCAGGAGCTGCCGGTGCAGCGCTGGGACAGCGACCGGGTGGCCGACCACCTCGAACCTCTCAGCAGCCTGCCTGGCATCAGCTCCGAAGCGCCGCTGTGGCAGGCCGTGGAGCAACTTGAGGAGCGCAACTGCTCACGGCTGCTGGTGCTCAGCCCGGCCGGACTGCCTGCCGGCACCCTGGAGCGCCCCGAGCTGGGCGAGGCGGTGTTGGGCCGGCTGGGCGTGAAGCTGCCGGAGCCCCTGCTGCAGGCCGCCCGCCGCCAGGGCACCTATCCCCTGGGGCTGGCCCTGCCTCAGGTGGTGCGGGCCATGGTGGCCTCGGGCGAACTGTCCGCCAGCCCAACCCGGTAGCGCTCCAGTCCGGCCGCGATCGCCGCCAGTTCCTCTGCCCGCAGCGGGCCGTCCTGGGCGCGTGGCAAAGGCAGGAAGCGGCTGGCCGCATCCAGCAGCAGCTGCTCCAGCTCCCCCCCGCTGGCCGGCAGCGGGGCCAGTGGCGGGGCAGGGCTGTCAAAAAGCTCCTGCCACAGCTGCCGATCCACCGCCAGCTGGATCGATCCGTGCTGCAGCAGCCGCCCACCGCTCCAGAACTGGGCGCTGCCGATGCGCTTGCTGCCATCGGCATGCACCAGGTCGGCGGCGGTGCTGCTGGCAAAGCAATTGCGTCCGGCGAGGGAGGCGGGGGCGCTGCCGAAGGCGAGCGGCTGGCCCAGCTGCGCGAACGCCTGCTGCAGCCACAGGCAGGCCTTGCGGTAGGCCTGCTGGCGGTTGCCAGGGGGATCCGGCCACACCAGCGCATAGGTGAGGTCGCCGCCGTGCAGCACGGCCTGCCCACCGCTGGGGCGGCGCACCAGGTCCAGCCGCCCCGCTGCGGCCAGGGAGCGCCAGTGATCGGGAATACGCCGCTGGTGTAGTCCCAGAGAGAGGGTGGGCCGCTGCCAGTGGTACAGCCGCAGGGCCGCCCCCCCCTGGGCCAGCAGCCAGTGGTCGATCGCCATCTGCCAGGCACCGCCCAGCCGGTAGCTGGGCAGCCGCCGCGTATTCAGGGATGCTGAGGGGTCATCCATGGCTGCAGCCCGATGCCTGCCCTGCTCCAACTGCTCCCCGTTCTACCGCTGGGACTGTTGGCCGGGGTGCTGTCCGGGCTGCTGGGCATCGGCGGCGGGCTGGTGTTCTCACCGCTGCTGCTGCTGCTGGGCCTGGAGCCCCACCAGGCCCTGGCCACCAGCACCCTGGCAATCGTGCCCACCACCCTGGCCGGCAGCGCGGTGCACCTGCGCAATGGCAGCCTGCCCAGGCGGCAGGGCCTGGTGCTGGCCTTCACCGCCGCCTGCTGCGCCATCGCCTTCAGCCAGCTGGGGGGGCTTCTGGACGGCAGCGCCTTGCTGCTGCTGCAGGCGCTGCTCTATGGGGTGCTGGCCTTCACGATTCGAGCGCGCTCCCAGCTAGGGGCCGGTGCCGCGAGCATTCCCCCGCCCTGGCCCGCGCTGGCCGGAGTGGGCAGTATGGCCGGCCTCACCAGCGGACTGCTGGGGGTGGGTGGCGGCCTGCTGATGGTGCCGCTGCTGGTGCAGGGGTTGGCCATGGACGTGCACAGCGCCGTGCGCCTGAGCACCCTGGCGGTGTTGGCCTCCTCCCTGGCCGCCAGCGTCGCTTTCGTTGGCGAAGGCCGGGGTGAGCCTCTGCTGGGGGTGGTGCTGGGGGCGACCGCCGCCGTCGGGGCCCGCTGGGCGGCGTCCCGCCTGCATCGGCTGAGGGAGGCCCAGCTGGTGTGGCTTTTGCGGGCACTCACCCTGCTGGTGGCCTGCGACAGCGGCCGGCGGGCACTCCAGTCCCTGCTGCCCGCAGCGCTCGCCGGCTGAGGTGGCGCGGGCGTTTAGTCGAGGGCGTTCCAGAAGGCGCTGTCCACCTCCAGCCCCAGCACCGCAGCCATCTGGGTGAGGTTCTGGCGGCAGTTCAGGCCATGGCCACAGGCCCAGTCGTCGAGCAGGAACAACCGGTGGGTGAGCCACAGCTCCAGGGCTTCCGGGGCAAAGCGCAGACCCTCGCTGCGGCTGAACCCGTGGGGCAGCAGCATGGCCACATGGCGGCTCAGCTGGCCTCCCGCCCGTTCGAGCACCAGCGGCAGCCAGGGGTGGCGGGCATCGGCCCGCAGGCTCCACAGCCGCACTTCCGGCACTTCCGAGAGCTCCCGTGGATCGTCGTCAGCCCGGGGCCAATCGATCACCAGCTCCAGCTGGGCGCCGGCCTGGAGCAGCGAGGCAGGGGGAAGGCTGGCCCAGCCCTCCAGGGGGCCCAGATCGAGGCCCTGGATCTGGGCCCGGGTGATCGATACGGCGACCGGGGGCTCGGCGGTGGGCGTCAAGAGCTGTGACAGCAGGGGCGATGAATCTGGACCGTAGCCAGCCGAGGCCGAACAATGGTGCCGACGTGCCCCCAGTTTTCCCGATGGTTTCCGCCCTCAGCCAGGCCCAGGTGCTGATCGCTCTGGTGGTGGCCGCCCATGCCGGCGTGCTGGCCGTGCGCCTCTGCTTCAGCCTCTACAAGGCCTGATCCCGCCAGCACGGGCCTTGGCAGCGCGCCGGATTCCCGCTAGAAGCGATGCACCATTGCGCAGCGGGCGCCTTGCGGCAACACTCCAGGACATCTGTCAGCTCGGCCAGATCGGCCGCCGGAGCGCGCGTTGATCAGGCGGCTCGATCGCCGAGGCGATCCGCTGCCACCGGTTCCGTCATTGGCGGTCCCAGGGCTCGCTCGGCTCTCCGGCCTGTGGCTGCGCCTGTGCCCTCTGATCCCTTTCCTCCACTGGGGGGCCAGGGGCAATCAACCGTCCCCACCGGCCAGCCTCGCCGCTCCACGCCGGCAGCCCGTGCCACCCTGCTCGAAGCTGGTGCTGCGGTGAGTCTTTCTGACGAACGCCGTGATCTGCACTGCAGCGTGATCGGGCTCACCGTGAAGCTGGGCCTCGTGCTGATGGCGGCTGTGAGCCTGGTGCGCCTGGCTGGTGCCTACCAGGAACGCATGGACCGGCAAGGGGAGCTGGCCGCTGTGCTGCAGCTGGAGCAGGCCAAGCTGGCCAAGGCCCGGGAGCGTTTTGACGCGCTGTTCGGTGTTGAAGGGGAGCAGCGTCTGATTCGCGAACAGAATCAGTGGATCGCTCCCAACCGCCTGCGGGTGGTGTGGAAGCCCTCAGCGGCCGCACCCTCCCAGCCCTGAGCAGGCAGCCCAGGCCCGACGTATCTGTCTGTTGAGCAGGCGGATCTGCGAGGCGTTGGGCTTGCCAGCCGCTCCTTAGGTTGGGCCGCAGCTGACATCCAACCCGCTCCATGGCCGAGTCTTCTACTCCGGGAACGGTTCTGATCACGGGCACCACCTCCGGTGTGGGCCTCAACGCCACCCGTGCCCTGGTGGAGCGGGGATGGACCGTGATCACCGCCAACCGCGATCCGGTGAAGGCCGCTGCCGCGGCCGACGCCCTCGGCATTCCCCGGGAGCGCCTCCATCACCTGCGCATTGACCTGGGCGATCTGGACAGCGTGCGCAGTGGCGTGGAAACCCTGGTGTCGTCGGTGGGTCAGGGCCTTGACGCCCTGCTGATCAACGCGGCGGTGTACAAACCGCGGCTGAAGCAGCCAGAGCGCTCACCCCAGGGCTACGAGATTTCCATGGCCACCAACCATCTGGGGCATTTTCTGTTGATTCAGATGCTGCTCCCCGAGATCGAGACGTCGCAGCATCCTTCACGCCGGGTGGTGATTCTCGGCACGGTCACGGCCAACTCCAAGGAGCTGGGCGGCAAGATCCCCATCCCCGCCCCGGCCGACCTCGGTGATCTCCGTGGTTTCGCCGCCGGCTTCAAGGAGCCCGTGGCCATGGCCAACGGCAAGCCTTTCAAGCCCGGCAAGGCCTACAAGGACAGCAAGCTCTGCAACATGATCACCACCCAGGAGCTGCACCGGCGCCTGCATCAGTCGACCGGGATCATCTTCAGCTCCCTCTACCCGGGCTGTGTGGCCGACACCCCCCTGTTCCGCAACACCCCGAAGCTGTTCCAGACGATCTTTCCATGGTTTCAAAAGAACATCACCGGCGGTTATGTGAGCCAGGCCCTGGCCGGTGAGCGGGTGGCCCAGGTGGTGGCCGATCCCGCCTTTGCCGTGTCCGGCGTGCACTGGAGCTGGGGCAACCGCCAGAGCAAGACCGGCAAACAGTTCAGCCAGGAGCTCTCCGACCAGGCCAGCAACCCGGAAACCGCAGCCAAGGTGTGGGATTACTCCCTGAAACTGGTGGGGCTGGCCTGAGCGGGGCGGGGCGGGGCGGGCGATCAGAGCCGGCGCCGGAAACCGTCGTTGAAGGACGCCCCTCCCTCGTCGGCCTTGCTCAGTTTCCAGACGTTGCGGCTGAGGCGGCGGGCCCGCAGGCCGCCCCGTTCCACCACGGTGCCCCCGGGGCGGGCCCCCAGGATCACAGTCAGCTCGGCGGTGCTCAGGGGGGCACCGGTTTTGAGGGCCAGCTCGGTGAGCTCAAGCCGTTGCCTGAGTGCCGGCAGGTCGGCACTGCCGCCGTCCTCCCCTTCCGACCACACCCAGGCCGACTCCCCGCCTCCCATGTTGCGCATCAGGCCCAGCCCGATCAGGGCCAGGGCCTGCTCCGGCTTGATGCCCTGGGCGGTGGCCTCCGCCAGCCAATCGGCCATGGGCGATGGGTTGGCGTCCGGAGTGAGGGGTTCGGCGGTGCGCGGCTTGCTGGCCATGGCGGAACAGCGACTGGGCGGACGGTACCGGCTTCTGCTGGGCGGGCAAGGGGATGGGGGCCACGGGGGCACGGGTTAAGATCCGGCATCGCCGGACCCATCCGCTGCCTGTCTCCAGGCCTTTGAAGGCTTTGCCATCGCCGCGACCTGTCCCGACCGGACCAGCGGCAGCACTGCCCTGGCAGCAGCCAGAGCCGGCCCATCTCAGTCCCCCTTCTTGCCCTCCACCCGTCGCCCACGTGAGGATCGAACGGTGTCAGTCCGGATGGGCCCGGGCGTGGCGGGCCTGGCATCCAGTTCCCTGACCAGGTCAGGGCCGGCCATCACGGGCACGGTTGTGACTGGCCTGGCTGGCGAGGCGGCGGACCGCGATGGCGCCAGCTGTGTGATCACCACCGACAGCGAGGGAGCCCGGCTGACGCGGCTCAACAGCCACGTGGAGTCGATCGAGCTGCGCACCTATGTGTTTCTCGACTCGCTGCAGCCCCAGCTGGCGGCCTACATGGGCACGGTGAGCCAGGGCTTCCTGCCGATCCCTGGCGACGCCTGCCTGTGGCTGGAGGTGTCGCCCGGCATGGCCGTGCACCGGGTCACCGACATCGCCCTCAAGGCCAGCACCGTGCGCCTGGGCCAGATGATCGTGGAGCGGGCCTTCGGCTCGCTGGCGCTGTATCACCGCGATCAGAGCAATGTGCTCCACTCCGGCGATGTGGTGCTGGAGGCGATCGGCAACCGCAAGGAGCAGCGCAGTCCGGCCGATGTGACCTGGACCGAGATCATCCGCGCCATCACCCCCGACCACGCGGTGCTGATCAACCGCCAGAACCGCCGCGGCTCGATGATCCAGGCGGGCATGAGCATGTTCATCCTGGAAACGGAGCCCGCTGGCTACGTGTTGATCGCCGCCAACGAAGCCGAGAAAGCCAGCAACATCACCGTGGTGGACGTGAAGGCCGTGGGGGCCTTCGGCCGGCTGACCCTGGCCGGTCGCGAGGGGGATGTGGAGGAGGCTGCCGCCGCTGCGATGCGGGCCATCAACCACATCAACGCCACGGCTGGCGCCTGAAGCGGGCGCCTAAGCGGTGAGGCCGAGGAGGGCCCTGAAACCGGGGGCCAGCTCACGGGCGGCCTTGCCGCGGCTGCCGAGGCGCAATCGCAGGTGCTCACCCATCCGGGCATAACTGGAGCCCGCCTCGCGCACGTGGAAGATCGGGTCGTAGCCCGCGCCGCTGCCATCGGGGGCCGTGAGGATCACTCCCTGGCAGATCCCCTGCGACTCCAGCCGGGTGCGCCCGCTGGGATCGGCCAGGGCCATGGCGCTCACGAAACGGGCGCTGCGGTAGGGGGTGTCGCCCAGCTCGCGCAGCAGGCGGGCGATCCGCTCGGGGTCGGTGGGGGCATAGCGGGCGGAGTAGATCCCCGGCGCCCCGGCCAGGGCATCCACCTCCAGGCCGGAATCGTCGGCCAGGGCCCAGTGGCCGGTGAGGGATGCCACGGCTTCGGCTTTCAGGCGGGCGTTCTCGCCATAGGTGAGGCCCGTTTCCTCGATCTCCAGACCCTCAGGCTGCTGGCGCACCTCGAGGTTCACGGCGGCGAGCATGGCGCCGATCTCGGCCACCTTGTGGCGGTTGCCGCTGGCGATCACCAGAACTGGCACGGTTCCATCCCGAGTTGGGGCATTGTGTCGCAGGGCCCTGACCAAGCATTGCCTAACGAATTGTGTTGCACTGATCAGCTCCCCTTATCTGTTTTTCAGGAAACAGTGATGGTGCCGACAGTGCAAATGGCTTGACGGGGGGGCTCGCGGCGCAAGAGGGTGATTCGCGAACCCCCACCCCCCTCCATCAGGAGCAGGACATGGCTAACGAAACCATGGGCATCGCCCTCGGCATGATCGAGACCCGCGGTCTGGTGCCGGCCATCGAAGC
>JBIIXY010000098.1:0-9015 GCA_044347105.1 Prochlorococcaceae cyanobacterium
CTGGAACTGGATCGCACTGCGGGCCATGGCCGGGCTGGTATCTGTGTACCACTCTATTCCCCCGGGTCGGCTGCCACGGAGCGAGCTGGGTAATCAAGAAACGGCTTGGACTGGGCGACGCCCAGACCACCCTCAACGCGCTGATCACCCAGACTCCCACTGTGATTGCTGGGGTGCAGGCCCAGTTGCCTGCAGACTTTCCACAAACCGTCGCTGAAGCGGTGTTCACCGGGCTGGAAACGTCCGCGATCCAGCTCCAGCGCCAACTGATCTGAAGCTTGCATCTCCCGCAGCAGCCGGAATCGTGCAGCATGGCGCGGCAGCGGCAGCTTCTCCCATGGCCAGGATCCGGATGATCTCCGTGGGGTCCAGGGGAGACCTGCAGCCCTACCTGGCGATCCTGCTGGAACTGCAGCGCCGCGGCCATCAGGTGAGCCTGATCGGCAGCGTGAATTTCCAGGCTGTGACCGAGGCCCATGGCCTGCCGTTCGTTCCCCTGCCGGGCGACTTCACCAGCCTGTTGCGATCGGAGGCGGGCCTGGCCTTGATGCAGGGCAAGCCCGTGCGGTTGATCGCCGATGCGCTGCTCGCTGAGCTGCTGACCACAGCCCATGCCGCCATGGAGGGAACGGATCTGCTGCTGGTGTCGCCGCTCTGCCTGTGGGGGTACCACCTGGCCGAGGCCGCTGGCTGCCCCCTGATGGTGCTCAGCCCCGTGCCGATCATGGCCACGGGTGAGTTCCCTTTTCTCGGCTTTCCCGCGTCAGCAACCAGCACGCATGCCGGCGTCACGCGTCGGCGTCTGCGGCGCCGCCTCAACCGCAGCAGCTACCGGTTGGTGAGCCTGCTCAAGTGGCGTCAGGACGCCCGGGTGATTCAGGCCTTCCGCCGCGATCGCCTGGGGCTGGAGCCCCTCCCCTGGGGTGGTGCCCAGAGCCGTCGCATGCCACCTGCCCAGCTTGCGAATCCAGCGGTGGTGCATCTGATCAGCCCTCAGGTGTTGCCCCGGCCGGAAGACTGGAAAGCAAGCGCCTCGCTCACCGGCTTCTGCTTCCTCGAGCCCCGCTCGACCGATGGGGCGATCATCCCCACGGCCTACAGCCCGGATCGGGATCTCAGCGCCTTTCTGGAGAACGGCGCCGCTCCCTTCTATGCCGGATTCGGCAGCATGATCACCCGCAATCCCGAGGCCCTGGCGGATGTGGTGGTGGAGGCCGCGCAGCTTGCCGGCCAACGGCTGATCCTCTCGCCGGGCTGGGGCCGGGTGCTGCCCCGCACGGCATTGCCGGCCGATGTGTTGTTGCTGGAGGAGTGCCCGCACAGCTGGCTGTTTCCCAGGGTGCAGGCCGCCATTCACCACGGCGGCGCCGGCACCACGGCCGCCACCCTGCGCTACGGCATCCCCTCCACGGTGGTGGCCTTCTTTGCCGATCAGCCCGCCTGGGGCCGCACGCTGGAGCAGCTCGGGGTGAGCCCTGCCACGCACCGGCTCAAGACGCTCAGTGCCGAGGCTCTCGCCACCAGCATCCGGGCGTTGGCAGGCGACTCCCGCTACCGGCAGCGCGCTCAGGAGCTGCAGCAGGTGCTGTCCCGCGAAGACGGGGTGGCCTGCACGGTGGATGCGATCGAGTTGGAGATCAGCGGCGCCAGGCGTTGATTCAGCGCAACTTCGAGCCTTCAGGTCCGCACCATCGTTGCGGAGCTGGCCGGGGGCCGTGACAGCGGGTCGGCGTTGAGAAAGGAAGACTGGTTGGTATGGTGAAGATTCGCAGCACGATCAGTGTGTTGGGTTCATTGTTGAACGCTGCCCCTGAGTGGCAGGTAGGGGGCCTTGGGTGGCGAAGCAGAGAGCTTGTGGTGGCCTGTCCACTCGAGGGGCTTGTTGGGTGGCAGATGTACGCAAGCTGTACGAAATGAATTCAGCATGCTTACTTGCGGCCATACTGACCAAATCCTTTGTCAACCTTCGATGAGTTTGTTTTTGGTTCCGAGGGGGGGCATACGAGCCGGCGGTTGTGGATAGACAATGGCCTGGTTATACTGCTCAATGAATGTAGGATTATATTCAATGTGCTGGCCAGGATCCCTTGTCAGGATTTGTTGCATAGCCGCGAAAATAGTTACGTAAGCAGCAATCTTCTCGGGTGTGTCAGGTAGCCATTTCTTAAGCTCTTCATACCAAGGCTTTACCTGAAGAGGTGCAACACTAGCTTTGCGACGACCATCTTCTAAGGCTTCTAATATTTCAGCAACATCTTGGAGCGGGTTTTGCGACTTTCGCAATATCTGGGCAATCCCCTGAACTGTCGCTTTTATGGTGACATCAGGAATGCTTTCCAATGACCCGCATCTAGGGCACTGTATTTGGAAGCCACCTTGAAATGTTATTGATTTTCCTTCAGATAAATGGATCCCTGAAGAAAAGATGGTCGCACAACTCGAGCATTGAAGCATTAATGCCTGCAACCTATAATCTCCGGCGAGGGGGACTTTGTGCAAGTATAGTCCTATCCATTTGTCGTGCAATCTTACGCTGCCCACCCAACGGCATGGATAGATCGTGCGAAGCCACGATCTATCCAGTGTTGGACAAGCCCCGCACCACTGGGACCTTTCAAGACAGGAGAAAGATCGGGGCTCTCTTCAGATCTCCTTCATCTTTCGGCTAAGTAGAAATTCTGAGGAAGGTGCGGAACGGATTGCTTGGGGGTGCTGGGAGCCAGTGTAAGCACAAACAGGCTCTTCAGGCGAGATCTCTTTGATCAGCCTGTGCTTCATCAGCTGCTATGGATAGAAATCTCTGCTTCTCAATCCGCTATTACTCAACAAAGAATCGGCATCCTCTCGCGCTGGCGCACCATTAACAGCTGTAGAATCCCACCGCAACGAGGGCAGACCATCGGGGTATGTTCCCTTGGTGGTGCGGGCCAGGGCATTCTGACCCTGAGCACAAGCTGCACAAGCAGGATCAGACGTTTGGCATTGCCGTGCAGCAAACCAAAGTCTCTGACACGCCTGAATCGTTTGGGCAAGACATGGAGCAGCAAGCGCCAGAGGAACTCTGCGCCAGCGAGGCATTGGATCACCTCCTGGCCGGTGTTGTCTTTGATTCGAAAGCTGATGATCCCTTGGCAGTCGCTAAGAATATTCTTTTCCGAGATCACGCCACGATAAAGGTAGCGACCGAGATAGATCAATGCCTGATCTCCTCTGCCAACTGCCTTGGAGTGAACCACCCATTCCTCTGGCAGTGTCTCCTTGGCCTTCAAGCCAAGCGCTTTGATCCCAGCAAAGATTTTGGCGCGAAAGACCTTGGCGAGGTTAAGAGCAGGGAAGAGGTAGTTCTCTGTCTTGCAGCGCCAATGGCCAGTCTTCTTATCGACCACTCCAGCAGGCACAATCATGTGTACATGAGGGTGATATTCAAGCTTTCGGTTGTGGGTATGCAGCACGGAATGAGCGCCGATCCTTCCCTTCAGCTTTGGATCGCGACGGGCAAAACTATCGACTGTTTGCCAGGCGGCCTTGATCAGTAGATCATACAGTGGTTTCTGATGCTGCCAGAATGTATTCCGTAGTTGCGCCGGAACTGCAAATGTGATCATAAAATAGGTGACTGGTAACAACTTAGCGGTCTGGCGAGTGATCCACTGTTGGCTGTCGTGATGTTGGCAATGGGAACAACTTCGATGACCACAGGAATGGGGAACACGGAATCTGGTTGCACAGGGTTTACATTCAAGAATCATGTGGTCACTTCCTTCCCGCCGGCAACGCTTCATCGCCCTCAGTGCCAGGGCTGACTGAAAGTCATTTCAGCCCGTCTCCGCAAGGCTGATCCCGACCCAACCGAGCATTCGTCTTATGTCGTGTGCCACAGCCATCAGACCAGCACGGATTGATTTAAAACCGTTGCAGCGCAACAGGTTCAGAGCCAAGGTGCGCAGTAGAGCCAGCACCTGCACCCCTTTGCGCTGGCTGTAGCGGTGAGCGTCCTCGCCGAGCTGTGTGTCGCGGGGCCAGTGCCACTGGTTTTCGATCGCCCAGCGCTGCCGCACCAGCCTGAGCAATGCTTTTGGGCTGGTGCGCAGGGTGGTGATGAACAGGTGGACGTGGTGAAACGGTTTGCCGTCACGCCGGCCGGTGCTCACCAGCTCGATGATCCAGCTGGCTCCCACCCAGCGCTCTCGAATGGCGTCCGTGGCATTGCGGGCACGCAGCGTCCAGGGCACCTGGCGGCCATGGCTGTCGTCGGCATCGCTGATCTCAACAGGGAAGTGCCGGTGCCCGCGGAACTGGAAAACGATCTGCCGATACAGCCGGCGCTGGTTGTTCTTGACCGTCAGGAGCAGGTCGGCGCCCTGCTCGGCGGCGAGTTGAAAAACGCTGGCGAGGTGTGCAGCGCATCCGCCTGGATCAGCACACCGTCGAGCTCAAGGGTGCTGATCAAGGTTTTGAGGGCCGCGCGCTCGTGGGATTCGCCGGTGTCAAACGAGGTTTGGGCAATCGCAACGCCAAGTTCGCGGGCGTAGAGCGTCACTTGGGTGACAAACCGCGTTGCGCCATCGGCACCATCGAACTGCGCGGCAGAGCCCCGCAGGGTTTTGCCATCACAGATCAGCTGATCAAAATCCTTGTCCTGATCAGCGATCTGGGCCAGCATCCACTCCCTCAGCAGCCCAAAGAGCTGCTCCAGCTCAACCCGCTCAAACAGGTAGAGGAAGGTGGAGTCGCAGGGTGCCTTGGGCAGCTCCAGGCCCAGCGCCGCGCCGAACGCCTGGTGATGGCGTTTGGCAAAACGCTCCAGATCCCTGGCGCTGCGGCAGCCACTCAGGATGCCCAGGATGGCCATCAACAGCAGCAGCCACTGCGGGTAACGGACACCTCGGCGCTTGCGGCCTTCTGGGAGAGCCTGCAAGAAGGCGAACAGATCAGCACTGGCAGCGGGGTCGGCCAACGGACGGGAGCAGCCCCGACAAAACCGGCACCAGCATGGCCGCGCCAGCTGCCTTATGCCTGACTTTCAGTCGGCCCTGGGGCCGGCATGACCTGAGCCACCCATCCCGGCGGCGGCGAGGAGGCAAGAGATCACGCGAGCGCAAGGGTCGGTGAAGCCGCTGCGCGGTCACCGACCCTTGCGAAGTCCTTGCGCCGTGTGACAGCATCACGCCCCCGCTGCCGGGGTGGGATCAGGCGCCCAGGGGCAGATAGAGGCTCTGAGGCGTGTCCTGAAACGTGCGCAAGCCATAGCGCTCGTAGAACGCCTTGGCAGCTGCGTCCTTCGCGTCCACGATCAGCGCGTAGCCACCAACTGAGCCCTTGGCGTCGAGACAGCGCTGCACGGCCAGGCCCAGCAGCAAGGGGCCGATGCCCTGCCCCTGCCAGCGTTGATCGCGGGCCAACCGCCCCATCCGAAAACAAGGGACCGGATAGGGAGGCAGCGGTTTGGCATCAGCCGGTTGCAGATCGGCCAGCCGGAGCTCCGCCGGAGCCAGGGTGTAGAAGCAGGCGATCACTGCCGGTGCATTGGCCGGCACCAGCACAAAGGTCTGGGTCACCCCGCGGCGCATGTTCTGGTGGGCCTGCTGCTGCAGGATCTGAATCGAGGGCAAGGCCTTATGCGCACCAGAAGAGTGATCTCTACACATCAACCATTTGCTGTTTCTTTTTGCCAGTGCGCGACTTGCCAGGCTTACCGGCCAGAGATGAAAAGGTGCTGATCTCAATGGCGCGGTCGGGGAAGACAGCCCTCACCTCCAGGTCACCACCCATGGCCTGGACAAAATTGCGCAGGGTGCTCATCAGCATGTCGGCCCGGTTCTCGATCTTGGAGATCTCGGCCTGCTTGACATTGAGGTTTTTGGCCAGTGTGTCCTGGGTGAGTGAAAAGGCCCTGCGCAGTTCCGCCAGGGTCATTTCCTGCCGCAGCTGCTCCTTGCGCTGCTCAATGCGCTCACGCCGCTCCGGGCTGAGGTCTTTGGTGAGCTCAGAGAAGGAGCGCGTCATGGCTTGGGATGGGATTGCAGGTTGATGAGGTGTTCGTCGTAGAGGGCGTCTGCCTTGGGGATCATTGTTTTGTAGAAGCGCTTGTCTTTGCCGGTCTTGTTGCCGCCGATCAGTAGGACAGCGCTGCGGGTTGGGTCGAAGGCATAGAACACACGCAGGGGGTCGCCGTGGGACTGAATGCGCAGCTCTCGCAGATGGCTGTGCCTGGAGCCCTCCACGCCCGAGGAGTGGGGGAAGGGCAGCTGGGGCCCCATCTCCTGGAGCAGTTCCACGATGGCCGTCACATCGTCCTGCTCCTGCTCGCTGAGCTTGCCCCACCAGTCCTCGAAAACAGCGGTCTGGCCGACATCCCACATCCAGTATTCCCTCCATGGAATACATTAGGAGCTTGGTCGCCGGTGTCAAGCCGCGTCGCCCAGGGGCCGGCGCAGCGGAAGAGCAGCAGGAGCGCACGACCAAGCGATGCAGATGCCAAGCCTCAAGCAGGTTGGCCATTGGCACTGACGCCGGGATCCAGGACCGGGACCCCATAGGAGAAGGCCTTGCGGTTGCGGTGGGCAGAGTCGAGCTCCTGCTCGTCAAACACGGCTCACGCGGGTGCGGGCCTGCTCCAGCGCCTCCTGCAGTGCTGGATTGGGCGCAAACGGTTGGCTGATGGCGGCCTGAAAGGCTGCGAAGTCGCGCTGGGACAGGGTGAGCTGCTGCTCCCGCTGGACGGCCTCTGCGGCGCGCTGCCTGGCAGCCAGCCGCACGAAAGCTGCCATGCTCAGGCGTTCGATGAAAGCACCCTGGGCCAGCAGCTGCTTGTCGGCGGCGCTGAGCTTGAGATCGAGGCGCTCACAGGCAGCCACGTCACCACTCAGGCACTGATTCAAAAATACGGCGGATCCATACCCTGCCTGCCTCAGCTCTGGGCCACATCCAGAAACTCCACCAGCAGCACGCTGCGGTGGCTGCCGTGGATCCTGACAAGCCCGCGCCTGGCGGCCTGCTCCATTCCTGTCCGCTCCCGGCTCACCTGCTCGGCCGTGGCCAGCACCCGCACCCAGCCGCCGGTCATGTGGTCTTCGTGGCCGGTCTCGAAGGCCTGCAGGCGCCGGTGCCGGTTGCTGTTGTGCTCGTAGTAGAGGCCGCCGCCGGTGGGATCGGTGCCCTCGGCCCACACCTGATCGACCATCAACTTGCCGATCGCCACGGGGTCGTTGGCTGCCGCGTCAATGGCCTCGCCATCGAGCACCAGCGGATTGCCGGGGTCGTCGCGGTTGTCGGAAATGATCAGGCGAGGACTCACCGCCAGACAGCAGCAGGACAGCAACCGCGATCCTGGTCGGTCGGGCTGGCATTGGGGACCAGTTGATACCAACCAATGTCCGGGCGTGCCCAATGCTCGGGTGCCGCGCTGGCCGGCCGCCAGAGACCAGCCCGTGGCCTGCCCATCGTCAGGGTTTGTGGTGCCACCTGCACCTCGGATCGTGATTGCTCAGCACCAGGAGGCCATGCCAGGGCCTCTGACATCTCTTACAGTGAGACACCGGGTCCTTTGCAGTCGGGTCCATGGCATCCACCTTGGCCTTCGTGGCCGCTCTGCAGCAGCAGCTGGAGCGACACCCGCTCGATGAGCCCTCCCAGGCCGCGCTGCTGGAGGCCGTGGCCAACGCCGCCAAGACTCCATTGCCTGCTGAGGAGGAGGGGCTGGAGGCGTGGCTTGGTGAGGCGCCGGACAACCCGATCCTGCTCGAATTCCAGTCCCTGCAGGAGCGCTTTGCCTTGCGTCGCAATCTCCTGGCCCAAACCATCGGCGCCGCCGAAGTGGCCCAGTTGCTCGGCGCACGCAGTCGCCAGACCGCCCATGACCGCATCAAGGCCGGCACCCTGCTTGCGGTCCGTGATCAGGGCCACTGGCGCTTCCCGCTCTGGCAGTTCGATCCCGATGGCCCCGACGGGGTCATCGATCATCTGCCGGCTGTGATCGCGGCGCTGCCTGTCTCAGACCTGGCCAAGGTGCAGTGGTTGCAGCGTCCCCAGCCGGTCTTCTCAGGCGCCACCCCGATCGATTGGCTGCGCCAGGGCCATGTGGAGGAGGTGCTGACGGAAGCCCGCCAGGTGGGACGTGGTCAGGATTGATCCTCCGCCCCCCGCGCGAGCCACCGACCCGGTTCTCCATCTCCTCCCCCAAACGGCGAGCCTGCAGCGCATCTACAGGCCCGATGAGTACGGCAGCACGGCCTGCGGCTTTCGCACAGGCGGCCCCTTCTCGCGCTTTAACCATCACGAGCCCGGTCAGCGGCGCGGTATTCACTACAGCGCCTTCTCGCTCTCGGGCTGTGTGGTGGAGGTGTTTGGAGACACCGGTGTTGTCGAGCCGCAAGGCTGTCGCCTCGCCTTGATCCGGACGACCCGCCCGCTTCAGCTGCTGGATCTGCGCGGGAGCGGCGCCATGCGAGCCGGCAGTGTGGCGGCCCTGGGCGCCATCGCTGATCGCGACCTGTCGCAGGCATGGTCGCGGCACTTCTACACCTCCCATGTGGTGGATGGACTCCTCTACAGCAACGCCCACAACGGCGAGTCGGCGATCGCTCTCTACGACCGGGCAGAAGGAGCGATCAGCTGCATCCGCGATCTCGCGCTGGATGACCCTCTGCTCCGTAGCCGCCTGCTGCAGATCTGCCGGGATCACGCTCTGGTGATGACCTGATCCGGAGTCAATCAGGCGCCTGGAGCCGAGACGCACCCGGACCGCCTCCAGACGCCAGCCGCACCGAGAAGGCGACGGCGCGGCCAGAATCGATCGACCTTATTTAAGGCAAGCGTCTTTTCATGAATAAGCTTGACGCGTATTCAAGCTTCGCCCCAAAGGAGGTTTCGTGCGCCGCGACAGCACTGGTCGCTACGAGATCACCAGCACCGCTGGGGAATCGGTCCGGGCGTTCGTGCCAGCGCCACTGCCGCCCGATCCGCCGGTGTTGCTGGAGGGGCCGCTGCAGGCGTTGCACGATCGGGCGCTGCTGG
>JBIIXY010000192.1:0-2675 GCA_044347105.1 Prochlorococcaceae cyanobacterium
AGGCGGAGATCCTTGATGACTATCCGGATCTCGAAACGCAAGACATCACAGCGGCACTCGAATACGCCGCCCACCTAACGCGGGTGCAGCGCATTGAGCTGCTGCCAGCATGAACATCCTGCTGGATGCACAGCTGCCTCGGTCGTTGGTGCGTTCATTGCGAGAGCTTGGACATCAGGTTCAACACACATTTGATCTCCCCGATGGAAACCGCAGCAGCGATGCCTCAATCTGTGCATGGGCAGATCACCATGCCGCGATTGTATTCAGCAAGGATGCCGACTTCGTTCAAAGTCATCTTCTACAGGGAACCCCCCAAAAGCTCCTCGTGATCACGACAGGCAATATCAAGAATCAAGATCTCCTTTCATTGTTGCTCAAGGCACTGCCGACGCTGGAAGTTGCCTTTGTCAACCACAGCCTGATTGAACTCGGTCGATCGTCAGTCATGATTCGATCTTAAAGCTCAACTGGATGTTGTGGAGTCCTTCATCAGCTTCAAAAGAATAGATGCAGAGCTCTGGCGTCTTAGCGTGAGCACCACATGAATTCCGCCCCTCCCACCCTCAGCGCTGCCCAGGCCTCCACCCCCTGCTGGTTCGTCGGCGCCATGCTGGATGGCCGCGATCAGACCGATCGCTTCATCGATGAAGGGATCTGGGAGCACGGCTTCGACGACGACCGCATCGCCGCCCAGGTGCGCTCCATGCGCATGGGCGATCGCATTGCCATTAAGGCTGCCTATATCCGCAAGCACAACCTGCCTTTTGACAACGCAGGCCACACCGTGTCGGTGATGGCGATCAAGGCCACCGGCGTGATCGCCGAAAACAGCGGCGATGGCCGCCAGGTGCGCGTGCACTGGCAGCGCGTGAGCCCGCCGCGCGAGTGGTACTTCTACACCTATCAGGCCACCATCTGGAAGGTGTCGCCCGGCGACTGGAAAACCGACGCCCTGATCGCCTTCACCTTTGCGGATCAACCCCAGGATCTCGATCGCTTTCGCAACGATCCCTTCTGGCGCGAGCGCTTTGGGGATGCCGTTGATGAGAATCCCCGCTTCCAGTGGACCCGCTTCTACGCGGCGCTGGCCGATGGCGTGCTGCAGCACCAGCACAACCGCCAACCCCTGATCCAGTTCCTCCAGCAGGCGCAACCACGCCATGAGGCCCTGAACCTGCTCAATGGCGATCAATACCCCGATGGCAGCAAGGGCTTCATCCAAGACATCGACCCCTTCACCCTCTTCGGCCTGTTCAACCGCGGCATCAAAGGCAGCAGCCGCCAGGCCCTCGCCGCCGAACTGGCCGGGTTCCTGGGGGTGAGTGAGCCGGTGCCCCTGAGCTTTGAGGGCATCCCGGTGCTCAACAACCAGAAGTCGTGGTTCTTCCCCTACGCCAAAGACCGCGCGCCCGATCACATCGACAAGCTCTGGCAGGCCTTTGCCCTCGGCCTCCAGCTGGCCGACGCGGAAGACGAGCAGCCCCACGCTCCCTTTCGGGCCGCCTTTGATGGGGCGATGGAGCTCTACGGCGTGGCCTGGAACCTCACCTTCGGGCTGTACTGGTGCCGCCCCTGGTCGTTCCTCAGCCTCGATGAGCGCTCCCGGGGCTACCTGGCCGACAAGCTGCGCCTGCCCCTCACCTGGCACGGCCCCAAAAACCGCTGCAGCGCCAGCGATCTGCTCCAGCTGATCAGCACCCTGCGCCAGCGCTTCGAGGAACCCGACTTCCCGGTGCACTCCTTCCCCGAGCTCTCCCTGGAGGCCTGGACCTACACCAGCGCCACCACAACCAGCGACGACGACAACGACGAGGAGGCCAGCCCCGCAGAGGAGCCGCTGCCGCCCCCACTGACGCCCTACGGCATCAGCAACATCCAGGCCGATGGCTGCTTCCAGCCCCCGGAGCGTCTCGAAGCGATCCTGCAGCGCTGGCACGACAAGAAAAACCTGATCCTCCAGGGTCCGCCCGGCACCGGCAAAACCTGGCTGGCCCGTCGCCTGGCCAAGGCCCTGATCGGCCACGACGCCCAGGAGCCCCAGCTGCGCAGCGTGCAGTTCCACCCCAACCTCTCCTACGAAGACGTCGTGCGCGGCTGGCGTCCCACCGGCACCAACCAGGGCTCCGGCACCCTCACCCTCCACGACGGCGTGTTCCTGCAGATGGTGTCCGCCGCCCTGGCCGCACCGGCCCAGCGCCACGTGCTGGTGATTGAGGAGATCAACCGCGGCAACCCCGCCCAGATCTTCGGGGAGCTGCTCACCCTGCTGGAGGCCGGCAAGCGCACCCCCCGCGACGCCATGCAGCTCGGCTACCCCGATGCCGATGGCGTGCACCGCCCCGTGCACGTGCCCGAAAACCTGTTCGTGATAGGCACCATGAACACCGCCGACCGCTCCCTGGCCCTGGTGGATCTGGCCTTCCGCCGCCGCTTCGCCTTCATCAACCTGGAGCCCAGCCTCGGCGAACCCTGGCGCGACTGGGTGGTGAACCAGAAGCAGATGGCCGCCGATGCCGCCCACGAGATCGAGCAGCGCCTGGAGCGGCTCAACGCCACCATCAGCGCCGACAGCCGCCTCGGCCAGGCCTTCTGCATCGGCCACAGCTATGTCACCCCCCACCAGAGCCTGGAGGGCCGCTCCAGCCGCGACTGGTTCGCCGAGGTGGTGGCCA
>JBIIXY010000193.1:0-2667 GCA_044347105.1 Prochlorococcaceae cyanobacterium
TCCACCGCCAGCAGCTCGCCGGCCAGCTTGAGCAGCTTGGCGGTGGGCAGGCCGCAGTGGCCCTCACCGCTGGCCTCCAGCAGGGCGTAGTTGATGCCCGCCCGCAGGCGGATCGTGGCGGTGGGTTCGATGCCGAGGCGGGCGGCGATGGCGTCAGCGGTGCGAAAGCCGATGCCGCGGATGTCGCGGGCCAGGCGGTAGGGGTTCTCCGCCATCACCTGCACGGCGTCGTTCCCATACGTCTTGAAGATCCGCACCGCCCGGGCGGTACCCACGCCATGGCTGTGCAGGAACACCATGATTTCGCGCACCACCTTCTGATCCGCCCAGGCCTGAGCAATCCGGCCGGCGCGCACCTTGCCGATGCCAGGCACCTCCTGCAGCCGCTCTGGGGCCTGCTCGATCACCTCGAACACCTCCGCGCCAAAGGCCGCCACGAGCTTGCTGGCGTAGATCGGGCCGATGCCGCGGATCATCCCCGAGCCCAGGTACTTCTCGATGCCCTCGGCAGTGGTGGGGGGTGAGGAGCGCAGGAAGGCGGCCTTGAACTGCTGGCCGTGCTCCCGGTCGTTCACCCAGACACCCGAGACGGTGACCCATTCGCCGGCGCTGATCTCGGCGGCATGGCCCACCACCGTCACCAGCTCGCGGTGGCCGCGGGCCTTGATGCGCAGCACGCAGAAACCGTTGCTGGCGTTGTGGAAGGTGACGCGCTCGATCGAGCCCGCCAGCACCTCGGTGGGCTGCTCGCTGCGCTCAGCCGGGCTGGCCATCGGCCCGTTCCCCTGCGCCGCTTAGCTCCTCGATCCGGTAATACTCCCGCTCATCCGAGCAGCACAGGTCGGCGTAGTAGCGCTCCAGCACGGCATGGGCCGCGTCGTAGGAGTCGAACCCCTGCCCTGCAATCGCATCGCTGCAGCCGTCGTCGCGAACGATGCGGAATCGGCTCATCGCGGCTGACGCGCTCGGCGGCACAAGTGTCTCAGCCTCGGCATGGTCTCTGCACGAGCCAGCGGAGGGGGACTGGATCGCCAGCAGGGCCAGTGCCCCCTGAGCCACATCAGCTTCGAAGCCCACGCCGATGGCGAGCCGTGCCTGCTTGATCAGCTGGCCGCTCCAGAAGTCGAGCCGTCCAGCATCGGAGCCAAGAATGGCCTGGCGCTTCGGCAGGCTGCTGAGCGCCTGGAGGTCAGCTGCATGTCGGTGCAGCGGGCCCAGAAGATGGCCATCGCGGCCCTGCGCCAGCAGGTCTCAGGTGGGGGCTGAGGCCCCTTTCCTTGATCGGCTGGGGGAGGGCACTGATCCAGCAGATCGATCCAGCTGATCGCTGCCATCAGGGGCGCTGATGGCCTCCAGTGCTCTCTGAGCTCAGAAACCCCGCAATGTTCCGTTACAGTGGCCAGCGACGGGTTTCCGTCCTACCTACCCGGCCGAGCAATGCTCCTGGTTGATCCAGGTGTCCCTTCAAAGCCACTACCTTTTCCCGTTCTCATGACCACCACTCTCCAGCAGCGCTCCGGCGCCTCCAGCTGGCAGCAGTTTTGCGAGTGGATCACCTCCACCAACAACCGCCTGTACGTGGGCTGGTTCGGTGTGTTGATGATCCCCTGCCTCCTGGCTGCCACCATCTGTTTCGTTGTGGCGTTCATCGCCGCTCCTCCCGTCGACATCGACGGCATCCGTGAGCCCGTGGCTGGCTCCCTGCTCTACGGCAACAACATCATCTCCGGTGCTGTTGTGCCCTCCAGCAACGCCATCGGCCTGCACTTCTATCCCATCTGGGAAGCCGCCAGCCTCGATGAGTGGCTCTACAACGGCGGTCCGTTCCAGCTGGTGATCTTCCACTTCCTGATCGGCATCTACGCCTACATGGGCCGCGAGTGGGAACTTTCCTACCGCCTCGGCATGCGCCCCTGGATCTGCGTGGCCTACAGCGCCCCTGTGGCTGCTGCTTCGGCTGTGTTCCTGGTGTATCCCTTCGGTCAGGGCTCCTTCTCGGACGCCATGCCCCTCGGCATCAGCGGCACCTTCAACTACATGCTGGTGTTCCAGGCCGAGCACAACATCCTGATGCACCCCTTCCACATGCTGGGTGTGGCCGGTGTGTTCGGCGGCAGCCTGTTCTCCGCCATGCACGGTTCGCTGGTGACCTCCTCCCTGGTGCGTGAAACCACCGAGTCTGAGTCTCAGAACTACGGCTACAAGTTCGGCCAAGAGGAAGAGACCTACAACATCGTGGCTGCCCACGGTTACTTCGGTCGCCTGATCTTCCAATACGCCAGCTTCAACAACAGCCGCAGCCTGCACTTCTTCCTGGCTGCCTGGCCTGTGATCGGCATCTGGTTCACTGCCCTGGGCGTGAGCACGATGGCCTTCAACCTGAACGGTTTCAACTTCAACCAGTCGATCCTGGATTCCCAGGGTCGTGTGCTGAACACCTGGGCCGATGTGTTGAACCGTGCTGGTCTGGGTATGGAAGTGATGCACGAGCGCAATGCTCACAACTTCCCGCTCGACCTGGCAGCTGCCGAAGCCACCCCCGTGGCTCTGACCGCCCCCTCTATCGGCTGAGGCCAACAGCCTCGGCTGAAGCAACCAGCCTGGCTGAGGCTGGGCTGACCAACGGAATCCCGAAAGCCCCCGCCGCAAGGTGGGGGCTTTTTGTTG
>JBIIXY010000099.1:0-8859 GCA_044347105.1 Prochlorococcaceae cyanobacterium
CGACTACGCCATCGCCGCCCTCGTCTGATCTGGCTTCCGCCTGTTCTCCGAGCTCTTCGGCACGTCCACACCTCCCCTCGGGGAGGTTTTTTTGTGGGCGATGATCGCGGGGGGAATGGCAGCCAGCGACCTGCGATCATCAAGCCGTGATGGTTGGCTGGTTGAGCATGGCGGCGCCGCAGCACGAGCAGGCCGGAGCTCCGATCTCAGAAGCCGAAGCCCTGGCCCGCCTGCGTCAGAGCGACGACCCCTCCCAGCAGTACTACGCCGCCTGGTGGCTGGGGCGGATGCGCTGCCAGCACCCCGATGCGGTGCCCCTGCTGATTGAAGCGCTGCGCCAGCGCCGGCCCCGCGATCCAGGGGCCGGCGTGGAGGAGAACGCCGTGGCCCGCAATGCGGCCCGAGCCCTGGGCAAGCTGGGCGGCCCAGCCCGCCAGGCGATTGCCGAGCTGCTCAAGGTGCTGGAGGACCCCGACGACGGCCTGCGCGAAGCCGCTGCCCGGGCGCTGGGAGAGCTGCGGGCCGAGCAGGCCGTGGAGCCGATCTGCAGACGGCTGGCCAGCGGCCCCGACGGCGCTGGTGCTCCCCAACCGGGCACGCCGCGGCTGATGGAACCCTGTGAAGCCCTGCTGGAGGCCCTGGGAGAGATCGGCTGTGCTTCTGGGAGCACAACCCACGTGCTCGGGGTGGTGGAGCCCTACGTGCACCACGAACGCCCCCTGATCCGCAGCGCCGCAGCCCGCACCCTCCTGCGCCTGAGCGGCGATGCCCGCTGGGGCGATCTGCTCGTGGCACTGCTCGACCATCCGCAGTTGCAGGTGCGCCGAGCCGCCCTGATGGACCTGGGCGCTGCGGGCTGGCGCCCAGCCCTGGAACCGATTCGCCGCACTCTGGCCGAGAACAGCCTGAAGCTGATCGCCCTGAAGGGCCTGGTGGAACACGGCTGCGGCGAACCGGGCGAGGAAGCCCTGCTGGCCTGCATGGACGCCTTGCTGTGAGCGCCGCCATGACCGATCCAGACACCCTCCAGGAGCTGATCACCAGGCTGCGTCAGGCCAGCGGCAGTGAGGAGCTGCTGCTGGCCACCCGCCAGCTGGCCAGCTGTGGGGTGGCCGGCGCGGCCCCCTTGCTGGTGGAGGTGCTGGGCTTCAACAACCCAGGGGCGGCGGTGGCCGCCGTGGATGGCTTGATTGCCCTAGGGCAGGAGGCAGTGCCGCCCCTGCTCCAGCTCGACCCCGAGAACTACGGCGCCCGGGCCTGGGCCGTCAGGGCCCTGGCCGGCATCGGCGATGTGCGTGGCCTGGATCTGCTGGTGGATGCCCTCGGCACGGATGTGGCAGCCAGCGTGCGGCGGGCTGCCGCCCGGGGACTGGGCAATCTGCGGCTCGAGGAGCTCGCTGCGGATCGGCGGCGAGAGGTGCAGGACTGCTGCCTGCAGGCCCTGCTGGCGGCCACCAGCGATGGCGAGTGGGTGGTGCGCTACGCCGTGGCGGTAGGGCTGGAAGGCCTGGGCCAGGACTTGGCGCCCAGCAGCGAAGCGCTGGCACGCGTGCGCCAGGGACTGGTTGCGCTGAGCGAAGCGGCCGAAGCCAACCCGCCCGTGGTGGTGCTGCGCGCCAGGCTGGCCCAGTTGCGACTCCCCCTGCCATGAGCCCTGATCAACGGGTGCTGTTTGTGTGCCTGGGCAACATCTGCCGATCCCCCGCCGCCGAAGGGATGTTTCGCCATCAGCTCAGCCAGGCCGGCCTCAGTGACAGGGTGCTGGTGGATTCCGCCGGCACCGCCGGCTGGCACGTGGGCAAACCGGCTGATCCACGCATGCGGGCCGCCGCGGCACGCCGCGGCCTGGAGCTCACCAGCCGGGCCCGTCAGTTGGAGCTGGGCGACTTCAGCCACTTCGACCACATCCTCACTATGGATGACGACAACCTGGAGGCAGTGCAGAAGCTGGCAGCTCGCGCCTCCGCCTCAGGCCTCAACCAGCGCGCAGAGGTGGCACCGCTGATGCGCTACTGCCGCCTGCACAAGGTGCGAGAGGTGCCTGATCCTTACTACGGCGGCGACCAGGGCTTCGAGCATGTGCTCGACCTGCTCGACGACGCCTGTGCGGGCCTGCTGGCAGCCCTCAGCCGCCGCTAGCGCGACGAGGACTGGGGCTCGGGCCAGGCCTCTTCAGGAATCCGTTGGCGGAACAGATCCACCAGGGCCTGGATCACCGCCTCGATGGCCATGCCATCGGTGATCAGCTCCTCGGCGTCGGCCGCCATGCACAGGGGCGCCACCTCCCGGCTGGAATCCTGGCGATCGCGCTCGGCAATCTGGGATTCCAGCTCCGCCAGTGGCGGCACCGCAAAGCCACGCTGCGCGAGATCAAGCGCCCGGCGGCGCGCCCGCTCCGCCACGCTGGCGGTGAGAAACACCTTGAGGTCGGCGTCGGGGAACACGGCCGTGCCGATGTCCCGGCCCT
The DNA here is from genome assembly GCA_044347105.1 of Prochlorococcaceae cyanobacterium. Taxonomy (GTDB): domain Bacteria; phylum Cyanobacteriota; class Cyanobacteriia; order PCC-6307; family Cyanobiaceae; genus NIES-981. The sequence goes on from JBIIXY010000099.1 coordinate 2,468, forward strand.
CGGCCACCAGCCCTCCCCGCTGGCCCATCCCCTGCTGCTGGGCTGTGAGCGCTTCGCGCACACAGCTGTGAGCGGCCACCCGGGACACCTGCTCCGTGACCTGCGGACTGCGGATCGCCTCACTCACCTCGTGGCCGTTGATGCGCACCAGCTGCTGGCCTTCTCCCCCTGTGCTGAGATCCAGCTCCAGGTTCTGCAAGCAAGCAGCCACGGCGGTGCCATCGCCGGGATCGGCGCCTTGGCGCTGCACCCACCAGGTCACGGCGCGGTACATGGCGCCTGTGTCGAGATACACCAGGCCGAGGCGCCTGGCGAAGGCCCGGGTCACGGTGCTCTTGCCGGCTCCGGCCGGTCCATCGATGGCTACGAGGGGGGAACGGCTCATCAGAAAGGTGTGATCGATCAGGCGGGCGGAGCCGCAACGGATGGCCGCAGCCAGCAGGCAGAGACCCTGCGGTTCCGCCAGCGGCTCCAGGGTATGGGCAGCCACCAGTTGCGCATACTCCACCACACAGCCGGCCGCCTGCAGGTGCTGATGCAGGCGCTGGGCCAGCCCGGGCCTGGCTGGATGCTGAGCTGCCTCCACCTTCATGGCATGGAGGGCAGCGGGCAGAGCACCGGCCTGGTTTCGCTGCGTCTCGGAGAGATAGCGGTTGCGCGAGCTGCAGGCCAGACCATCGGGCTCTCGCACCGTGCCACATCCCTCCACCACAACCGGCAACCCCAGATCGGCCACCACACGCCGCAGAATCACCAGCTGCTGCCAGTCCTTCTCACCCAGGAGCAGCCGCTGGGGGCGCACCAGGGCCAGCAGATGGGCCACCACCGTGGCCACGCCATCAAAATGACCCGGCCTGTCCAGCGCGCACAGGCTCTGTTGCAGACAGGCGGGTGGCTGCACCCGGGTGATCTGGTCGGGACCAGCGGGGAGCATGTCGGCCACGGCCGGAGCAAAGAGGGCATGGGCTCCGGCCGCGGCCGCCAGGGCCGCATCGCCATCGAGATCGCGCGGATAGCGATCAAAGTCTTCCGCCGGACCGAACTGCAGCGGATTCACATACACACTCACGAGCACCGCGGGCTGCCGTCCAGCACGGTGTTGACTGGCCCTGGTGATCAGCTGGCCATGGCCGCGATGCAGGGCGCCCATCGTGGGCACAAAGTGCAGGGGCAACTCCAGCCCACGTCGCCAGGCCAGCAGCTGGGAGCGGGTACGGAGCAACAGCATGGCGGAAACGAGGTGGGAACAGCAAAAGGCCCATCCACCAGATTGGTGGATGGGCCTGCTCGGCTTGCGTCCTGAACCTCAGTGGCCCTGTGCCACAGCCAGGGCTTGCAATCAGCGAAGCACTTCCAGTCGCACTGGAGCGAGGCCGCTGGAAACGAGACCAACCTGCTGGGCTGCGCCATGACCCAGATCAATCACCCTGTTGCCCGAGAAAGGACCACGATCATTGATGCGCACCACGGTGCTGCGGCCGTTGTTGAGATTGGTGACCCGCACCATCGTGCCGAAGGGCAGGGTGCGATGGGCTGCGGTGAGGGTGCCGGGGCGGTACACCTCGCCATTGGCCGTGCGGTTACCGAAGAAGCCTGGGCCGTACCAGCTGGCAGTGCCTTCAATCACCCGGGAAACCTGACTGGAGGCCACCAGGGTCGCTGTTGAAGCCAGGCGCACAGGCGAAACCGTTGGACGGAGCAGATCGTCGTTGAACGGTTGGGGGTCGACTTCCCTCAGAGAGAGCGAACCCGACACGGGAATGCTGCTGAAGGAAGGATCAGCACTACGGGCCTGGACAGGGGCTGCGACGCAGGCGGCGCCGGCAATCACAAGGGCGAAGGCAGCCAGAGGAGTGGAGAAACGCATAACAAGCGGAACTTGAGCAGAACCCGGAAAGCAGGTTCCCCATCCAGTCACGGGGTGAAGGGGGGAGACTTGCTTGCAGATGCTTCCCGCTGCTTCGAACCTGACCGCAACTAACTTCTGATCGGTCGAACAGAAAACAGGCGGTGGACGCTTGATGAACGGTGGAGGAGTCAGACCTGAGGGCTGGCGTGAGCCATCATTGAAGAGCTTTCAAGCTGGATTAGTTCAAACTTGCAAGCTGGACAATGACTGTTTTCTACTCCACATTTCGATCAGTCAATCCTGGGCTGAAAAGCGGGTGAAGTTCCTGACAGAAATAACAACGGCGCCAACTTAACCACTTGTGGCCCACCCCGGAAGACGTCCAACCCCAGAGCATTGCGATCAGTTTTGGTGATCGAAGCCGCTCAGCCCTTGGCCGCACTGCCCAATTGCGGCAGCAACGCCCCCAGTCCAATCAGGCAGAGCAATCAATCCCATAAGGCCGACTGATCGGCGGCTATGCCAATCCTGACTTCGTCCACCACCTCCCGGCCGTGGTGAGCGGTGGCAGGCCTGCGGCATCGCAGGATCAGGGAGAGATGTGCGGATCACCCAGGGGCCAGACATGGATTACCGGACGGCAGGCGTGGATGTGGTGGCGGGCCGCGCCTTTGTGGAACGCATCCGGGGGAGTGTGGAGTCCACCCGGCGACCTGAAGTGGTGGGGGGCCTTGGCGGTTTCGGCGGACTGTGTCGGCTGCCGGAAGGACTCAAGCAGCCGTTGCTCGTCGCCGGCAGCGACGGGGTGGGCACCAAGCTGGAACTGGCCCAGGCCCATGGCCGGCACCACGCGGTGGGCATCGACCTGGTGGCGATGTGCGTCAACGACGTGATCACCAGCGGTGCCGAACCCCTGTTCTTTCTGGATTACATCGCCACGGGCAAGCTCAGCCCAGAAGCCATGGCGGAGGTGGTGGAGGGAATCGCCGACGGCTGCCGTCAGAGCGGCTGTGCCCTGCTGGGGGGCGAGACCGCCGAGATGCCTGGGTTCTATGCCCCTGGTCGCTACGACCTGGCCGGCTTCTGCGTGGCCGTGGTGGAAGCCGAGGCCATCATTGATGGCCGAAACGTGGCAGCGGGTGATCGCATCGTGGCGGTGGCCAGCAGCGGCGTGCACAGCAATGGGTTCAGCCTCGTGCGCCGCATCCTCACGGACAGCGACATCGACCCCACAGCGCCGCTCCCCGGCGAGCAGGGCAGTGTGATGGATGCCCTGCTCAGACCCACCCGTCTGTACGGCGCCCTGGTGAAAGCGCTCATCCAGCAGGGAGTGCCCGTGCACGGCATGGCCCACATCACAGGCGGCGGGTTGCCAGAGAACCTGCCGCGCTGTCTCCCCAGCCACCTGCATGGGGTCATCGACCAGCACAGCTGGGAGCGTCCGCCCCTCTTCCAATGGCTGCAGAACCTCGGCCAGATTCCCGAGGCCGACATCTGGAACACCTTCAACATGGGCGTCGGCTTCTGCCTCGTGGTGCCGGCCTCAGCCGAACAGCAGACCCTCAACATCTGCAAGCAAGCGGGATACCCCGCCTGGAGTCTGGGGGAGGTGCGGCCCGGCACTCCGGCACCTCAGACCCCGCTGGTGGGGCTGCCGAGCTGAGGGAGGCGGCTGGTCGCAGGCCAGCAAGCCAGTGTGCGGCCTTTCATTGCAAGGCACACGGCAGCGCCGAAGCTGTCAGAGCCCATGACTAGGGTGCCCGTCAGGTACCAAGGCGGGTCCAGCCGGCTGGCAGCCTTCGGAGCCAGGGACTGAGTTCCCCGGGAGTGACTGGCCGGCCTACCTGCCAAGCCCCCGCAGACGCCCAATCACATTCGCGATCGTTGAGGTTCATCCGCATGGTCAATAGCCGTCTCCAGAGTCCGTTCAGCGGCGGGCAGCGCGTCACCCGCCGCCGCAGTTCAGCCGGACCCATCCCGCCCATCCGGCCCCAGCGCCCCCGGGAACCCCTGAACCGTCCCCAGCGCCCCACCTTTCTCACGCTGCGCGACCACGGCAAGGTGTACGTGGCGGATCTGCCCCGCCTCTCCGATGGCCAGCTGGCCCACGTTGCGAAAGAAGCCAGGGATGTGCTGGAGAGCCTCAGCCGCCGGCTGGCCGAACTCGCCAATCAGCTGCAACTCAGTCAGATGGAGCAGGACAGCCGCATCCGGGCTGCCACCAAGCGGGATGTGACCGAGCGCTTCATCCGGGCCATCGAGGAGGAGCAGGAGCTGCGCCGCAACAATCCCCTGCTGCGGGCTGCTGCCGGTGAATCGGTGGCCCGGGCCTTTCTGGAACTGGCCCGCCACCGCCTCAGTGGCGCCACATTCGATTCGCTCCTGCAGGAGGCTCTGGCCGCCTGCGAATCCAGCCCCGACGGCACACAATCCGAAGACAGCGCCGCTCCCCTGCCACCCCCACCCCACCACCCGCTGCCGGTGGTGCTCACCCCGGAGAGCAGACCAGCACAGGCCTGCTGAGGCATCAGGCACTCTGAAATGGATTGGCTGGCATGCGCAGGGCCGAGGCCCGGGCCAGCCGGTCCAGCTCAAGCCGTTCAGGCTCTGTGAGCCGCCATCCCAGAGCTGCCACGGCCCCGTCCACCTGCTGGGGGGTGCGCAGCCCGGGAATCGGCATCGCCCCATGGGCCCGGCACCAGTTCAGGGCCACCGCCGCCAGTGAGGCCCCATGGGCGCGCGCGATCGTAGCCATGGCCTGCCGCAGGGCCAGCAAGGCAGGTTGCAGGCGCCGTGAGAGGAGCTGGCGGGGTCCCAGCAGGTCAGCCGCTTCCCCGCTGCGGGCCAGCAGCCCCAGGGCCAGCGGGCTGTACGCGATCAGACGGATGCCGAGGTCCCGGCACACCTCTGCCACACCACCTGGCTCAAGGGGCTCCGGCGCCAGCAGGGAGAACTGCACCTGGAGGCTGGTGATGCTCACTCCCCGTTCGCCCAAGCGCGCCTGCAACCAGCGCAGCCGCTTGGGCCCCATGTTGGACAGCCCCAGCTCGGCCACCATGCCGGCCTCCACCAGGTCGGCCAGGCCATCGAGCAGGGCCAGCTCCTGCCAGGGGGCATAGCGGGCAGTGCTCCAGTGCAGTTGCACCCGATCCAGTTGGCCCTGCAGACGCTCCCGTGAGGCGATGAAGGCCCGCTTCAGCCCCTGGCGGCCGATCCGCCAGGGAAAGGGAGCCAACTTGGTGGCCACGCACAGTTCCCTGCGCGCAGCAACAGGCAGGGTGGAACAGAATGCGCCCAGCAGCTGTTCGCTGCGGCCATTGAACCGCCCGGTGCCATAGGAATCAGCGGTATCGAAGAAGCGCAGACCACAGCCGATGGCGCGCTCGAAAGTGGCCCGCAGCGCGATGTCCTGCCCAGGGTTGTAGCCCCAGAGGACTTGATTGCCCCAGGCCCAGGTGCCCACCCCGATGCCGGGATCACTCAGCACCGTGGGGTGGGGATCGGTCATCGTGGATGCGCAGGCCAGTCACAGCGCGATCAATATGCATGACCCCTTGCAGAGGGATGACCCCTTCCCGGCTGAAGAGCAGGCCCCGTCATCCGGGACCTCCGCCGGATCCCGTGCTTGTCAGCCCGCCAGCGTCCTCGCCCCGCCGGAGCCTGTGCTGTGCAACCACTGTGGCCGCACGGCGAACAACGGCATCAGCTGCCAGGGGAGCTGTGTGGCCGATTCCGGGTACTGAGGGCCATGGCAGGGCTGCAACGACGCAACCTGGCCCTGGCCGTGGCGCTGGGCAGCGCGCTCAGCCTGCACTGCTGCCAGCCCGCAGGGCTCGCCGCCGGATTCGGCCGCTGGCAGTCCCGGGCTCAGCAGTGCAGCTTCCAACGCGGCCCTGCCGGCATTCAGGCAAGGCGCTGCCAGGTTGTGCGCCTGGAGCAGAACCTGGAGGGGCTGCTGAGCGTGCGGTTTCTGGCCGATGGCTCAGGCACCCAGGAGCTGGCCGAGCAGCTGCTGTTCGCCGGGGTGCTGGAACGGGGCCAACGGCCGATGCACTGCAGCTCGGATGGTCGCTGCCGGCCACGCTGGCCCACCCGGCTGGCGGTAGCCACCGTTGCCGCAAACAGCTTCAACGGCCGCGGTCTGGCTACCACCCTGCCCCGCACCCAGCTGGCCCGAGGGGAGTGTGACGTGCAGCGAGCCGTTGTGCGCTGCCAGGCCCGGAACGACACAGGCGACGTGTGGAGCGCCCAGGCCCAGCTCTGAGGAGGAGTGAGAGGCGGCACCCAGATTCGAACTGGGGGTAAAGGATTTGCAATCCTCTGCCTTACCACTTGGCCATGCCGCCGACCGGGGAGCAAACTCCCAAGAGCGGATCGTATCAGCCATGGCATGCCCCCCCGGCTGCTGGTTCTGAGCAATGGCCACGGGGAGGATCAGATTGCTCTGCAACTGATCGAGGCCCTGCGGCAGCGGTCAGCTGGGCAGGGGGTGCCCCTGGCCGAGCTGGTGGTGCTGCCGCTGGTGGGCGAGGGCCAGGCCTTT
>JBIIXY010000025.1:0-27539 GCA_044347105.1 Prochlorococcaceae cyanobacterium
GAGCCAGGCCAGGGCCTGGGCCAGCGCCCCCGCAAACACGGTGACGCCCCAGAGCAGCCCCAGCCGCTCAGGCGTCATTCATCGTCGAGGGCGTTGAACCGGGGCTCCACCCGGATCGCGATCACCGCGCTGGGACGCACCACCAGATACTCCCCCTCCAGCTCCGAGATCGGCACGTTCACATAGGTATCGGCCGAGGCGGCGGCGGTGAGCACCCCGCCGTACCACTGCTGGAAGGCGTCCAGGGTGGCAAACATCACGGTTTCCGTCTGGCCGCCACTGAGGTGGAGATGCACGGCATAGCGCCGGGGGATGGGCGACATGGCTCCTGGCCAGGGCAGCCCTCAGGATGCCCCAGAGATCCACACTCCGCCCAGCCCCAGGGTTGGGGCGCCAGATCGGCGGGCAGATAGAGGGGGTGGCGGGGCCGGCCGCTGGCGGTGAGGCCGAGGCAGATGCAGCCACGCCCTGTGTCCTCGGACGCCCGATGCTCCTGCAGCCAGGCCAACAGGGCCAGGTCGCGGCCACGCCAGCCGCCGTGGTTGCCCCAGCCCAGCCAGAGGGACGTCCGCGGCTGGGCGTCCAGCCGGGCACGGATCCAGGCGTCGGTCTCGCTCCCCACCGGGTCAGCGGCCCGGCGCAGCAGCGCCGGCGAGGCACTGATGCGGGCGAACAGATTGAGCACCTCCAGGGCGCCGTAGCCCCAGCGCTGGGCAAACCCCTGCAGCCGCCTGAGGGTGGGATCGTCGCGCCGCCCGTCCGCCCGCGAGGGATTGAGGCCGATGAAGATCAGCCGCGGCCGCGCGGGTGCCCACACCCGCTCCAGCCACCAGCGGTAGTGGCCGCAGGGGCTGAACAAAGCCCTACCCATCCCCATTGCTTCAACGGACTGGAGCAATCAGCCTCACGGGAACCCATGCCCAGCCTGACAACCCAATCGTGGCCCGCGCCGGGAGGGCTTTGCGGTTGTGGAGGAGATGCGCCCGGCTGCTCTGGCAGGCTGACCCCCAGGCCGGCGCCGCCGCGTGGCCCCCGAACCCTGGCCCCTGAACCCGTGGCCCCCAGCCCCAAGCCCCTGCTGCTGCTGCTCGACGGCCATTCCCTGGCGTTCCGCAGTTACTACGCCTTCACCAAGGGGGGCGACGGCGGGCTGAGCACGAAGGAAGGCATCCCCACATCCGTGACCTACGGCTTCCTCAAGGCCCTGCTCGACAACTGCAAGGGGCTCAAGCCCGATGGCCTGGTGGTGGCCTTCGACACGGCCGACCCCACCTTCCGCCACGAGGCCGACGCGGCCTACAAGGCCCACCGCGACGAGGCGCCGGAGGCGTTTTTCCAGGATCTGGCCAACCTGCAGCAGATCCTGCGCGAGGGCCTCGATATCCCGCTGGCGATGGCTCCTGGCTACGAGGCCGACGACGTGCTCGGCACCCTGGCCAACCGGGCCGCGGAGCAGGGCTGGCGGGTGCGTATCCTCTCGGGCGACCGCGACCTGTTCCAGCTGGTGGACGACGGTCGCGACATCGCCGTGCTCTACATGGGCGGCGGGCCATACGCCAAAAACAGCGGCCCCACCGAAATGCGGCGCGACGGCGTGATCGCCAAGCTGGGCGTCACCCCGGAGGAGGTCGTCGACCTCAAAGCCCTCACCGGCGACAGCTCCGACAACATCCCGGGCGTGCGCGGCGTGGGCCCGAAAACCGCCATCAACCTGCTGGCCGCCTACGAGCACGTGGACGGCATCTACGCGGCGCTGGAGCAGCTGGAGCAGGCCGGCCCCAAGGCCAAGGATCCGAAGGGCGTGCTCAAGGGTGCCCTGCTGGAGAAGCTGCACGAGGGCAAAGACAACGCCTACCGCTCGCGCATGCTCGCCGAGATCCTGGTCGACATCCCCCTGCCCGAGGAGCCGCGGCTGCAGCTGGGCAGTGTGAACAGCGAGGCCCTGGCCGCCAGCCTCGAGGAGCTGGAGCTGTTTTCGCTGGCGAAACAGGTGGGCAAGTTCGCCCAGCTGTTCTCAGCCGTGCCGCCGCAGCCCGGCGAGGGAGTCAGCCCAGCGGGCGGCGCGGCGATCACAGCCACCACGGAGGTATCCAGCGGTGCGGCGAGGAGTGAAACGGCCGCTGGTACCGAGCCCGATGCACCGCCCACCGATGACCAGCCAGACACCACCAGTCAGCGACCCAGCGCGGCTGCCAGCATCCCCCAGCTCCAGCCCGAGCTGATCACCACCGCCGCAGCCCTCGAAGGCCTGATGGCCCGGCTGCTGGCGGCCACCGATCCGGCCGCACCGGTCGCCCTCGACACCGAGACCACCGCCCTCAATCCCTTCCAGGCGGAGCTGGTGGGCGTCGGCCTGGCCTGGGGCGAGGGGGCCGGCGATCTGGCCTACATCCCGATCGGGCACCAGCCGCCGCCGGCCGAGGATCTGCTCAGCACGCCGCCGCCGGCGCCACAGCAGCTGCCCCTCGATGCGGTGCTCACCGCCCTGGCCCCCTGGCTGGCCAGCGCCCAGCACCCGAAAACACTGCAGAACGCCAAGTACGACCGTCTGATCCTGCTGCGCCACGGCCTGCCGCTGGAGGGGGTGGTGATGGACACCCTGCTGGCCGATTACCTGCGCGACGCCAATGCCAAACACGGCCTGGAGGAGCTGGCCGAGCGCAACTTCGGCTTCCGGCCCACCAGCTACGGCGAACTCGTGGCCAAAGGCGCCACCTTTGCCACCGTGCCGGTGGAGGCCGCCGCCCAGTACTGCGGCATGGACGTGCACCTCACCCGGCGGCTCACGCCGCTGCTGCGGGAGCAACTGGCGGCCTTGGGCGACAAGCTGCCGCTGCTGCTGGAGCAGCTGGAGCTGCCGCTGGAGCCGGTGCTGGCGGCCATGGAGGCCACCGGCATCCGCATCGACACCGCCTACCTGGGCGAACTCAGCGAGGAACTCAAAGCCACCCTGGAGCGCCTGGAGGCCGAAGCCAAGCAGGCCGCCGGCGTCGATTTCAACCTGGCGTCTCCCAAACAGCTGGGCGAGCTGCTGTTCGAAACCCTCGGCCTGGATCGCAAGAAGAGCCGGCGCACCAAAACGGGCTGGAGCACCGATGCCACCGTGCTGGAGAAGCTGGAGGCCGACCACCCGGTGGTGCCGCTGGTGCTGGAGCACCGCACCCTCAGCAAGCTCAAGAGCACCTACGTGGATGCCCTGCCGGCCCTGGTGGAGGCTGAAACCGGCCGGGTGCACACCGATTTCAACCAGGCCGTCACCGCTACCGGGCGGCTCTCCAGCAGCAACCCCAACCTGCAGAACATCCCCATCCGCACGGACTTTTCCCGGCGCATCCGCAAGGCCTTCCTGCCCCAGGAGGGCTGGTCGCTGATCAGCGCCGACTATTCGCAGATCGAGCTGCGCATCCTGGCCCACCTCTCGGGAGAAGAAGCCCTTGTGGAGGCCTACCGCACGGGCGACGACGTGCACGCCCTCACGGCCAGGCTGCTGCTCGACAAGGACACCATCACGCCCGACGAGCGGCGTCTGGGCAAGACGATCAACTTCGGGGTGGTGTACGGCATGGGCGCCCAGCGCTTCGCGCGCGAAACCGGCGTGAGTCAGGCCGAGGCCAAGGACTTCCTCAGCAAGTACAAACAGCGCTACCCGAAGGTGTTCGCCTTCCTGGAGCTGCAGGAACGGCTGGCCCTGAGCCAGGGCTACGTGGAAACGATCCTGGGACGGCGGCGCCCCTTCGCCTTCGATCCCGGCGGCCTGGGCCGGTTGCTGGGCAAGGATCCCCTGGAGATCGACCTGGACACCGCCCGGCGCGGTGGCATGGAGGCCCAGCAGCTGCGGGCGGCAGCCAATGCGCCGATCCAGGGCTCCAGCGCCGACATCATCAAGCTGGCGATGGTGCAGCTGCACCGGCGCCTGGGCGAGAGCGGCCTGCCGGCCAGGCTGCTGCTGCAGGTGCACGACGAACTGGTGCTGGAGGCCGCCCCGGAAGCGCTGGAACCGGTGCTCGCCCTCACGCGTGACACCATGGAGCAGGCCGTCGCGCTCAGCGTGCCCCTGGTGGTGGAAACCGGCGTGGGCCCCAACTGGATGGAGGCCAAATAGGCCAGGCCTTCAGCGCACCCCATACAGCAGCCGCCCGAGCCACTCCCGCAGGGCCCGGCTGCTGCTGTCGAGCCCACCCGCCGACGGTAGATAACGCAGGGGATCCGCCAGCGGCTGGCCCGCCCAACTGCCCGTGGCCTGGAAGTCCACCGGGAGCGGCAGCACCCGCAATCCCTGGCGCTCGAACAGCCGCTGGGCGCGGGCCATGTGGAAGGCGGAGGTCACCAGCATCACAGCGCTGCCGGCGGGCAGCTGGGCGGCGATCTCCCGCGCCTCCTCGGCCGTGTTGCGCACCCGGGCCGTGCTGCGCAGATCCGCCGGCGGCAGCCCGAGGCCAATCGCCTGCTGGCGCAGCACATCACCCTCGGGCGGCAGATCCGGCTGGGTAGGCCACCAGCCACCGGTGAACACCAGCAGCGGGCGCTGGCCCTGCTGACGCAGCGCCTGGTAAGCCTCGATGCCGGCGAAGAAGCGGTCGGCATCACCCCACTCGCTCACCCGGGCCGGGCCCGGCGCCGGATGGCGTCCGCCCCCCAGCACCACCACAGCTGACAACGGCGGGCGGGCAGGTCCGGCCAGCACGGCAGCCGCTGATTGGCGCCGGTGCGGCCACTCCAGGCTGCGCCAGAGCCCCTCGGCTGTAAGGGGGGTGGCAAACAGCCAGAGGATCAACAAGGCAAGCCGGGCAGGCCAGCGCCTCGACCTGAGAACGCCATAAAGCAGAAGCAGCAGGGCCAGGCCCAGGGGCAGCACCAGCAGCGGCAGCAGCTTGCTCAGCAGAAACATGGCGATCGGGCAGAGGGGCGGGATGGTGCTGGCGCGCGCAGCGGGGAACCAGCCTGCCAATCCTGGGCTGCGCGGCTGCCGCAATGAGACCGCTCCAGCCCGCTATGGCACGATCCGGTTCCAGCCGGCCGGCAGCCGTGACCCTGCAGCTCAGCAACACCCTCACCAGGCGCGTGGAAGCGTTCCGGCCGATCACCCCCGGCCGGGTGAGCATCTACTGCTGCGGGGTCACGGTGTACGACCTCTGCCACCTGGGCCACGCCCGCAGCTACATCAACTGGGACGTGCTGCGCCGCTACCTGATCTGGAGCGGCTACGCCGTCACCTTCGTGCAGAACTACACCGACATCGACGACAAGATTCTCAATCGGGCCGCCGCGGAAGGCAGCTCGATGGAAGCGGTGAGCGAGCGCAACATCGAAGCCTTCGTGGCCGACATGGCGCGGCTCAACATCCTGCCGGCCGATCGCATGCCCCGCGCCACGCAGAGCCTGGGGGCGATCCGAGCCCTGATCGAAGAGCTGGAGGCCAGGGGCGCCGCCTATTCCGCCGACGGCGATGTGTATTTCGCCGTGATGAAACACGCCGGCTACGGCAAGCTTTCCGGCCGCGATCTGGCCGAACAGCAGGACAATGCCGCTGGCCGCGTGGCCACGGAAGAGGAAGCCCGCAAGCAGCACCCCTTCGACTTCGCCCTCTGGAAGGGGGCCAAGCCGGGCGAACCCAGTTTTGAATCTCCCTGGGGGCCGGGCAGGCCGGGCTGGCACATCGAATGCTCGGCGATGGTGCGCGAGGAACTGGGTGACACGATCGACATCCACCTGGGCGGCGCCGATCTGGTGTTCCCGCATCACGAAAACGAGATCGCCCAGTCGGAGGCGGCCACGGGCAAGCAGCTGGCCCACATCTGGCTGCACAACGGCATGGTGAACGTGGGCGGCGAAAAGATGAGCAAGTCGCTCGGCAACTTCACCACCATTCGCGCCCTGCTCGATTCAGGCGTGTCGCCGATGACCCTGCGCCTGTTCGTGCTGCAGGCCCATTACCGCAAACCGCTCGACTTCACCGCCGAAGCCCTGGAGGCCGCCGCCACCGGCTGGAAGGGCCTCAACGCCGCCCTGGGGCTCGCGGCCGAAGGCAGCCAGCTGGCGCCCATCAGCCCCGCCCAGCCGGCCAGCGATCCGGCCGGGCTCCCCGCCGAGCTGGCCGAAGCCCGAGGCCGCTTCGCGGCAGCCATGGACGACGACCTCAACACCTCCGCCGCCCTGGCGGTGCTGTTCGAGCTGGCCCGGCCCCTGCGCGCCCTGGCCAACCGGCTGGAGCGCGGCGATCAGGCCGCAGCCGAGGAGGCCGAAATGCCCGAACTGCGCGGCCGCGCTGCCCTGCTGGAGGAACTGGCCGCCGTGCTGGGCCTCCGTCCCGAGCCCCTTGGGGCTGCAGCCCAAGGGACTGCCGCTGGACCCGACACGGCTGAGATTGAAGCCCTGATCGCCCAGCGCCAGGCCGCCAAGGCCAGCCGCGACTTCGCCACCGCCGACCGCATCCGCGACCAGCTCAAGGGCCAGGGCATCGAGCTGATCGACCGACCCGGCGGCGTCACCGAATGGCTGCGGAGCTGAGTCGCCCAACTCAGCCCTTCGGCCGCTGCTGGTCGCGCATCAGCCGTTCGATCCGGCGGATGCGGGCCAGGGTGAAGGTCCACACCTCCAGCTGAAAACTGCGCTGGCGGTCTCCGCCCTCCACGGCATCGCGGCACTCCTGCACCATGGCCTCCAGGTCGTCGCCGCGCTCAAAGGCCTCCCAGAGCTGGCGCTCCAAGCGGGCCCGCTCGATGAAGTTCCAGCGCTGGAAGATGCTCATGGCGGCATCCTCGCGCAAGCGCAGGCCCCAGCTCAGCCCGCCCAGCTGCGCAGCAGATCGCTGAGCGACACCACCAGGCCCAGTCCGATCGCCGGGGGCGAGATCCAGCGCAGCGCCCAGAGCAGGGCCCGCACCTGACGCGCCTCGCTGCCCGCCTCGAGCAGGTCGGTGCGGTAGCGGTCCGGCACCTGCCAGCCGAGCAGCAGCGCCATCGCCAGACCACCGGCCAGAAGAAGCACGCCGCCAAACAGGGCATCCATCCGCTCCAGCACCCCCACATCCAGGGCCGAGGGCAGGCCGATCACGGCAATCAGTGCCACGCATAGCCACACGGCCCGGCGGCGGCTCCAGCCCAGACGGTCCATCAACGAACTGGCGGGCACTTCCAGCAGTGAAACCGACGAGGTGATCGCGGCGATGTAAGCCAGGGCAAAGAACAGCACCGCCACCAGGCGGCCCGCTGCCCCCAGCGAGGCCAGGCCAGTGGGCAGGGCAATGAACAGAGCGCCCACCGTGCTGCCACTCACCGCATTCCCCAGGCCGAAGCTGGCCACCACCGGGAAGGTGACGCAGCCGGCCATCAGGCCCACGGCCGTGTCCATGCCCACCACCGCCGCGGCCTCGCCAGGGATACCGCTGCGCCGATCGAGATAGGCGGCGTAGGCCAGGATCGCGCCGATGCCGGTGCCGATCGAGAAGAAGGCCTGGGTGAAGGCGTTGCGGATCGTGGCCGGATCGAGCAGCTTGCTGGCATCCCAGCGCAGCAGGAAGGTGGCGTATCCCTGGCGCGCCTCCGGCAGGGCGGCTGCCCAGAGGGCCAGCCCCAGCAACAGCAGAAACAGCAGCGGCATGCCCCAGCGGCTGAGCCGCTCAATGCCGCCGCGGATGCCCGCTGCCACCACCAGGCCGGTGAGGCCGAGGCTGAACAGGTGGCCGAGCAGCGCATCGCCACCGCTGCTGATCGCAGAGAAGTAGTCCTGGGCAGCGGCCATGTCTGCGGGCAGGGGGCTGAGCAGGGCATGCAGCAGGCTGCGTCCCGTCCAGCCCATCAACACGGCGTAATACGACAGGATCCCCACCGCTGCGGCCAGGAACAGCCAGCCCAGGGGCTGCCAGCGGCGCCCACCGGCAGTGATCGGCGCCAGCAGGGGGGAGTGGCCCGTGCTGCGGCCCAGCACCATCTCGGCCACCAGCACCGGCAGACACACCAGCAGCACAATCAGCAGATAGAGCAGCACAAAGGCCGCCCCGCCTCCCTGGGAGGCGCGGTAGGCGAAGCCCCAGAGATTGCCCAGCCCAACGGCGCTGCCCGCCGCCGCCAGCACGAAGTCCAGGCCAGAACCCCAGCGCTCGGGTGGATCGCCACGGTTTGCCCTGCTGAATCCATTGCTGCTGATGTGAGGCACGGTTACGGCGTCAGAGATCGCCCCAGTTTCCGGCACATCGCAAGCGCAGCGGCTGCCCGGTGATCGGGTGCCGCAGGCGCAGGGCGGCGGCATGCAGCTGGAGGCGCTGCACCTGGAGCAGGCCATCCGCCCGGGGATCGCCATAGAGCGGATCCCCCAGGAGCGGATGGCCCAGCCAGGCCAGATGCACCCGCAGCTGATGGGAGCGGCCGGTGTGGGGCTGCAGCACAAGCTGGCACCAGCCATGACCACGATGCTGAACCAACCGGTCGAGCCGGCGCCAGCGGCTGAGGGCCGGCTTGCCACCAAGGGCAACCGGCACCACGCCGTAACGGGGCGGCCGGGTGGCGATGCGGGCCAGGGGCTGGTCGATCCAGCCGCCGCGGGCAGCCGGAACCCCGTGCACCCGGGCCAGGTAGGTCTTGCGCACCCGTCGTTCGGCGAAGGCCGCGCTCAGGAGCCGGTGGCTGTGCGCATCGCGGGCCAGCAGGATCAGGCCGGAGGTGTCACGGTCGAGGCGGTGCACCAGCCGGACCCCGGGCCAGCGGCACTGGGCCCGGCTGATCAGGGAATCGGCCAGCTCGGGCCCCAGGCCGGGCTGGCTGAGCAGGCCGCACGGTTTGGCCAGAGCCAGCAGCCAGGGATCACTCCAAAGCAGCTGGGGCTCAAAGCGGGGGGCGAGCGGTGGGTGGCGATCCGGGGCCAGGAGGTCTTCAGCCACCCATCTCCGCCAGGCCCGCCCGCTGCTGCAGCCACTCCAGGCCCACCACCAGCAGCACGCCGAAGGCTGCCAGCGCGAGCGCCGCCAGCAGGGCGCCGCCATCGGGGGGCGCGGCCAGGGCATCGCGCAGCACCACGAGCTTGCCCTTGGCGTTGGTGGTGCTCTCCAGCACGGTGCGGAAGGGCCAGATCTTCCAGAGCGAGCCGGCCATCACCCCCACCAGCAGGGCCACGGTCTGGCCGTGCCAGCGCTCCAGCAGCCAGCGCAGCAAACGCACGAAGGCCGCCAGACCGATCGCGCAGCCAAGGGCAAAGGGCACCAGGGTGGCGAGATCAAGCCCCTTCACCGCCTCCATCACGTGCTGGTACTGACCCAGCACCAGCAGCAGGAACGAGCCGGAGATTCCGGGCAGGATCATCGCCATGATTGCCACCGCCCCGCTCCAGAAAAGGGTGAAGGAATCGTGGGGCATGGTCACGGGCACCCGGGTGACGAACACCAGGGCAGCTGCGGCGCCCACCGCCATCGCCACCAGGCCGCTGGCGCCCCAGTGGGCGTGGCGGGCAATCAGCACGATCGAGCCCACAATCAACCCGAAAAAGAAGGCGAACAGCCACACGGGGTGGGCGGTGTAGAGCCAGGTGATCGGCCGCACCAGCAGTAGCACCGAGCCGGCGATCCCTGCCAGCAGCGGCACCAGAAAACCCAGGTGCACCCGGGCCGCCGCCGCTGACCAGCGGCCCTGACCCAGCAGACGAAGCAGCTCCAAATCAAAGCCAGCCAACGCCTCCAGCAGCCGGCCATAGATGCCCATGATGAAAGCCATCGATCCGCCACTCACCCCGGGCACCACATCGGCGGCGCCCATGGCCAGGCCGCAGCCGAGCACGTAGGGCCAGCCCGGCGCGGACGGGCGGTCAGGGGCTTGGTCCATGACGATTGGGCATGCGAATGGGGGGCATCCTGGTCGATGGGGCACCCGGTGGGACACTGGTTCCCCACTAACCAGGAGCCCCGCCGTGAAAGCCCTCTCCGTGCTCGGCTCCACCGGCTCGATCGGCACCCAGACGCTGGAGCTCGCCGAGGAGTTCCCGGATCGCTTCCAGGTGGTGGCCCTCACCGCCGGCAACAACCTCGACCTGCTCATCACCCAGATCCAGCGCCACGCGCCTGAAGCCGTGGCCCTGGCCGATGCCGAGCGGATCCCCGAACTCCGCGAGCGCCTCCAGGCCCTGGAGCCCGCCGCCCGACCGGCCCGCCTGCCCGAACTGCTGGGCGGCCCCGAAGGCCTGGAGGCCGCGGCCGCCTGGCCCAGTGCCGACCTTGTGGTGACCGGCATCGTGGGCTGCGCCGGCCTGCTGCCCACCCTGGCCGCCATCCGCGCCGGCAAGGACCTGGCCCTGGCCAACAAGGAGACCCTGATCGCCGCCGGCCCGGTGGTGCTGCCCGAGCTGGAGACGAGCGGCTCGCGCCTGCTGCCGGCCGATTCCGAGCACTCCGCCATTTTCCAGTGCCTGCAGGGCACCCCCTACGCCGAAACGGCACGCCTGAGCACTGGCACCCCCACCCCGGGCCTGCGCCGCATCCAGCTCACGGCCAGCGGCGGCGCCTTCCGCGACTGGGACCCCGCCGATCTGCACAAGGCCACGGTGGCCGATGCCACCAGCCACCCCAACTGGAGCATGGGGCGCAAGATCACGGTGGATTCAGCCTCGCTGATGAACAAGGGCCTGGAGGTGATCGAGGCCCACTACCTGTTCGGCCTCGACTACGACCACATCGAGATCGTGATCCACCCGCAGTCGATCATCCATTCGATGGTGGAACTGGCCGATTCCTCGGTGCTGGCCCAGCTTGGCTGGCCCGACATGAAGCTGCCGATCCTCTACTGCCTCAGCTGGCCGGAGCGGCTGCACACCCCCTGGCGCCGCCTCGACCTCACCAAAGTGGGTTCGCTCACCTTCCGCGCCCCCGACCCGGCCCGCTACCCCTGCATGGAGCTGGCCTACGCGGCCGGTCGCGCCGGCGGCACGATGCCGGCGGTGATGAACGCCGCCAATGAACAGGCCGTGGCCCTCTTCCTCGCGGAGCAGGTTCACTTCCTCGATATTCCGCGCCTGATCGACGGGGTGTGTGATCGCCACAAGGCCGACCTCAGCGCCAATCCCTCTCTGGACGACGTGCTGGCTGTGGACGCCTGGAGCCGTGCGGCGGTGCGTGAAGCTGCTGCCCGGCTGAGCGCCACTCGGCGGGACGCCCCCCATGTCCAGCCCCCAGCTGCGCTGCCGGCCTGAATCGTCCGCCCATGGATCCGTCAAACTTGTCCAGGAGTCCCCAGCCCTCCCCGCGGAGAGCCTCCGGTTCCATCCCGGTGAGCCATCATCTGCTGCTCTGCGCCACCCCCACCAAGGCACTTTGCTGCCCCGATCCGGCCGTTGGTGCCGCCAGCTGGGACGTGCTCAAGCAGCTGGTACGCGAGCTGGGCCTGGAGGATCCGGCACGCGCCGGCGGCATTGTGCTGCGCAGCAAGGCCGATTGCCTGCGCATCTGCACTGAGGGCCCCGTGCTGCTGGTGTGGCCGGATGGGGTGGTGTACGGCGGCGTGACGCCGGAGCGCATCATGCGGATTCTGCGTGAGCACGTGCTTGAGGGACACCCGATTGCCGACTGGGTCGTGCGTGATTACGCCCTTCGCGAAAGCCGCGATCTGCACCCGACATCACAGGAACCCTATGGCAGCCTCACAGCAAGAGCCTACGAAAGCGATTGATGGAGATGCTGCGTTCGCTGCTGGAAATCCCTGGCAATCATCGATCTCTGTTCGGCGAATCCGAGGTGATTGCACCGGATCCGCTGATCATGGAGGAGAACCCAAGCGTGATCCCCCGTCACTTCAATCATCGCGACAGCAAGGACTGGGCCATCCGTTACAGCTAGGGGATCTTCAATGCCAAGGGAGATCACATCAAAGCCCTCAGTCACATGCCTGGCAACCGCAGGCTCTTCTGTCCTGCTAAGCGGCTCGAGGACGCCGTTGGCTATGACCCAGCCGATGTGAAAGGACGCAAGTTCATGCTCGATGGGGGCACCCTCTACGAGCACTTTGGCGCCATGCTGCTAGCTGCCGGATGCAGCCTTGAGCCAACCCGCCAGCCAGCGGTCGGCCCAGCTGGCCTTCCCCGCTTCACCCCCGCGAGCAAGGGAGTGAAAACCGTTGTGGCCCCCATGGCTGGGCAGGCACACGGTCAGCCATGGTGGTGCCTTCGCCTGCAGGCACAGAACCGACGCGGCCGGCACCCAGGGATCATCCAGGGCATGGATCAGCAAGGTGGCCGGCAGGGCAGCTCCACTGAGCAGGCTCGGCAATGGCGAGGCCCGACTGTAATAGTCGTCCACCGTGGAATGGCCCCAACGCGGTGCGGTCACGGCCGCATCGAACTGGCGGATCGAGCGCAGTGTGCGCAACGGCTCAACCAGGCTCTGGGCCTGACGATCGGCCAGGGTCTGGCGGATCAGCCCCCGCAGCAACACGCGCTGATACAGGCGGTTGCGTGGCGCATCGATCTGGTTGGCGCAGGCGTCCAGATCCAGGGGGCTGCTGACACAGGCCAGAGCGTCGAGGCCAGCCGGCCGCTCCAGCAGGGCGTTGAGCAGCACCGTTCCACCCAGAGACAGACCTGCCCCGAGCAGAGGCAATCCGGCGGCCCGTAGGCGCGCCGCTGCGAGCACGGGCAGCAGGTCGCTGTTGCAGGCCGCCGCGTAGGTGCCCGTTGCCAGATCACGACCCTTGCCGGCACCGCGCAGGTTGAGGCGCCACACCCCGAAACCCTGCTGCAGCAGCGCCAGGGCCAGCCGGCGCACCCCCGGCCGGCCACTGCTTCCCCCCAGCCCATGCACCAGCAGCACCCAGGCCCTGGGCAAGGGCTGCTCAGGCCGGTCTTCCAGCAGCAGCAGACGGCCCCCATCGTCCAGGGGTACCGTCCAGGGCTTGCCCTGGTCGGCGGGCAACCGGTCGGGATGCACGGTGTCGCGGATGGTCTGCAGGTCGGGACCGATCCAGGGCCAGCGCTGTTGAAAAGGGATGACGGGTGGTGGAGGCGGCCAATGGGTTGGCGATGGCATGCCAGAGTTTCAGCAGACGATCATCCGGCACTGCGCAGCTCGCTCACCAGCGACTGGAGCACCGCCTTGGCGTCGCCGAACACCATGGCCGTCTGGGGTAACTCGAACAGGGCGTTGCGGATGCCGGCGTAGCCGGCTCCCAGGCTGCGCTTCACCACGAACACCTGGCGGGAGCGATCCACCTCCAGCACGGGCATGCCGTACAGGGGGCTGGTGGGATCGTTCTTGGCGTCCGGATTCACCACATCGTTGGCGCCCAGCACGATCACCACGTCGGTGCGCGGGAATTCGGGATTGACGGCATCCATCTCAGCCAGCTGCTCGTAGGGCACGTCGGCCTCGGCCAGCAGCACGTTCATATGGCCGGGCATGCGGCCTGCCACCGGGTGGATGGCATAACTCACCTCGGCCCCCTTGGCCTCTAGCAGCTTGGCAAGCTCGCGCAGGGCATGCTGGGCCTGTGCCACAGCCAGGCCATAGCCGGGCACAAACACCACTCGCTCAGCTCCCTCCAGGGCCAGGGCGCATTCCTCGGCGCTGCAGCTGGTGATGCGGGTGTAGCCGGCCTCGTCACCGCCACCGCCCACGTGTCCCGCCGGAGCGCCGCCGAGGGCCCCGCCGAAGAGCACATTGAGCAGCGAGCGGTTCATCGCCGTGCACATCACCTGGGTGAGAATCAGGCCGGCGGCGCCCACCATGGCGCCGGCCACAATCAGCAGCGGACTGCCCACCACAAAACCGGCGGCAGCGGCGGCCACCCCCGAATAACTGTTCAGCAGGGAGATGACCACCGGCATGTCGGCCCCTCCGATCGAGAGAGTCACGCCGATGCCCAGCAGGGTGGAGGCCCCCACCAGAATCCAGAGAGCCTCCCCGGCCGGATTCCCTGGCAGGGCGATCGCCGCCACCAGAGCCGCCACTGCCAAAGAAATATTGATGCCATGGCGCACCTGGCCCTGGGTCCAGCCTGGGGTGCCGATCCAGCCCTGCAGCTTGCCCATGGCCACCACGGAACCGCTGAAGGTGATGGCGCCCACAAACACGGAAACCACGATCGAAATGGTCTCCACCAGGCCACCGGACTGCTGGAAAAGGGCCACCCCGAGGGCCACGAGCAGGGAAGCCATGCCTCCACAGCCGTTGAACAGGGCCACCGTCTCGGGCATGGCCGTCATCGGCACGCGCTGGGCAGTGAACAGGCCGGCCAAACCACCGAGGGCGGTGCCGATGGCGATCCACAGCCAGGCCTGAGGCGTGAGCGGCGACTGGATCAGCAGGCCCAGCACAGCCAGGCCCATGGCCAGGGCAGCCAGTCCGTTGGCGGAGCGGGCCGAACGCACCTTGGAGAGGCCCTTGAGTCCCAGGGCCAGCAGCAGCACCGCCAGCAGATCAATCGCCCAGCCAAGGGCTACGTCAACGGTCATCAGGAGTCGTTCCGGGATGGGGATGGGGATTTGGCGGGCTTGCGCGAGAACATCGCCAACATTCGGTCGGTGACCAGGAAACCTCCCACCACGTTGAACAGGGCAAAGGCCAGAGACGCCGAGCCGAGCACCAGCAGGGCGGTGTTGCCATCGGCCTGAAGGATCAGGGTGAGCGAGGCGAGCACGGTGATGCCGCTAATGGCATTGGCTCCGCTCATCAGCGGTGTGTGCAGGGTGGGGGGGACCTTGCCGATCAGTTCCAGCCCCAGGAGGCTGCCCAGCAGCAACACCCAGAGGGCCTGATTGAGGTCGTTCATGCCGCCACCTCCAGCACCCGGGAAACGGGTTCGCCAAGCACGTCGTGTCGCAGGCAGTCACCGGCGTGGGTGAACAGGCAACCAGCCACGATCGGGTCGTCCTGGTTGAGTTCAGGTCCAAGCTCTGCTGCCGGAGGGGTATCCAGGATGTGCTCCAACAGGGCCGCGAGGTTGCGGGCATAGAGAGCACTGGCGTGCTGGGCCACACTGCAGGGCAGAGCATCGGCGCCGATCAGGATCACGCCCTGGCGTTCCACGGTCTGGCCGGGCACTGTGCCCGCACAGTTGCCGCCCTGGGCCACGGCCAGGTCCACCACCACCGAGCCGGGACGCAGGTGATCCAGCATCGCCTCACTGATCAGGCGCGGGGCCTTTCGCCCGGGCACCTGGGCGGTGCAGATCACCATGTCGGCCAGGGCCAGCTGTTCACAGAGCTGCTGGCGCTGGGCCTCCAGGAAGGCCTCGCTGGCGGCCTGGGCATAGCCCCCCTGTTCGGCGGGGGCCGGCACCTGCTCCGGCGGCGCCAGGAAACGGCCGCCCAGGGATTCCACCTGCTCGCGGGCCGCAGGACGCACATCACTCACCGTGACCACGGCCCCCAGCCGCCGGGCCGTGGCCACCGCCTGCAGCCCGGCCACACCGGCCCCCAGAATCAGTGCACGGGCCGGCTGAATCGTGCCGGCGGCGGTCATCAGCATCGGCACGTAGCGGTTGAGGGCCGCTGCCGCCAGCAGCACCGCCTTGTAACCGGCGATGTTGGCCTGGGACGACAGCACATCCATCGTCTGGGCCCGGCTGATGCGGGGCAGCAGCTCCAGGGCGAGGGAGGACACCCGCCGGCCGTTGAGCTGCTCAGCCAGGGAATGGGCCCCGTAGGGCGCCAGCAGGCCGATCAGCAGGGCGCCGCTGTGCAGCTGCTGGAGCTGCTCTGGTTCAGGCGGATGCACGCACAGCACCACATCCGCCTTGGCCCAGGCAGCATGGCCGGCTGGCAGGATCTCGGCGCCCGCCTCGGTGTAGGCCTGATCCGAGAAGCCGGCCGCAGCGCCGGCGGCGGTCTCCACGCCAACCCGCAGACCGCGGGCGCAGAAGCGCTCCACGGTTTCGGGACTGGCCGCAACCCGGGTTTCACCCGGACGACCCTCCCTGGGAATGAGCAATTGGGTCAACGACAGCACAGTCGTACTCAGACCATTTGGGGGCCGAGCGGCCCGCGACGGCAACCTTTTCCGTCCATTTGTGGGCATGGACCCACAAATGGATCGGCCGGCCTGGTCAGAACAGGGGCAGCAATTCCTGTTCCAGGCAGCGCGCCAACCCTTTGAACCCTCGCTGGCGCAGCCGGCGGGCCCTCAGGATCAGGGGATCGATGTCACACTCATGCCGCCAGCAGCGGCTGAGATGCCTCCGGATCCCAGCGGCGGGGTCATTCTCGCGGCCGTCGCCACGGCGCAAGCGCACATCATCGGGATGGGCCATGTGAGCAGGGGCCGGAACCCCAGGATCTGGCCCGAAGCTAGGCAGGCCTGCCCAGCCGCCCATAGGCCAGATCACTCATCGAACCGGCCCAATGCGGGCACCCGTCCCCTCAATGGCCGCCATGGACCCCTCGCCCGCGCCTTTCTCCTTTCAGCTCGGGGGGCAGCCCAGGCCTGGCGACACGGCGCCACGACGGCTGGATGTGCAGCCCCGCCAGTGGCAACGCCAGTTGATCCAACTGCTGCGGGCTCGCCTGGTTCAGCCACGGCAGGGGGGCCAGGACGTGCTCATCCACGCTGGCCCGGGCGCGGGCAAGACCCTGGGAGCCCTGCTGAGCTTTCGCCAGCTGCAGCGGGAGGGCCGGTTGCAACGGTTCGTGGTGTTCTGCCATCGCACCTCGATCGGTCTGCAGTGGCATCAGGCGGCAACCCGGCTTGGGCTGCGGCTGCGCGACTGGGATGCCCCCCCCGACGGCGACGATCCGGGCTGGGATGGGCAGTTGCTGAGCTACCAGTGCGCCACCCGCCAGCGACCGCTGCTGGAGCGCCATGGGGTAAGCGGCACTCCCGGCCGCTGGCTGGCGATCGCCGATGAGGTGCACCATCTGGGCCTGGATCCGGATGAACCCGAGGCCGCCGCCTGGGGCCACGCCTTCAGCAGCCTCACCGCTTCGGCCGCCCTGCGTCTCGGCCTCACGGGCACGCCGTTCCGGGCCGACAACCTGGCGTTTTGTGCGGCCCGGCGTGAACGCGTGCGGCAGGGGGAGGAGATCGTGGAGCGGATCGTGCCGGACCTCTCCGTGGAGCCACGGCAATTGATCAGCGCCGGCGACGTGCGGCCGCTGGAATTCCGCTTTCAGGACGGATGGGTGGACCATGGCCGCCCCGCCGCCGACGGCGACGGCAGCGGCGACTGCGAAACCTCCCCCCTCTCAGCCGAGAGCCGGGAGAGCTGGCGGGCCCGCAACCTGCGGCGCGCCATCCGGCTCGGCGACGGCAGCAGCATCGCCCTGCGCCTGTTGCTGGAGGCCAGGCGTCGGCTGGAGCGGCTGCGGCAGCACCAGCATCCCGGGGCCGGCGGCCTGGTGATCGCCCGGGACATCGCCCACGCTGAGCAGATCAGCGCGCTGCTGCGGGAGCAGGGTGACGCGGTGCATCTGGTGCACTCCCAGGATCCCGGGGCTGCCGAGCGCCTGGCCGCCTTCCGGGCCGGGCAGGCCGACTGGCTCGTGAGCATCGACATGTGCGCCGAAGGGTTCGATGCGCCGCGGGTGCGGGTGGTGGCCTACCTCACCACTGTGGTGACCCGCAGCCGCTTCGTGCAGGCGATCACCCGGGCCGTGCGCATGGAGGTTGAACGGGCGCGCCAGGAACCGATCCCCCGCCTGGCGTCCTATGTGTACGCCCCGGCCGACCCCTTGCTGATCCGCTATGCCCGCAGCTGGTCACTGAGTGAGCCCTATCTGCTGAGCTGCCGCCAGGCCAGCGCCACAGTTCCGGGGAATGGGTTGCCTGCAGCAGGCCAGCATCCGCTGCAGGCCATCGATGAGCGGGCCGGATCGCTGCTGCGGGTGCGGGGGCCGGAATTGCCCCATTTCCTTCCAGGCTTCTCGACCCAACACAGCCTTGCCCAGTAAGCCCTGCCCAGTGAGCCATGGCCAGCAAGCAGAGCCGCGAACCGGCATGAGCACCCCGCACCATGTGCCCTGCATGAGAAAATTTATACCAGTTACGAACATTCGTCGTCCTGATTACAGGAACCGCTCCACAGCAGAAGGGCAGCATTCCTGGAGCAATGCGGCAAATTACGAACAAATGGTCACTGCGGAACGGCTGAAATACCGAGACGGGTGCAGAAAATTTGCGACGTTGTGTCAACCAATACCCCAGAGTCAGGCGCTCCC
This sequence comes from Prochlorococcaceae cyanobacterium, assembly GCA_044347105.1. Lineage (GTDB taxonomy): Bacteria > Cyanobacteriota > Cyanobacteriia > PCC-6307 > Cyanobiaceae > NIES-981. The sequence continues at coordinate 18,121 of JBIIXY010000025.1, forward strand.
CGGCAGCGTGGTGCCACCAACGGGGGCAGCGGATCATGGACGCCGCAGTGAATCGCAGATTGACCGTTGCCGTGAGCTGGGCCCTGGCCCGCAGGGCCACCCTCGACGCACTCGAGCACTACGAGGAGAGCTACGCCCTCACCGAGGAATTCCGCGAATGGCTGGTCTGCCTGGAGGACCACCCCCATCTGCTGGAGCCCAGCGTGCTGATGGTGCCGCGCAACCTCGGCGACCTCTACCCCGGATCAGGCCGCGTTCAGGGGTCCAATCCAGAAACCGACGGCCTGCTGGAGATCTGAAACGACGGCCGCCCCAACCATCCCCTAGGCTCAACTCATAGTCGCTCCGCTTTAGCTGTGTCTGTAGCTCCTGGTGCCTCCCGTTCAGAGGTCGCACGCCCGGAGGTCGAAAACCTGGTGATCGTGGGCTCTGGCCCGGCCGGCTATACCGCCGCCATCTACGCCGCTCGCGCCAATCTCAACCCGCTGATGATCACGGGCTTCCAGGACGGCGGCATCCCCGGCGGTCAGCTGATGACCACCACCCACGTGGAGAACTTCCCGGGCTTCCCCGACGGCATCCTCGGTCCGGAGCTGATGGACAAGATGAAGGCCCAGGCCGAGCGCTGGGGCACCACCCTGGTGCTGGCCGACGCCACCGAAATCGATCTGTCGCAGCGGCCCTTCCGGATCACCGCCGATGGCGTCACCTATCAGGCCCAGAGCGTGATCCTGGCCACCGGGGCCAGTGCCAACCGCCTCGGACTGCCCAAGGAGGAGCGCTTCTGGAGCAGCGGCATCAGCGCCTGTGCCATCTGCGACGGCGCCACACCCCAGTTCCGCAACCAGGCGGTGGCCGTGGTGGGCGGCGGCGACTCCGCCTGCGAGGAGGCCGTTTACCTCACCAAATACGGCGACCACGTGCACCTGATCGTGCGCTCCGGCCAGCTGCGGGCCAGCAAGGCAATGGCCGATCGGGTGCTGGCCAACCCCGCCATCACCGTCCACTGGAATCGTCAGGTCGCCGATTGCAGTGGAACGGACTGGCTCGAAGCGATCACCCTGTGTGATGTGGCCAGCGGCGCCACCGAAGAACTGCCGGTGAAGGGCCTCTTCTATGCCATCGGCCATACCCCCAACACCCGCCTGGTGCGCGGCCAGCTGGAGGTGGACAGCCACGGCTATCTGGTGACCCAACCGGGCCGGCCCGAAACCACCATCGAGGGCGTGTTCGCCGCCGGCGATGTGGCCGACGCCGAGTGGCGTCAGGGCATCACCGCCGCCGGCAGCGGCTGTCAGGCGGCCCTGGCCGCCGAGCGCTGGCTGAGCCACCACAACCTGGCGGTGGAGGTGAAGCGTGAGTCGGTGGAGCCCCAGGAGGTGGGAGAGACGAAGCGCACGGCCGAGAGCGACGAGGCCAACTACGACGCCAACGCCCTCTGGCAGAAGGGCAGCTACGCCCTTCGCAAGCTCTATCACGACAGCAGCAAGCCCCTGCTGGTGGTGTACACCTCCCCCACCTGCGGCCCCTGCCACGTGCTCAAGCCCCAGCTCAAACGGGTGCTCGATGAGCTGGGTGGCGCCGCCCAGGGCGTGGAGATCGACATCGAAGCCGATCAGGCGATCGCCCAGCAGGCCGGCGTGACCGGCACGCCCACCGTGCAGCTGTTCTTCCAGAAGGAGCTGAAGCAGCAGTTCAAGGGGGTGAAGCAGCGCAGCGAATTCAAGGCCGCGATCGAAGGGATGCTCGGGGTGCACGCCTAACGGCGCCGGGGCCCCCCGGGTCGGTTGCCGCCGGGACGGGGACCGGCGGCTCCGGCATTGCGCTCCCGGTAGGTGATGCGGCCGCGGGTGAGGTCGTAGGGACTGATCTCCACCAGCACCTTGTCGCCGGCGAGCAGCTTGATGCGGAATTTGGTGAGCTTGCCGGCCGCACGGCAGAGGCACTGGTGACCGGCAGGCTGCTCCAGGGTCACCAGGTAAAACCCATTGCCCTGTTCCTTTTCGATCACACCAGAGGTCTCAATCATGCAGCGCTGCTCAAACCGGTTCAGAGATACCAGTCAGCTTAAGCGGCGCCCTACCCGGCTAACGCTGCCAGGCCAGCGGCGATAGGGTCGACCTTCTCCAACCCGCCCCTGATGGTGCTGCCTCCCCTGTCGATGGACCTCGGCCTGTTGCTGATCTCGATCGGTGTGGTGAACCTCTGGAAGGCACGCCAGTCATGATCGGCTCACGCCCCTGACCACCCTTCTGTTCCACAAGCCCTACGGGGTGCTGAGCCAGTTCACTCCGGAAGCAGGCAGCCGCTGGGGCTGCCTGGCCGACTTCATCACCTGTCCCGGGGTCTACGCCGCCGGCCGTCTCGACGCCGACAGCGAAGGACTGTTGCTGCTCACCGATCAGGGGCGCCTCCAGCAGCGCCTCACCGATCCGGCATTCGGCCACTGGCGCCGCTACTGGGTGCAGGTGGAGGGCGATCTGAACGCCGCCGATCCGGATGCAGGCCAGGCCCTCCAGCGGCTGCGATCCGGGGTGATGGTGCAGGGGCAGCTCAGCCGTCCAGCCCGGGTCAGGCCCCTGCCTCAGATGGAGCTGGAGGCCGCCGACCTGCCGGAGCGCCAACCGCCGATCCGTCAGCGGCTGCAGGTGCCCACCAGCTGGCTGGAACTGGAGCTGCGCGAAGGCCGCAACCGTCAGGTGCGGCGCATGACCGCTGCCGTTGGCTACCCCACCCTGCGGTTGATCCGCATGGCCATCGACCTGATGGACGGCCTGCCGCCCCTCGACCTCAAGGGGCTGGAGCCCGGCTGCTGGCGCCTTGCCGACGCCGATGAGGAGCAGCGGCTGGCTCAGGTGCTGCTTGGGCCCGTCCCAGGCCGGCGCTCACCTGGACGGGGCGGCCGGGCCGGCGGCGGGAAATCGGGCCGGGGCGGCGGCGGCGGGTAAGGGGGCCTGGCCACCTCAGGCCAGACAATCGCGCAACTCACGCACCGTCTGCAGCTGCCCGTAGTAATAGTTGGCGCGGGCGCGGCGGTCTGGATCCTCCAAGCTGTCAAAGGCATCAAAACCCAGGCTCTGCCAGAGCTCGTGGCCACAGGCCCGGGTGAGCTCATCACAGGCTTCACTCTCCAGGTTGGCCAGGCGCCGCTGCAGGTTCTTGATCTGGGCCACCGACATTCAACAAGCCTCCCGGAAACAGACGGATCACCGAATAGTACAGGCGCACCAGCGGGCGCTTCTGGGCGGTCCGGATCAGAACGGCAGCTTCTTCTTGGCGTCCTTGTCGAGGTCGGCCTCCATCTCCCGCAGGCGCTTGAGAATCGTGTCGTAGTACTCCCGCAGGTAGTCCTCCAGGGTGGTGGTGTCCGCCGGATCCAGACCGAAGGCGGCATAGCTCTCCTCCATCGGCGCATCCAGGCGCCCCCCACCGCTGATCACCCGATCGAAGGCCAGGCGTTCGGCCACGTTGAGGCTCGCCTCAAAGAAGCTGGTCACACCGCGCATCAGCTGCAGCAGGGCCGGCGGCACCCGGAACAGACGGGCGTCCTTGCCGGTGTAGCGCTCACACAGCTGGGTGATCTCGCCCGTGGTCCAGGCGCGGGGCCCCACCACGGGGAAAGCCCGGCGCACGGTCTCGGGCCGTTCGAGGGCCGCCACCGCAAAGCGCGCCATGTCCTGGGTGTTCATATAGGCGATCGGCGTGGGCGTGCCGCTGACCCACACCGTCTGGTTCTCCAGCACCGGAATGGCGAACTGGCTGATCAGGCCCTGCATGAAGGCCACCCCGCGCAGGATCGTGTAATCGAGATCGGAGGCCTCCAACCACTGCTCGGTGCAGGCCTTGATCTCCATCAGCGGCACGTCGCGATGCCTGGCCGCCTCCAGCAACGACACAAACACCAAACGCTTCACCCCGGCCCGCTGGCAGGCAGCGAACAGGTTCTGCTTGCCCGTCCAGTCGATCTCGTAGGCACTGCCTGGATCAGTGGCCCGGGCTGTGGCCGCATCGATCACAGCCTCCTGGCCTTCCAGGGCGTAGTCGAGGCTATCGGGTTCGAGCAGGTCACCGCGGGTGAGCTCGCAGCCCCACTCCTGCAGGAAGGCTGCCTTGCGCGGAGAACGCACCATGCAACGTACCTGGTGGCCGGCATCGAGGGCCTGGCGGGCGATCTGACGACCGAGGGTGCCCGTGGCGCCGACGACCAGAACCTGCATGCTCAACCCTCAAGCGCGCCTGAGCCTAGGGGTGCGCTCGCCGCCGGTGAGAGCGGGGCGACTGACCGGTGAGGGCTGGCGCGGCTCAGTCCTGATCGGCGAACTTGAGCAGCAGGGCGCCGCCCAGCAGTCCGACGGGGATCAGCACCCAGAACAGGGCGGCAATGCCGAAGATTTCGGAAGCCATGGGCTGGCGCGGTTGAAGGGATCTCCTATTTAGCAGCAACCGCCTGAGCAAGTGCCAGCACCTCCCGCCAGGGGGCGTCGCTGCGGATCTGAGCGGGCATCAGGCCGCTGGCTCTGGCCTGGTAGCCCCCCAGGCGCAGGGCCGCCTGCAAGCGCTCCAGCCTGGGCGGGCCGCCGCCCAGGCGGCGGCCGATCTCGGCCAGGGGCCAGCAGCGGGCCGGCTCTCCGGGGTCGGCCTGCAGGGAGGCCAGCAGGCGGGCGGATGGGGCTGCCAGGCTGGTGGGCGACGCCTGGGCCTGGCGCTCCATCGCCTCAAGGGTGGGAGGATGCTGCAGGGCCCCGATCCACAGCGGGCCGCTCACCGCCAGCGGCGGTGCCTGCTCCGCAGCGCAGAGGCAGGCTTGCCAGCCCCGCAGGCGCAACAGGGACTGCACCTGCTGATCGCCGCAGCCGTGGCAATGGGCCAACAGACCCAGCAGGCCCTCCTCGCCGGACCCAGGCCGGCGGCGCAGACGCACCGCCGTGCGGAAGGTGCGCCCCTCACTGAAGCTGAACAGGGGCTCGAGGCCACGGCCCATGGTCCAGGCGGCCCGGGCCACGGCGCCCAGCTGCAGCCGCAGGGCCAGCTCCCAGCTGGCCGGATGGGCCCGGGCTCCCGCCCCCAGCCGGCGGATCGCCGCCACCCGGTCGTGGCCCGTGGGCGAACGGCCATCGCTGCTGGCCAGGTAGAGCACGCCATCAAAGGCCACCGCCTCCAGGGCCAGGGGCAGCAGGGCCAGCGGAGCCCCGAAGGCGTCGAGATCCACCAGCTCAAAGCGGCGCTCACGCAGCAGACAGGCCGCCAGCAGTTTCTGCGCCGTGGTGCAGCTCAAGCGCAGGACGCAGGCGCCCTGGCGCAGGGGAGCCAGGTTGGCGCGGAGCAGGGGCAGCCGATCCGGATCGGCGTCATTGGCCCACACCGCCGCGGCCCCCGCCTCCAGGCCATAGCGCAGGGCACGGATGCCGCAGCCCGCCATGCCATCCAGCACCCGCAACGGGCCCGCTGCCGCCAGCTCGCGAGCCAGCAGCACGCCCAGGTCGCGGGACGGCCGCGATTCCGGCCGGAAGAAGCCGCCACCCGGGTGCAGACGGGCCAGCCCTTCGCAATAGTGAGCGGCAGAACCGGAATCAGGAGAAATCAGTTGCACAGCAGCCATGGCCAGCCTGGCAAGGCGAGTGCCGGCTGGGGTCGCCACAGCCAGTGGATCTGGCGCGGGCAGAGCTGCCACTGGCGCCGGCTCGGAGACCCCAGCCACCCGCCCCTGCTGCTGGTGCATGGCTTCGGAGCAGCCAGCGGTCACTGGCGCCGCAATGCCGCCGTACTCGCAGCGGCAGGTTGGTGTGTCTACGGCGTCGACCTCCTCGGCTTCGGCGCCTCCAGCCAGCCGGCCCTGCGCCTGGACAACCGGCTGTGGGCGCGCCAGCTGCAGGATTTTCTGACCCAGGTGGTGGGTCAGCCCGCGGTGCTGGTGGGCCATTCCCTGGGGGGCCTGGTGGCCCTGAGCTGTGCGGTGTTCTTTCCTGGCTGGGTGCGGGCCGTGGTGGCGGCACCCCTGCCCGATCCCACCCTGCTGATGGATCTCAAGGGCCGGGCATCCCGCCGGGGCCCGCTGCGCCGGCGGCTGAAGCGCTGGCTGGTGCGGCTGCTCTGCCGGCTGTTGCCCCTGGAACTGCTGGTGCCTCTGCTGGCCCACTCCCCTCTGCTCGACCTCGGCATTCAGAGCGCCTACGCCACGCCCGTGATCGGGGATCAGGAGCTGCACAGGCTGATCGCCAGGCCCGCCCGACGGCCCGGCGCCGTCCGGGCCCTGCGGGCGATGAGCATCGCCATGGCCCTGCGTCCCCATGGCGCCACGGCACCGGCCCTGCTGCAGCGGCTGCGGCGGCCGCTGCTGCTGATCTGGGGAGCCCGCGACCAGCTGGTTCCCTTGCGCGTGGCCCAGCAGGCCCTCAGCCACCGGCCGGAGGTGCCCCTGCAGGTGCTGGAGCGCTGCGGTCACTGCCCCCACGACGAGGATGCCGAAGCCTTCAACCACACCCTGCTGCAGTGGCTGGCCGATCTGCCCCCCGCCCAGCCGCCTTCGCTGGCCCGGTAATTTGGCTGGATCGCCCTTCCCCCATCGTCCCCAGCCATGAAGCACACCCTTTCGGTGTTGGTGGAAGACGAATCCGGGGCACTCAGCCGCATCGCCGGCCTGTTCGCCCGGCGGGGCTTCAACATCGAGAGCCTGGCCGTGGGCCCAGCCGAAAAAAGCGGCATGTCACGGCTCACCATGGTGGTGGAGGGCGACGACCGCACCCTTGGTCAGATGACCAAACAGCTCGACAAGCTGGTGAACGTGCTCGGGGTGATCGATCTCTCCACGATTCCTACCGTGGAGCGAGAGCTGATGCTGCTCAAGGTGGCGGCCCCGCCCCGCCAGCGCAGCGAGATCCTCGAGCTGGTGCAGGTGTTTCGCGCCAAGGTGGTGGATGTGGCCGACGAGGCCCTCACCCTGGAGGTGGTAGGCGACCCCGGCAAGCTGGTGGCCCTGGAGCAGGTGATGGAGCCCTACGGGATCCTGGAGATCGCCCGCACCGGCCGAGTGGCCCTGGAGCGGGCCTCCGGCGTGAACACCGCCTGGCTGAAGGTCACCGCCTCCGACAAGCGCGTGCCCGCCTGAGCCTTCCCGAGATCAGGAGCCGGGCGCTGCCGGCGCGTCGCCCTTCACCAGTTTGCCCCCTTCCACCACGGTGGCGCGGATGATCCGGTCGCCCTGCTCGATGCGGTCGACCACCTCCATGCCCTCACTCACGCGGCCGAACACGGCATAGCGCCCATCCAGTTCCGGCAGGGCCTGCAGCGCCACATAGAACTGGGCGCTGGCCGAATTGGGATCGGCAGAGCGGGCCATGGCCAGGGCTCCGCGCTGGTGCACCAGAGCCAGCTGCCTGCTGATGTCCGGGGCAGTGAGTTCGCGGCCGTAGGTGGGAGCCTGATCCTGCTTCAGGCGGATCTCCAGGGGAATCAGGCGGGCCACGCCGTTCTCGATGAAGCTGCCCTGGCCATACTGACTGGTGGGGGTCATCGGGTTGGCACTGAGGGGATCCCCGCCCTGCACCACAAACGGCGAGGGCTGGCGCACCACCCGGTGGAACACCGTGCCGTTGTAGGCACCCTTCTGCACCAGGTCCACGAAGTTGCCGGCGGTGAGGGGGGCGGCGGCGCCGTCGAGCTGGAAGCGCACCTCGCCTTTGGTGGTCTGCATCGCCACGACGGCGCTGCCGCTGAGACAGGGGGTGCTGGCGGTGGCGCAGCCCACCGGCCGCGAGGCGTTGCCCTCGGCGGCGCAGCCGCTGATCACCCCGCTGGCCACCAGGCAGAGGCTGCCCAGCAGGAGGGCTCGCAACCAGAATGCACGGCTCATACGCCCTCCAGGGGCACGCCCAGGAAGCGGGCCAGCTGGGCGCCCGAAAGCTCCAGGTCGGCCAGGGGCATGGGCTCGCCCACCCGGGTGAGCGGCAGGTCGCGCCGGCCCTGAACCTTGAGGGCCAGCCTGCGCCGAGGGTTGAGGCCGTCGCGCACCTCCACCTTCACCGCCTGAATGTCGCGCAGGGGGATCGCCACATCGATGCGCTGGCGGAATCCGCGCCGGGAGATGGTGGCCTGGCCGGCGGCGCGATCAAAGCGGTTGCTGCCGCTGCCCACATCGATCCCGATCACCGCCCAGAGATAGGAGGCCAGCAGCAGGGCGGCCACCCCGTAGAGGCCCATCACCAGGCCCTGGGGCACCCAGTCGAGCTCGGCGGGATGGCCCACAGGCAGCAGGTCGCGGTGGAGATAGCTGGAGAGGCTGGTGAGCAGAAAACCCACCCCTCCCAGGCTCACCGCCAGGGCCACAAGCAAGTTGGAGGGGCGGCGCGAGCCGAGCACCGGCTGTTCGAGCAGGTCGTCGGACGGAGGCATCCAGCTCCTGATAACGGGGAAGCGCCATCTTGGCGTCCGGCGATCGCCCTGCGGGCGGCGATGGCGCTGGGAAAACGACGACTTCGGGGGTAGAAACGAGCTCAGACCAGGGATTTCAGCCCGTTGCGAGGCGCCTCGCGGTGTCGGGAAACGTTGTTACCATCGCGCGGTATCCCGCTCCTTCCATGACGATCGCTGCAGGGCGCTTGCCCCAGCGGGGATGGTTCGACGTCCTCGATGACTGGCTCAAGCGCGACCGCTTCGTTTTTGTCGGCTGGTCCGGTCTGCTGCTGTTCCCCACCGCCTACCTGGCGCTGGGTGGCTGGCTCACCGGCACCACCTTTGTCACCTCCTGGTACACCCACGGCATCGCCAGCTCGTACCTCGAGGGTTGCAACTTCCTCACCGCCGCCGTCAGCACCCCCGCTGACGCCATGGGCCACAGCCTGCTGCTGCTCTGGGGCCCCGAGGCCCAGGGCGACTTCGTGCGCTGGGTTCAGCTGGGCGGCCTCTGGCCCTTCGTGGCCCTGCACGGCGCCTTCTCCCTGATCGGCTTCATGCTGCGTCAGTTCGAGATCGCCCGTCTGGTGGGCATCCGCCCCTACAACGCCATCGCCTTCTCCGGCCCGATCGCGGTGTTCGTCAGCGTCTTCCTGATGTACCCCCTGGGTCAGAGCAGCTGGTTCTTCGCGCCCTCCTTCGGGGTGGCGGCGATCTTCCGCTTCCTGCTGTTCCTGCAGGGCTTCCACAACTGGACGCTGAACCCCTTCCACATGATGGGCGTGGCCGGCATCCTCGGCGGTGCCCTGCTCTGCGCCATCCACGGCGCCACCGTTGAGAACACCCTGTTCGAGGACGGCGAGCAATCGAACACCTTCAAGGCGTTCGAGCCCACCCAGGAAGAAGAGACCTACTCGATGGTCACCGCCAACCGCTTCTGGAGCCAGATCTTCGGGATCGCCTTCTCCAACAAGCGCTGGCTGCACTTCTTCATGCTGTTCGTGCCGGTGATGGGTCTGTGGACCAGCAGC
>JBIIXY010000100.1:0-8768 GCA_044347105.1 Prochlorococcaceae cyanobacterium
CGGCGATCGCCGCCAGCTCCAGATCCGGATCCACCGGGGCGCTGATCCGGCGCAGCTGGCCGCGGGTCTCCAGCACGTTCAGGAAGCCGCGCAGGTCACGGCGGCTGCGCGGGCTGGCGAGGGTTGCAGTCATGGCGGTGGCTGGCGCTGGGCGGCGGCAGGGCCTGGCCACCCACGCCCATCGGCCTGCCTACTGTGGCGCACCCAACCAGCCTGCTGCGGCCGTGCAACTCCACTACTTCCACACCTCTGAAGCCGTGCCGCCCGTGCGGCCCGCGGCCGAGGGCGGCCCTGATGCCGCGGTGGTGATCGACGTGCTGCGGGCCACCACCACCATTGCCTGGGCTCTGCACAACGGCGCCGAGGCCGTGGAAGCCTTCGCCGACCTCGACGCCCTCAACGCTGCTGCCCAGGCCTGGCCGGCCGAGCGCCGCCTGCGGGCCGGCGAGCGCGGCGGCAGCAGGCTGGAGGGCTTCGACCTGGGCAATTCCCCCCTGGCCGTGACCCCCGAGGTGGTGGGCGGCAGGCGGATCTTCATGAGCACCACCAACGGCACCCGTTCCCTGGCGGCGGTGCGGGCGGTGCCGCTGCTGCTCACCGCCTGCCTGCCCAACCGGGCCGCCGTGGCCCGGCGCCTGGTGCAGCAGGGCTGTGAGCGGGTGTGGATCGTGGGCAGCGGCTGGGAGGGGGCCTATTCCCTGGAGGACAGCCTGGCGGCGGGGGCGGTGGCCTCGGCAGCCCTGGAGCAGGCCGTGGCCCCCCACCGCGGCGTGACCATCGGCAACGACGAAATGCTGGCGGCCATGGCCCTCTGGGACCAGTGGCACCACGAGCCGGAAACCTGCCTGCGGGCCGCCAGCCACGGCCAGCGGCTGATCGGCCTGGGTGATCACGATGCCGATTTCGCCTGCTGCAGCGCCGTGGACAGCCTGCAGGTGGTGCCCCAGCAGTTCGAGCCGGGCGTGCTGCGCGCCGCCTGAGCTGGCGAGATCCGGCATGTCCCTTACAGTTCGGCCCGGTTCAGATGGATTCGGGGTGAGCAGTTTTCTGGCGGCAGCGGTGCAACTCACCAGCTCGCCGGATCCGGATGCCAATTTCGCCGCCGCCGAGGAGCAGATCGAACTGGCGGCCCGCCGCGGCGCCGAGTTGGTGGGCCTGCCCGAAAACTTCGCCTTCATGGGCGAGGACAGCCTGCGTCTGGAGCTGGCCCCCGCCCTGGCCGAGCGCTGCAGCCGCTTCCTGGTGACCATGGCCCGGCGCTACCAGGTGACCCTGCTGGGCGGGGGCTTTCCCGTGCCCGCCGGCGAGGGGCTCACCAGCAACCGGGCCGAACTGGTGGGCACCGAAGGCCAGCTGCTCGCCCGCTACGACAAGATCCACCTCTTCGACGTCGACATTCCCGACGGCATCACCTACCGGGAATCGGCCACCGTGCAGCCTGGCCAGGAGCTGCCGCCGGTGGTGGAGGTGCCGGGGCTGGGCCGGATCGGGCTCTCGATCTGTTACGACGTGCGCTTCCCCGAGCTCTACCGCCATCTGGCCCGCGAGGGGGCCGATGTGTTGATGGTGCCGGCGGCCTTCACCGCCTTCACCGGCAAGGACCACTGGCAGGTGCTGCTGCAGGCCCGGGCGATCGAGAACACCGCCTACGTGGTGGCCCCCGCCCAGACCGGCGTGAACTACGGCCGCCGCCACACCCACGGCCATGCCCTGGTGATCGACCCCTGGGGCACGGTGCTGGCCGATGCCGGTGTGGCCCCCGGTCTGGCGGTGGCCCCGGTGGATCCTGGCCATGGCCAGCGGGTGCGGGCGCAGATGCCCAGCCTGCGCCACTGCCGTCCGGCCCTGTTCGCCGCCCGCTGATGGCAGGTCTGCGCCGTCTTGGCCAGTGGGGAGGCCGCGCTTCCGGGGGCGTGTTGCTGCTCGCCCTGCTGCTGGCTGATCTGCCGGCGCTGGCATCCACTCTGGCGGCCTGGCGCATCAGCCGCCAGGGGCAGCTGGAGCTGCGCACCAGCCCCAACGTGCAGCTGCGGGCCTTCTACGAGGCCGGCGCGGGCGGCAGGGGGCCGCGGGTGTGGATCGATCTGCCCGGTGCTCCTGGGCGCAGCCGCACCATCCGCGGCAACGGCTCGATCCAGGAGGTGCGCATCGGCCGCCCCGACGCCGGCACCACCAGGCTGGTGCTGGAGTTCGTGCCCGGGACCCGGCTCAACCCCGCCGACCTGCGCCTGGTGGGCACGGCGCGGGACCGCTGGCGGATGGACATCAAGGGCCTCGACCGCCCGCCCGCCCTCGTTCTCGGTGAGGGCGACCTGGAAGGCGTTGGCACGGTGTCCACCTGGACCGCCAGGGCCCCCTTCCCCACCGCTTCCGCACCCCTCTCCGCCGACGGTCTGCCGGTGGTGCCCCGGGGCCGCTATCTGGTGGTGATCGATCCGGGGCACGGCGGCCCCGACCCTGGCGCGGTGGGCATCGGCGGCCTGCGCGAGACCGATGTGGTGCTGGATGTGAGCCTGCAGGTGGCCCGGCTGCTGCAGGCCCGCGGAGTGCAGGTGCTGATGACCCGCACCAGTGAGGTGGATGTAGACCTGCCGCCGCGGGTGGCCCTGGCCAACAGTTCCCGCGCCACGGCCTTCGTGAGCCTGCACGCCAATGCCCTGAGCATGGCCAGGCCGGATGTGAACGGTGTGGAAACCTTCTACTTCGATGGAGCCGGCAACGCCGGTTACTCCCTGGCGGCCTCACTGCAGGCCCGCATGATGGCCGTATCGGCCGGCACCCCCAACCGGGGGGTGAAAGCGGGGCGCTTCTTCGTGATCCGCCGGGCCGTGATGCCGGCGGCGCTGGTGGAGATGGGCTTCGTCACCGGCGACATCGACGCGCCGCGACTGGGCAACGCCAATTTCCGCCGCAGCATGGCCCTGGCCATCGCCGCCGGCATCCTCGACTTCCTGGGAGGCCGCTGATGAGCCTGCGAGTTGGGCTGTTCGACAGCGGGCTGGGGGGGCTCACCGTGCTGCGCCACGTGCAGGCCAGTTACCCCCACACCCCTTGCCTCTATCTGGGCGACACGGCCCGGGTGCCCTACGGCACGCGCACGGTGGAGGACATCCGGGCCATCGCCGGCGAGGTGGTGCGCTGGCTGCACCAGCAGGGGGTGGATGTGCTGGTGATGGCCTGCAACACCACCAACGCCCTGGCCCTCGATGTGGCCGTGGCTGAGGCGGGGGTGCCGGTGGTGGGGCTGATCGACAGCGTGGCCGCCGTGATCCACAGCGACCGGGTAGGGGTGCTGGCGACCCCGGCCACCGCCAGCAGCGGCGCCTACCGCCGCGCCCTGCATGCCGTGCGACCCACCGCCCGGGTCACGGAGGTGGCCTGTCCGGCCTTCGTTCCTCTGATCGAGGCTGGCGACCTGGCCTGCGACGCGCTTCGAGCTGCGGCGGAAACCTACCTGGAGCCCCTGCTCCAGGCGGAAGTGGATACCGTGGTAATGGGCTGCACGCATTACCCCCTGCTTCGCCCCCTGCTGAAGCAACTGCTGCCGCCCGGCACCCGCCTGGTGGACCCAGCCCTGGCTGCGGTGGAACGCCTGGGGCCGCTGCTGGCCAGTCTCGGCGATTCCCCCGAGGCCGAACAGACCCTCAGCTCCGCCGACGCTCCCCCTGTGGGTTCGCGGGTGTGCGTCACCGGCTGCGCCAGCAGTTTCGCCGCGGCCGCCCAGCGCTGGCTGGGACACCGCCCTGAGGTGAGCTGGGTGGATCTGCGGTCGGCGGGTTGAGCCTTCTAGGATCTGTCCACAAGGGAGGTGTTGTGGCAACGGTTGCAGAGCTGCTCCAGCCTGTGGAGAGTGATCTCGACGCTCTGCTGGCCGATCTGCGCAGCCTGATCGGAGCCGGCCATCCGATCCTGCAGGCGGCCGCCGAGCACCTGTTCGCCGCCGGTGGCAAGCGCCTTCGGCCCGGCATCGTGTTGCTGCTCTCCAGGGCCGTGGCCCCGGATGGCGAGCTCACCCCTCGCCATCGCCGCCTGGCCGAGATCACCGAGATGATCCACACGGCGTCGCTGGTGCACGATGACGTGGTGGACGAGGCCGCCACCCGCCGCGGGGTGGACACCGTGCACAGCCGCTTCAACCACCGGGTGGCCGTGCTGGCTGGGGATTTCCTGTTTGCCCAGGCCAGCTGGCACCTGGCCAACCTCGACGATCTCGAGGTGGTGAAGCTGCTCAGCAGGGTGATCATGGACCTGGCCGATGGCGAGGTGAAGCAGGGGCTGTTCCGCTACGACACCGGCCAGAGCTTCGAGACCTATCTTGAGAAGAGCTACTGCAAAACCGCCTCCCTGATCGCCAACAGCGCCCGCGCCACCGGGGTGCTCACCGGCCTGCCGGCCCACCAGCTGGATGACCTCCACCGCTTTGGCCGCCAGCTCGGCCTGGCCTTCCAGGTGGTGGACGACATCCTCGATTTCACCGCCAGCGACCAGCAGCTGGGCAAACCGGCCGCCAGCGACCTGGCCTCCGGATACCTCACGGCTCCGGCCCTCTACGCCCTCGAGGAGCGTCCCGCCCTGGCCGGTCTGATCGAGCGCGAGTTCAGCCAGGACGGCGATCTGGAGCAGGCGCTGGAGCTGGTGCGCGGCTGCGAGGCGATTCCCCGCTCGCGGGCGCTGGCCGAACAGTTCGCCCGCCAGGCGGCCGATGCCCTGGCCTGGCTACCGGCCAGTGAGCCCGCCCGCGCCCTGCGCGGCCTCTCCGACTTCGTGCTCAGCCGGCTCTACTGAGCGCCCAGCTCCGGCAGCACGGCCTCCAGCGAGCTGAGCAGGCGATGCGGGGGCTGCACCCCGGGAAACAGACGGCTGCACGCCTCCACCCCCAGCTGGGGAGGGGGCACCACCAGCACCAGGCAGCCGGCGCGCAGGGCCGCTTCGGCCCCGGCCGGCGAATCCTCAAAGGCCCAGCACAGCCCATCGGCTGCCACCCCCAGCCGGTCCGCCGCCAGCAGAAACACATCCGGGGCTGGCTTGCCTTCCCGCAGCTGGGGATCATCACCGTGCACCCGCACCTCGATCAGGTCGAGCCAGGGGTGGGGCGAGGCTTTGAGTGCCACCGCCGCCCGGGCGCTGCTGGTGGCCAGGGCCATGGGGATGGCGGCCCGGGCGCAATGCTCCACCAGTTCCCTGGCCCCGGCCATCGGCGGGGCCTGCACCAGCAAGGCCTCGGCGATCGGCTGGCGCACCGCCAGCAGCGCCTCCGTGCTGGGAGCTGATCCCTGCCGCTCGGCGATCCAGGCCTGTACCTGGGCGGCACAGTCCAGGCGGCGACGGCCGCGCAGGGCCATCAGCTGCGCCGCACTCAGAGCACAGCCGAACTGGCTGGCCGCCTCGTGCCAGGCCCTGGCGTGGAGCGGTTCGGTGTCCAGCAGCAACCCGTCCAGGTCGAACAGGCAGGCGGAGGGAGTGGGCATGGCGCGATTCTCGGTGATCGCCGTCCCGCCCCCTGCTGAACGGCGCCTCTGCGGTTTGAATGGGGCCCGTTCAACCTGCCGCCGCAGCTGCCATGTCCGAGGCATCGATGCCGCAACCCGTAACGCCTGAAACGCCGAGTGCCAGTGGCGTCACGATCGAGTCGGTGCTGCAGGAACAGCGGCTGTTCGAGCCCCCCGCGGAGGTGTCGGCGGCAGCGCGCATCGGTTCGATGGAGGCCTACCGCGACCTCTGCGCTCAGGCTGAGGCGGATCCCGACGCCTTCTGGGGCGAGCGGGCCCGCTCCGAACTGCACTGGTTCGAGCCTTTCCACACGGTGCTCGACTGGAGCAATCCGCCTTTCGCCCGCTGGTTTGAGGGCGGCACCACCAACCTCTCCTTCAACTGCCTGGATCGCCATCTCGACGGCCCCCGGGCCGACAAGACGGCCCTGATCTGGGAGGGTGAGCCTGGCGACACGCGCACCTTCAGCTACCGCCAGCTGCACGCCGAGGTGTGCAAGGCGGCCAATGCCCTCAAGGCCCTGGGCGTCGGCAAGGGCGACCTGGTGGCCCTGTACATGCCGATGGTGCCGGAGGCGGCGATCGCCATGCTGGCCTGTGCCCGCATCGGCGCCCCCCACTCGGTGGTGTTCGGCGGCTTCTCGGCCGACGCCCTGCGCGACCGGTTGATCGATGGCCAGGCCAAGGCGGTGATCACCGCCGACGGTGGCTTCCGCAAGGACAAGCCGGTGCCGCTCAAACCGGCGGTGGATGAGGCCCTCCTTGCCAAGGGCGGTGCCCCCAGCGTGGAGGCCGTGCTGGTGGTGCGGCGGCTGGCCGGGGCCGGCGGCGACTGCGTCATGCAGGAGGGCCGCGACCACTGGTGGCACGACGTGGTGGACGTCCAGAGCGCCGAGTGCGCGGCCGAGCCGATGGCCAGCGAAGACCGCCTGTTCGTGCTCTACACCTCCGGTTCCACAGGCAAGCCCAAGGGGGTGGTGCACACCACCGCCGGCTACAACCTCTGGGCCCACCTCACCTTCCAGTGGATCTTCGACATCAAGGAGACCGACATCCACTGGTGCACAGCCGACGTGGGCTGGATCACCGGCCACAGCTACATCGTGTATGGCCCGCTCTCCAACGGCGCCACCACGGTGATGTATGAGGGGGCACCGCGCCCGAGCAAGCCCGGTGCCTTCTGGGAGGTGATCCAGAAGCACCGCTGCACGATCTTCTACACGGCTCCCACGGCGATCCGCGCCTTCATGAAGAGCGGCCGTGCGGTGCCCGACCAGTACGACATGAGCAGCCTGCGGATCCTGGGCACCGTGGGTGAGCCGATCAACCCCGAGGCCTGGATGTGGTACCGCGATGTGATCGGCGGCAACCGCTGCCCGGTGGTGGACACCTGGTGGCAGACCGAGACCGGTGGCGTGATGATCAGCCCCCTGCCGGGCGCCACGCCCACCAAGCCGGGCTCCTGCACCCTGCCGCTGCCGGGCATCGCCGCTGACATCGTTGACCACGACGGTGTGTCGCAGCCGGCCGATGCGGGTGGCTATCTGGCGGTACGCCGGCCCTGGCCGGGGATGATGCGCATGGTGCACGGCGATCCGGAGCGCTTCCGCCGCAGCTACTGGGAGGAGGTGCGGCCGGCTGACGGCTCCCATCTCTATTTCGCCGGCGATGGCGCCCGCCGCGACGCCGACGGTTACTTCTGGGTGATGGGCCGGGTGGATGACGTGATCAACGTGAGCGGCCACCGCCTGGGCACGATGGAGATCGAGAGTGCCCTGGTGAGCCATCCCGCCGTGGCCGAAGCCGCCGTGGTGGGCCGCCCCGACGAGCTCAAGGGCGAGGGCATCGTGGCCTTTGTGACTCTGGAGGCGGGCCGCAGCGGCGACGACGGCCTGATGGCCGAACTCAAGGGCCATGTGGGCAAGGAGATCGGGCCGATCGCCCGCCCCGACCTGATCAAATTCACCGACGCCCTGCCCAAGACCCGCAGCGGCAAGATCATGCGCCGGATCCTGCGCTCCCTGGCCTCGGGCCAGGACGTGAGTGGCGACACCTCCACCCTGGAGGACCGCTCCGTGCTCGACCAGCTGCGGGTGTGAGGCTCAGGCCAGGCTGGCTGCTGAAGGCTGCACCAGCAGCCAGATCAGCCAGATGCTGCCCACCAGGGGGATCAGGCCGATGAAGATCCAGGCCCAGTGCTTGCCGGCATCGCGCAGACGGCGCACGGCGACCGGCAGGCTGGGCACGATCGTGGCCACGGCCCAGATGGAGTAGATCCAGCCGAAGAAGTCGGAGGCGGCGCTAAGGATCAGCAGCACGACGCTGATGATCAGGTTGGCCAGGGCAAACCACCAGTAATCACCGCGGTTGGAGCGGCCGGTGTAGTCGAAGCTGCGTTGCCAGGCAGCCGTGAAGGCCGTGATCAGTTTGTCCATGCTGAACATGTCATCCCGTGCAGGGTGCGCGCCAATTCGGTAGGCGTCAAGCGCCGGTGCGGGTTTCGTCGCGATGGAAGCGGCTCGAGCGCGGCCGTTCAGCGCAACCACTGCCGGCCTGCTTTCTGGATGGGAAGGGGGCGACCATCGAGGTAACCCTGGCCGAAGTCACAACCGAACTCCAGCAGACTGGCCTCCAGACGCATGGCTGGTTCAAAGAGGGCGAAGCGCCCCCGCCCCAGGCCCTTGGCGCGATCCATCGCCATGTCGGCGCTCTCGATCACCACCGAGGGGGTTCGTCGGGCTGGGCCATGCAGTTGCCTGGTCTAGGCCGCTTCGCGCAGGTCGGACCCGGTGCCCAGAGCACGAGGGAGTCACCGTTGGACTGTCCGCCGGCGATCTCACCGGTAGTGGTGCAGCCGATAACCGCGGTGTAAGGAAGATTTGAGGCTCAAAACCGGTCCCAGCTCAGCAGTTTCCGTCATGGTGGGTGTCCGGTTCGACATTTCGGAGCGCTCCCGGGCGGATCTCCATCTTCTCCTGCGGCGGGCCGTCAGGCCCAGCCCGTGATGGCTTCGGCAATCCTTTGCACCGCCCGCTGCCGCCGGGGATCATCCGCCCAGGCGCCCAGCACCTGGCGGCGCAGGCCGCCGCTGGCGGGGGTGAGGTGGTCGCCGGGAAGCTCCAGCAGCTCGGAGCGGTCGGCGCTGCGGGCCTGCAGCACGCCCAGCAGCCGCCTGCTCTGGTCGATCCCGTCGCGATCGAAGCGAATCAGCAGGTTGCGGCTCTGGCGGTAGCTGGCGGCCACCTGGCGCAGGGTTTCCTCCGGGGACGGGCTGAATTC
>JBIIXY010000101.1:0-8755 GCA_044347105.1 Prochlorococcaceae cyanobacterium
TGGAGCCCGGCGGCCCGCTGCGGGTGGTGAGCCTCCCCCCCCAGGCGCGTTCACCGGTGCAGCTGCTGATCACCAACGAAGGGGTGGCGCCGTCGCTGATCACCCTGTCGCTGCGGGCTGACGCTCCGGCTGCCCAGCCGGAGTTCCCCCCGCCCGCGGCTGCCGGCGATCCCTCCGATCCGGCACGACTGCCGCTGCGCCCCCCCCTGCGCCGCTCCGCCGAAGAGGATCAGCCGGCGGAGGAGTCGGCCGCACCCAACGCGCCCACGCCGCCGCCGCCACCTTCACCGCCGGTGCAGCCTCCCGCGGTTTCTCCCTAGCTCGCCGCTCAGTAGCGGGAGATGGCTGCCCGGGTTTCCTTGGCGTCCTGCTTGCGGCGTTCTTCGGCCCGCTTGTCGTGCAGCTTGCGGCCCTTGGCCAGCCCCAGGGTGAGCTTGATCCAGGAGCCCTTGAGGTGGAGGTTGAGGGGGATCAGGGTGAGGCCCTTCTGGTCCAGGGCCACCCGCAGCCGCTCGATCTCGCGCCGGTGGGCCAGCAGTTTGCGCACCCGCAGGGGCTCGTGGTTGAAGTAGGCGCCGGCGTGGCTGTGGGGCGAGATGTGCACGTTGTGCAGCTGCAGTTCACCCCCCCGCACCAGGCAGAAGCCATCGCGCAGGTTCACCTGGCCCGCCCGGATCGACTTCACCTCCGTGCCCAGCAGCTCGATGCCGCACTCCAGGGTTTCGAGGATCTCGTACTGGTGGCGGGCGAAGCGGTTGTCGGCCAGCAGGCGGTTGGCGGCATCCCGCTGGGCCCGGGCGGCCAGCTTCTTGGTGCCACCCTTGGCCATCGACTCCCGTCCCGCTGTCGTCCGTGTGTCCCCGACCCTAGGCAGGGGCCGGTACCCTCCACCCATGGCGCCCGCACCCATGGCGATTGTTTCCTCGGGACCAGCGGCAGCGGATGGCCATCGGCGAGTTCCGCAGCCCGAGCGCCTGGTGCAGCCGGCAGCCGTGGCCGGCGATGATCCCGAACCCGGCCGTGCCGACACCCTGAGGCCGCGGCGCCTGGCCGACTACATCGGCCAGAGCGAGCTCAAGCAGGTGCTGGCCATTGCCGTAGAGGCCACCCGCAGCCGCCAGGAGGCCCTCGACCACGTGCTGCTCTACGGCCCGCCAGGCCTGGGCAAGACCACCATGGCGCTGGTGCTGGCCGAGGAGCTGGGGGTGCGCTGCCGCATCGCCAGTGCCCCCGCCCTGGAGCGCCCGCGCGACATCGTGGGCCTGCTGGTGAACCTGGAGCCGCGGGAGCTGCTGTTCATCGACGAGATCCATCGCCTCAACCGGGTGGCCGAGGAGCTGCTCTATCCGGCGATGGAGGACTTCCGCCTCGACCTCACCGTGGGGAAGGGCAGCACCGCCCGCAGCCGCAGCCTGCCCCTGGCCCCGTTCACCCTGGTGGGGGCCACCACCAGAGCCGGGGCGCTGAGTTCGCCGCTGCGGGATCGCTTCGGGCTGATTCAGCGGCTGGAGTTCTACAGCCTGCCCGACCTGCAGGCGATCGTGCAGCGCGCGGCCGGACTGCTGGCGATCGATCTGGACGCGGCGGCGGCCCAGGAGGTGGCCCGTCGTTGCCGGGGCACGCCGCGGATCGCCAACCGGCTGCTGCGCCGGGTGCGGGATGTGGCCAGCGTGAATGGCGAGGGCAGAATCGGAGCCGCCCTGGTGGAGCAGGCCCTCAGCCTGCATCGGGTGGATGGCCGGGGCCTTGATGCCCACGACCGGCGGCTGCTGGCGCTGATGCTGGAGAGCTATGGCGGCGGGCCGGTGGGCCTGGAGACCCTGGCCGCCGGCCTGGGGGAGGACCCCGCCACCCTGGAGACGGTGGTGGAGCCCTACCTGCTGCAGCAGGGGCTGCTGCAGCGCACACCCCGGGGGCGGCTGCTCACCGAGGCGGGCCGTGCCCACCTGGCGGAGACGTGGCCGTGAGCGGGCGGCGCTGGCTGGCGGCCCTGCTGTTCGCGGCCCTGCTGCTGCTGGCCCAGCCCGGAGCGGCCCGGGCCAGCCTGCCGCAGCTGTTCGACCAGGCGCTGCAGGCCAGCCGCGAGGGTCGCTTCAGCGAAGCCCTGCCCCTCTGGGATCAGGTGCTGGAGCTGGCGCCAGGGGACGCGGCGGCCTGGAGCAACCGTGGCAACGTGAGGCTCGCCCTCGGCGATCCGCTGGCAGCCATCGCCGACCAGGACCGGGCCCTGGCTCTGGAGCCGGGCAGCGGCGACGCCCATCTCAACCGGGGCACCGCCCAGGAGGCCCTGGCCCGCTGGGGGGATGCGGCCGACGATTACCGCTGGATCCTGGAGCACTGCGACGGGGCTGAACCGCGGGCCTCGGCTCTCTACAACCTGGGCAATGTGCAGGGCTCCCAGGGCGACTGGGCCGCTGCCCGTGGCAGCTATGCCGCTGCGGCCGATGCCCGCCCGGGCTTCGCCATGGCCCGCTCCAGCGAGGCCCTGGCCGCCTTCCAGCTCGGTGATCTGGATGCCGCCGAACAGCAGCTGCGCTCACTGATCCGCCGCTACCCCCTGTTCGCTGATGCCCGCGCCGGCCTCACCGCCCTGCTCTGGCAGCGGGGCGGCCGCGGCGAAGCGGAGAGCCACTGGGTGTCGGCCTCCGGTCTCGATCCGCGTTACCGCGACCCAGAATGGCTGCTCGCCGTGCGGCGCTGGCCGCCGACTCCGGTGGCAGCTCTGCAGCAGTTCCTCGCCCTCGCCTGAGCTGCCCCAGCCCTCGCCACCGCTTCCGGTTTCCGGCCATGCGATGTCTTCCCCCCTCCCCCAGCCACCCCTGCCCGCAGTCGCCCCTGGCCGTGATGGGGGGCTCGGCCAGGACATCTGCTGGTGGCAGCTGGGGCTGGAGGGGGATCTGGAGGGTCTGCTGCCCGAGCTGATCCAGCTGCGCCGCCACTTGCATCGCCATCCCGAGCTCAGCGGCCATGAGCAGCAGACCGCCGCCCTGGTGGCCGGCGAACTGCGCCGCTGGGGCTGGGAGGTGCGCGAAGGCGTGGGCCGCACCGGCGTGGTGGCGGAACTGGGGCCCCGCCACCTGGAGGACGGCCGGCCCGCCCCGCTGGTGGGCCTGCGGGTGGACATGGATGCCCTGCCCGTGGAGGAGCGCACCGGGCTGGACTACGCCTCCACGGTGCAGGGTCTGATGCACGCCTGCGGGCACGACCTGCACACCGGCGTGGGCCTGGGGGTGGCCGCCGTGCTGGCCCGCCTGGATCAGCGGCGGCCGGAGCTGCTGCGGGCGCGGGTGCGGCTGCTGTTTCAGCCGGCTGAGGAGACGGCCGAGGGGGCGGCCTGGATGCGCGCCGAGGGCGCCACCGAGGGCCTGGACGCCCTGTTCGGGGTGCATGTGTTCCCCTCGATTCCTGTGGGTGAGGTGGGGGTGCGCAGCGGCAGCCTGACGGCGGCGGCAGGGGAGCTGGAGATCGAGGTGCTGGGGGAGAGCGGCCACGGCGCCCGCCCCCACCAGAGCACCGATGCCATCTGGATCGCGGCGCGGGTGGTGAGTGGGCTGCAGGAGGCCATCAGCCGCCGGCTGGATGCCCTGCATCCGGTGGTGGTGAGCTTCGGGCGGATCGAGGGCGGCAAGGCCTTCAATGTGATCGCCGACCACGTACGCCTGCTGGGCACGGTGCGCTGCCTGGATCTGGAGCTGCACGACCGGCTGCCGGGCTGGATCGAGGACACGGTGCAGGCCCTCTGCCGGGGCCATGGCGGTGAGGCCCGGGTGCGCTATCGCCGGATCTCGCCGCCGGTGCACAACGATGCCGCGCTCACCGAGCTGGTGGCTGCGGCGGCGGTTGATCTGCTGGGCCGACCGCGCGTGCACTGGCTGGAGCAGCCCTCCCTGGGCGCCGAAGACTTCGCTGAGCTCAGCGAGGGCATCCGCTGCACGATGTTCCGCCTGGGTGTGGCCGGCCCCCAGGGCTGTACGCCCCTGCACAGCAACACCTTCGCCCCCGATGAGGGCGCCCTGGCGGTGGGGGTGCGGGTGCTGGGCCTCAGCTTGCTGCGCTGGATGGCCCAGTCCGAGGCACGGGCCTGCCCACCGGATCGATGAGCTCACCTACGAGCCCTTCATCCTTGGGCCCTTCATCAATGGGTCCTTTCCGGCCACGTCGCCGGCCGCTGCTCGAGGCGCTGCTGGCGCTCTCGGCGCCGCTGCTGATCCTGCTGGCGCTGCTGCTGGTCGTGCACCGCCAGGGACGGGAGCGGATCCTGGCCCTGCCGGCTCTGGGGATCGGCATCGGTCTGGCCAGCTCCAGCCGGGTGAGCCGGGGCCGCCGCCGCCGCGCCCTGCTGCAGGCCCTGCGCCAGGGGGATCCTCCAGCGGCCGGTTCCTGAGCCAGGCTGGACTCCCCAGCCCGTCCCCGTGTGTCCTCGCCTGATCTGGAGCAGCTGCGTGCCGCCATCTGCTGCGGCGACCCCGGCCGTTCGATGCCCGCCCTGGCGGCCCTGCGGGAGGTGCCGGTGGCGGCGGCGGTGCCCCTGCTGCTGCTGGGGCTTGAGCAGGAGGCGTTTCTGGTGCGTTCACTCAGCTGTGCCGGCCTGGGGGTGAAGTGCAACCCGGCCGGCCGCGAGGCCCTGGTGCGGGCCCTGGAGCACGACTGCGATGCCAATGTGCGGGCCGAGGCGGCCAACGCCCTGGTGAGCCATGGCCTGGAGCAGGCCTGGCCGCTGCTGCTGGCCGCCTTCCGCCGCGACGACCAGTGGCTGCTGCGCTGCAGCGTGCTCTCGGCGGTGGCCGAGCATCCCGAGGCCGATGCGGCCCGCCTCCTGGAGCTGGCCAGCCTGGCCATCGCCGACGACGACGGCACCGTGCGGGTGGGCGGTGCTGAGATCCTGGGCCGGTTGGTGCGCCAGGGCGGCGAGGCCCAGCAGGCGCGGGCCCTGCTGCAGCGGCTCCAGGCCGACCCCGACCACCGGGTGGTGGCGGCGGCATTGAACGGCCTGCAGAGCTAGGGTTGGAGGGTCACTAGGGGTGCCCGGCTGCGTCAGGCAGTGCCGGGCTGAGATCACACCCTCCGCACCTGATCCGGGTCATGCCGGCGCAGGGAAGTGAGCCAGCCACCACCTCGGTGCGCCTCTGCGATCTCGGCAACGGAACCGGACCCCCGCCACGGTCAACCCGATCTTTGCCCCTACCCGTCATGCGCAGCGCCTGGATCGAGAAGCGCAAAGGCCAAGCCAACGTGAGCCAGATGCACTACGCCCGCCAGGGGGTGGTGACCGAGGAGATGGCCCATGTGGCCAAGCGGGAAAACCTGCCCGAGTCGCTGGTGATGGAGGAGGTGGCGCGGGGCCGGATGATCATCCCGGCCAACATCAACCACCCGAATCTGGAGCCGATGGCGATCGGCATCGCCTCCAGCTGCAAGGTGAACGCCAACATCGGCGCCTCGCCCAACGCCAGCGATGTGAGCGAGGAGCTCAAAAAACTTGAGCTGGCGGTGAAGTATGGCGCCGACACGGTGATGGATCTCTCCACCGGCGGTGTGAACCTCGATGAGGTGCGCACGGCGATCATCAATGCCTCGCCGGTGCCGATCGGCACGGTGCCCGTGTATCAGGCGCTGGAGAGCGTGCACGGCTCGATCGAGAAGCTCAGCGAAGACGACTTCCTGCACATCATCGAGAAGCACTGCCAGCAGGGGGTTGATTACCAGACCATCCACGCCGGCCTGCTGATCGAGCACCTGCCCAAGGTGAAGGGCCGCCTCACCGGCATCGTGAGCCGCGGCGGCGGCATCCTGGCCCAGTGGATGCTCTACCACCACAAACAGAACCCGCTCTACACCCGCTTCGACGACATCTGCGAGATCTTCAAGCGCTACGACTGCAGCTTCTCCCTGGGAGATTCACTGCGGCCCGGCTGTCTGCACGATGCGTCGGATGAGGCCCAGCTGGCGGAGCTGAAGACCCTGGGTGAACTCACCCGCCGCGCCTGGAAGCACGACGTGCAGGTGATGGTGGAGGGTCCGGGGCATGTGCCGATGGACCAGATCGAGTTCAACGTGAAGAAGCAGATGGAGGAGTGCGCTGAGGCGCCCTTCTATGTGCTCGGGCCCCTGGTCACCGACATCGCCCCTGGCTACGACCACATCACCAGCGCCATCGGCGCGGCGATGGCGGGTTGGTATGGCACGGCGATGCTCTGCTACGTGACCCCGAAGGAGCACCTGGGCCTGCCCAACCCGGAAGATGTGCGCAACGGCCTGATCGCCTACAAGATCGCCGCCCACGCCGCCGACATCGCCCGCCACCGCCCCGGTGCCCGCGACCGCGACGACGAGCTCAGCCGCGCCCGCTACGCCTTCGACTGGAACAGGCAGTTTGACCTGAGCCTGGATCCGGAGCGGGCCCGCGAGTATCACGACGAAACACTGCCGGCCGACATCTACAAGCAGGCCGAGTTCTGCTCGATGTGCGGACCCAAGCACTGCCCGATGCAGACCAAGATCAGCGACAAAGACCTGGAAGGCCTGGAGCAGGTGCTGGCCGAGCAGAAAGCCGGGGCTTCGGTTACGGCCTGATCTCGGCCTCCTGCCCCTCGCTGAGGGGCAGGGTGAGGCGGTCTTGGGAGTTGGTGTCGCGCAGTTCAAGATTGCAGAACACCAGCTCACCTGGGTGGGCAAACAGCGGCCCGGCGTGCCAGGTGCCCGGATGCAGTTTGAGGATGCAGCGGGGCGGCACCGTGAACGCGCGCAGTCCGGTCGCGGCATCGATCGGCTGATCGGCCGGATGGCTGGCCGGGGCAACGGCGATCTGCCATGAATGGGGCTCCATCACCCCCAGACACTGGCTCACCAGCTGGTGGGCAGCCAGCTCCCGGAAGCGCAGGCCCCTGGCCGGCAGTTGCATCAGATAGAGCCGGGGTGGCCCTTGGTTGAGGTGCAGTTCGGCGTCACCGGGTTGCCAGTCACCGCCGTCGCCCTGGGGCCAGATCACCTGGCCGTAGGGGGCAAAGGCCGCGCTGCTCAGGGGTTCGGCTGCCAGTGGAATCACGGGATGGGGATGCAACGCCCTCACAAAAAAGCCCCGCCGTTCGGCAGGGCTTGGATCGGAGCTGGATGACCTCTCTCTCAGAGCAGCAGCGCGCTGATCAGCCGAGGGCCTTCGCCTTGGCCACCACGTTGTCGACGGTGAAGCCGAACTTGTCCATCAGCAGGGGGCCAGGGGCAGAGGCGCCGAAACGGTCGATCGACACGCTGTCGCCTTCGAAGCCGGTGTACTTGTGCCAGCCGAAGCTGCTGGAGGCCTCCACCACCAGGCGCTTGCGGCAGGCGGCGGGCAGCACGCTCTCGCGGTAGGCGGCGTCCT
This sequence comes from Prochlorococcaceae cyanobacterium, assembly GCA_044347105.1. Taxonomy (GTDB): domain Bacteria; phylum Cyanobacteriota; class Cyanobacteriia; order PCC-6307; family Cyanobiaceae; genus NIES-981. The sequence continues at coordinate 7,361 of JBIIXY010000101.1, forward strand.
GCTCCTCGAACAGCTCCACGCAGGGCATCGACACCACGCGCACGTTCTTGCCTTCGGCGCGCAGCTGGGCGGCGGCCTTGGTGCAGAGCTCGAGCTCGGTGCCGGTGCCGATCAGGATGATCTCAGGGTCGCCGTTCGAGTCTTCGAGGATGTAGCCACCCTTGGCCACGGCATCAGCGCTGGAATTGGCCTGGTTGGCCATCGCCTGGCGGCTGAGGAACATCACGGTGGGGCGATGGCGGTTGGCCACGGCCACCTTGTAGGCACCGCTGGTTTCGTTGCCGTCGCCGGGGCGGATCACCAACATGTTGGGGATTGCGCGCAGGCTGGCCAGGGTCTCGATCGGCTGGTGGGTGGGGCCGTCTTCGCCCAGGCCGATCGAGTCGTGCGTCAGCACATAGATCACACCCAGCTCGCTCAGGGCCGAGAGGCGCATGGCGCCCAGCATGTAGCCGGCGAACACGGCGAAGGTGCCGCCGTAGGGGATCAGGCCGCTGCCGTGATAAGCAAGGCCATTGAGGATCGCGCCCATGGCGTGCTCGCGCACACCGAAGTGCAGGTAGCGGTTCTGCTCGGCACCTTTCTGGAAGCTCTTCTCACCCTTGATGTCGGTGAGGTTGGAGTGGGTGAGGTCGGCGGAACCGCCGATCAGCTCGGGCAGGTTGGGCCCGAAGGCGTTGAGGCAGTTGTAGGAGTGCTGGCGCGTTGCCAGGCCCTTGTCCTCGGCGCTGTAGCTGGGCAGGTTGGCGTCCCAGCCCTGGGGCAGTTCGCCGCGCAGCTGGCGCTCGAATTCGGCGGCTTCGGCGGGGTAGCTGCTGCGGTAGGCCTCCAGGGTGGCGGTCCACGCGGCCTCGGCGGCGGCGCCGCGGCTCACGGCCTGGCGCCAATGGTCGTAGGCCTCCTGGGGCACCTCAAAGTCGCCGTAGGTCCAGCTCAGGTTCTGGCGGGTGAGGGCGGCTTCATCGGCCCCCAGGGCGGCACCGTGGACGCCGGCGGTGTTGGCCTTGTTCGGTGAGCCATAGCCGATCGTGGTGGTGACCTTGATCAGCGAGGGACGGTCGGTGACGGCCTTGGCCTCTTCGATGGCCCGGGCGATCGCTGCCACATCGGTGTTGCCGTCGGCCACGTGAATGGTGTGCCAGCCATAGGCCTCGTAGCGCTTGAGCACATCCTCGGTGAAGGAAACGTTGGTGTTTCCGTCGATCGTGATGTGGTTGTCGTCGTAGAGGGCGATCAGCTTGCCCAGGCCGAGGTGGCCGGCCAGGGAAGCGGCCTCGCCGCTCACGCCTTCCTGGTTGCAGCCGTCACCCATCAGCACATAGGTGGTGTGGTCGACAAGCTTGCAGTCAGGCTTGTTGAACTTGGCGGCCAGGTGGGCCTCGGCCATGGCCAGAC
>JBIIXY010000194.1:0-2618 GCA_044347105.1 Prochlorococcaceae cyanobacterium
GCAGCTGCCCGAGCCAATGCTGGAGCAGCTGCTGCTGCGGCTGCGCCGGGCCGGGCTGCTGCAGGCGCGGCGCGGACGGCATGGGGGCTATCGGCTGGCCGAACCGGCGGCGGCGATCAGCCTGGCGGCGGTGCTGGCCGGGCTCGGGGAGAGCGGCGGCAGCGATCAGGAGCCAAACGGCACGCCAGCCGACCAGGTGACCGGTGCTCTGCAGCGGCGGCTGGAGAGGGCCCGGGAGCAGGCCCTGGCCGCCCTCACCCTGGAGGACCTGCTGTTCGATCTGCGCAGCGCCGAGGCCAGGGCCGACTCCGGCGCTGGCCTGCTGCTGGGCTGAAGATCAGTCGCAACCCTGCACTGAAACCCTGTAACTGAAGCCGGTGGAGCCGGGCATCGTGGTGGCGCCGACGCGCACGTTCACCTGGTTGGTGCGCTTGCCGGGAACGGCGGGGAAAGGTCCGAAGCTCACCTCCTGGCCCGGTTCCAGGCTGCGGTTTTCATTCACCACCCGCAGATCGGTGTTGTCGGTGAAGCGCAGGAAGACGGCGATCGGAAACACGCCCCGCTCACTGGATGCCGACTGCAAGCTGATCCGGTAACTGGAAAAGTTCCGGTCCACGGCGAAGTCGGTGTTCCAGTTGTTGCGGCGCACCAAGCCATCCGGACTGATCCGCTTGGTGACCACCGGCTCACCACCGCCGCCGATGGGCATCAGAAAGCGACAGGAGGCCCATCCTGCTCCGGCATCCACCAGCAGGGCAGCGCCGGCCGCAACCAGCAGAGGGCTGACAAGGCGTGAACGAACCATCAATGCAGCCCTCGTAACGGCGTGGGGGAACGGGGATCCTATGGCTGGGTCTCGGCCTCGAACAAAACTGCGAGAAAGCGTTCCGAAGCGTTGAGAACGTTGCGGTGAAACCTTCGCCACTGAAGCTGTACAGGCTGGTCCTTGAAAAGGCCTGCTGGCGCTGGGGCGAGGGCCGCCTCCGGTTCATCGAGAAGGACGAGTTCCTGGGAGAAGCGGTTGGCGAACAGCGACAGAACGACTCCCCGTGGGACTGGGCATGGAGCGAGCGGCCCGCAGAAAGGATCCGTCCCTCACCATGGGCAGCCAGGCCAGGCGCAGGGCGCAGGCCAGGTCCGAAGGCTCCGCGTCGGCCGGGTGCTGGTGATCGCGGCTGCCGCCCTTGGGATTGAACCCACAGCACTCGGCAATGGCCTCCAGCAGGGTGAACTTGCCACTGCCGTTCTCGCCCACCAGAAAGGTAACCGGCGACGGAAACGGCGGAGCATTGCCCCCCCCTTCTAAAGGAGTACTGAAGGCAGCTGCCATACGCTCAGGCCGACTGCTCACGCGCCGGAGGAATGGTGAACGGCGCTGGGATCGGGAGGCCAGGGTTGGACTCAGACGCGTGCCAGATCGTAGAAGCCAGTGACATAGAGAATTGCCAGCAGCAGATTGCGCAGCGGCTCGCCGGTGAGCAGGAAGCGTGCCTGATTGGCATTGCGGCTGGCCTGCGGGCGCGGGCGGCAATCCCAGCTGCTGCAGTGCTCCGAAGCGCTGATCAGTCATCTGGGTCTCACCCACCTGCCGGGCATCAATCTGGCTGAGCGAACCGCCGAACAACACCAGCTGCCACACGGCCAGCAAGCAAACCATGGCGTAGGAAACCATCGGGGCGAGGACGCGTAAATTCCCATCCTTGGCCAGGCCATCTTGCGTCACTTCGTTCTGCTCTTCTGTTGCGTCTTCCGTAATGTCAAGAGCAATGGCGGAAACCTCAGCGAAGGATCGAAGCGTATCCGCCGACATGCGTACATGCAATTGTTCGCGTTGTTGGTAGGTCACGCCTAGCCGGCCCAGGGCCAGGGCAACACGCCCACGTTGAGAATGACACTGGACAACTGATGGCCCCAGACCCAGGAGAACAGATTCAGAGGCAGAGCATCCGTGATCACAAACAGAACAAGAGCGATCATCACCACCCTGTAGGCCTGCGGAAGCACCTACGCCTGGATGGTGGTGATGCTCCCGAAGGACACATCGAGGGAGTGGTGCAGGGGCATGGAGAGAACACAAACAGGAAGCAGGGAGAGACCGATTCCAAGAATGGCGCCTGGTTGGCAGGCGGAGCTCAGGCGAGGATTCCATTCCTTTTGACCTCAGATTGGGCCTCATCAGATTGGGCCTCAGATTGGGCCTCCCAAACCGAAGGATTGGGAACAATCTGAAACAGACCGATAGCAGAGAGCTGTCAAGTCATCAGACTGAAACGCCGGCATCACAACAAGGGTGCAAAACTGCGGAAATGGTCATCGCTCAGGCCGAATCGGCCTGGTTGGGCATCTTGCTGACCCGCACCCACGGGCAGCGCCAGCCACCATCAAGCCCTTGCGTCCAAGAGGCCCAACCAGTGAGGGGCTTTCCTGATGCCACCATCACGATTGGAGGAACCGATCCCGCCAGGACGTGAGCCTGAACACCAACACCGACCCTGCGCCCCAGCCCCTGCTCGAGCGGCTGGCACAAGTGGAGCAGCGTCCCGAACTGGCACCGGGCCGGCGCCGCTTGGTGGTGGTGATGGGCCAGCTGGGCGACTTCGACAGCCTGGAGTACGCCC
>JBIIXY010000102.1:0-8730 GCA_044347105.1 Prochlorococcaceae cyanobacterium
CCACGCCGCTGGGGTTGTTGGGCGACACCGTCACGATCGCCCGGGTGCGGGGGGTGATCGCCGCCGCCAGCCGCTGCGGATCGGGCACCAGCCCCGCATCCACCGGCACCGGCACGCCACCGGCCAGCTGGATGGCCATCACGTGGTTGAAGTAGTAGGGCAGCGGCAGGATCACCTCGCTGGGCTCAGCGGGCGGACCGTCGCAGAGCACCTGGGCGATGGCGTTGAAGGCCATGTTGCTGCCGGCCGTGACCCACAGATCGGCGCCAGCAAGATCGAGCTGGTCGTGCTGGCGCAGGCTGGTGGCCAGGGCCTGCAGCAGCTCCCCATCCCCCTGCACCGGGCCGTAGGCATCCCGGCTGGAATCCGCCCTGAAGCCCGGCTCGCCGGCGGGTACGGAGGCTGCAGCCATGAGTGCCTCGAGGGCGGCCGGGGGCGGCCCCCAGGCCACCATGCCCTGGGCGAGGGAGAGCGTGCCAGGAGTGGCACGCACCAGCCCGCCCAGCTCGGGAATCACCGGCCTGAGCACAGCTTCAAGCCGGGGGGCCGGAGCGATCGGGCGGGAGCTCAACAGGATGGATAGCGGTGAAGAGGGGAGCAGCTCAGAGGCTGTACTTCTTGGCGGTGGCTGCCTTGCAGGTGGCGGCTGCCTGCTTCTGCGACTGGCCGCTCTTCATTTCCCGCACCACGCAATCGCAGGTGTAGTCCTGCATGCCGGCAGGGGCGGGCTTGCCGGAGTCCTTGATCTCCTTGTTCACCGCTTGCAGGCAGTACTTGCGTACCATGCTGTCCATGAAATTCTGAGCGTGCGCCGGCTGGGCAAAGGGCAGAACCAGCAGACCAGCCAGGGCGGTTCCTGCCCCGGATCGGGAGAGAGGCTTCAGCGCGCGCAGCGAGCGAATCATGGCCGTCTGGATGAAAAAAAACAGTCTTAACACCAGCCGCCAGCCTCCTAGGGTTCGGATCGCCACCTGCCCGTCAGTCCGCCATGGCCCGCTTCGTGCTCTGGGGCACCTACGTCGCCGATGCCCTGGAGAAGCGAACCCCCTACCGCCCGGAGCACCTGGCCCGACTGCAGCAACTCAAGGAGGCGGGCACCCTGGTGACCCTGGGCCCCACCGAGGGCAGCACCCACGTGTTCGGGATCTTCGAAGCCGAGAGCCAGCAGCAGGTGGAGGAGCTGGTGCACAGTGACGTGTACTGGCGTGAGGGCATCTGGACCGCCGTGGAGATCCATCCCTGGATCCAGGCCTTCTGAGCCGGGCCTGCTGAGAGCCCAGCTGGATCAGGCCCGAGGCCAGTCGGCCTGGGCCTGCTGCCACACCCAGGCGGCCACCGCCGCCACGCCGTCCTCACCGAGCGCATCGGCATAACCGGACATCTGGCCCACGCCGCCTGCTGCGATCGCCGCGATCGCCGCCTCGGAGGCCACGCCCTGGCGCTCCAGGGCCGCCATGCGCAGGGTTCTGCCACGGCGGATGATGTTGCCGCCGTTCAGATGGCAGCCGGCACAGTGGGCCTCAAACAGCTGGGCCCCAACTGGCGCCGCCTGCAGGGGCTCTGGCATGGCCACACCCACCAGCAGCGCAGCCAGCAGCGCACAGAGCGATCGCAGCAGCATCCGGGGCACAGCTCTGGGGGCAATCTGGACCCAGTCTGGCCCGCGGCCGATGCCCGCCCTGCGTCCCCTCACACCGGCCGACCACGACGCCCTGGTTGCTGTGTACCGCGACGCGGTGCTCAGCCAGACCGCAGGGCTCTACAGCCCGGCCCAGATCACGGCCTGGGCCCACCATGCCGCCCGCTCCGGCGCGTTGCTGGAGCCGCTGCGTGGGGGCTACGGCTTGGCCAGCCTTGGCGCTCGGGAAGCGGATGCTGATCGATTCGCGGAAGACCGGCCGAGGGCAGGCAGCCCGATCGAGGCCTTCGGAATCCTGCACCCGCCCGACCGCCTGGCCCTGCTCTACTGCCGCGGCCGTTCCTGCCGCCAGGGGCGCTCAAGCGCGATTCTGCAGGCCCTGGAGCGGTACGCCTGCGGGCAGGGCATCTCCCAGCTGCGCACCGAGGCCAGCCAGCTCTCGCGCCCCCTGCTGATGCGCCATGGCTGGCAGGTGGAGGAGGAGGAGCGGGTGCTGTTCGCCGGTGCGTGGTTCGTGCGCTGGCGGATGATCAAACCTCTGGCCCACCCCTGATTCCGCACGGTCCCGTGGCTGAAGCGCAACTGCAGCAGTTCCTGGAGAAAGTTCGCCAACTGAATGCCTTCGTGGCGCTCAGCGAAGCCGATCCGGCCGTGCGAGCCGCCCTGCGCGACTGCAGCCATCACCACGCCGTGGTGGAGCTGGCCCGGCGGCACGGCTTCGAAATCGGCCGCCGCTGGGGGGAGGGGGAAGCGGTGTCAAGCCAGCCGGACAACCTGCTGGCGGGCCCCTGCCCGCCCCCGGGCAGCGAGACGAGCTGCGTGCTGGCCGCCCAGGGGACCTGGCGGCTGGAGCGGATCCACTCCTGCCAGGCGGCCAGCCCCGAGGGCTTCTGGTACGACCAGGAGGAGATGGAATGGGTCACGCTGCTGCAGGGCAGCGCCCGCCTGCGCTTTGCCGACGAAGCGGTGGCCCGGGAGCTCTGCCGGGGCGACAGCCTGCTGATCAGGGCCCATCGTCGCCATCGCGTTGAGGCGACCGACCCGGCTCCCGGATCCGTATGGCTGGCCCTGTTCTGGCGGGAGGCTTCTGCATCGTGAGTGAGCGCACCAGCCAGAAGGCACCGGCCAGGGCCAGCACCGCCACCCCCAGGCCGGCCAGCAGCTGGGGCTTGCTCTCCGCCCCTGCCGGCAGCACGATCACTTTGCGGGCCACCGCCGTCATGGCGGTGAGCAGCACCAGTTCAATCTGCACCACATGCCGGCGCAGATAGGACGTGATGTTCTGCAGCACCTCCAAGGCAATCAGCAGGTTGAGCAGATCGCCGAGCACCTTGTTGAGCTTGTCGCCCAGCCAGGGGGTGCCGGGCACCATCAGCGCCAGCACCACCTGCACCACCAGCTGCACGGTGGCCGCCAGGATCACCACCACCAGCACCGCACCGAGCAGCTTGGCCAGCTGCTGCTCGGTGCGATCAATCACATGGAGGTAGCTGGCGTCATCCATCAGCCGCCGCCAACGCCCCGCAGGCCTCTCCCGCATGCCCATCGCGGTGATCAGTTGCGGAAGAGATCAAACTGGGGCTGGGCGCGGGTATCGCCAGGGGGATTCACCAGTTCGGTGTCACAGGTCACGGTGCCATCCGGCGCGGTGACGCAGTTCTTGGGCTTCACCTCGGTGGCGGGCCCCACCTTGCTGCCGGGACCCAGCAGAAAACTCTCGCTCTGGGCGAGAGCGGGAACGGCCAGCCCGAGGCAGGCGGCCAGCAGCACCGGCAGGGAGCGAAGGGAGCGGAGCGAACGTTCTGGCATGGATCCGGACCCAGACTCGGTTGCCCCCACTTTGCCTGGCGGGAGCAGCCGTTGCCGCTAGCCGGGCCGTTCCGCCCGGATTTCCTCCAGCAACAGATCGAGCTGGCCCAGCTCCCCCGCCGCATCCAGCTCGGCGGCTCCCAGCCTCGGGGGATTGCCGGACTGCTGCCAGTCGCTCTCCACGGCGCACAGGCGCTCGGCCAGGCCGGCCACCCCCTGGCGGGCATAGGTGTGCTGCAGCACGTCCAGCAGCACCGGCATGCGGATCGAGCTGGCGTGCAGGGCACGGCGCAGGTCGGCCTGGGTGCGGCCGCAATGGCGCAGCCAGTCCTTGAGGAAGTCCTGCAGGTCCTCCAACTGCTCGGCCGTGAGCGATGCCATGGCCATCAACGCGACAGGGGCAACCAGGCATCCAGTCTGCGCCGGGCCCGTTGGCGAACGGCCTCGCTGCGATGACGGCCGCAGATGCCCAGCAGGGCGGTGATCGCCACCAGGTCGTCGCTGAAACCAGCCACGGGGAGGACGTCCGGGATCAGATCCAGCGGCACCAGCAGGTAGGTGAGTGCCGCCAGCACGGTGAGCTTGGCCGGATAGGGCGTATCCGGATCCAGCAGGATCTCCAGGCATTCCAGCGCGGGCAGGGCCACGGTGCGACCGGCCCGGCGCAGCAGGCGCAGCAGCAGCGCTTCGTCCACCACGCTGCTCTCGAGCACTTCGGCTTCGACGTCCGCTTCGATCCCGGGGGCCATGACTGCTCAGTCAGCCAACGGCCCTCATTGTGGGGGCATCAGGCCTCCACCAAACCGCTCTCGATGCCGGTTTTCCGCAGCTTGCGCAGAGCCCGCTGCACCACCTGCCGGCAATACTCGCGGCTGCAGTCGAGCTGCCGCGCCACCTCCGCCAGGGTGCGCCATTCATGGCTGCCATCAAGACCGAAGCGCAGCATCACCACCGTGCGTTCCTTGGGGGTGAGGTTGGCCCGATCCAGCAGGGTCCATACCGTGGCGGAGCGCTCCGCCAGCTCGGCCCGCTCCATCGGCGCGGGTTCGGGACTGGGCAGCACGTCCACCAGCTCGGAGGGGTCCGACTTGGCCTTCACCAGCCCCTGCAGGCTCACCGTGACGCTGCGCAGCTCACAGTTCAGCAGCTCCTCCACGTCCACCAGCGGAATCTCCATCAGCCGGGCCAGCTGGGCCGGGCCGGGACTCACCCCATGCACCTGGAGGTAGCGGGCCTTGGCCGCCCGCAGGCGGGTGAGCTTTTCGTTCACATTCACCGGGATGCGAATCGTGCGGCTCTGGGTGGAGAGGGCCCGGTTCAGGCCCTGACGAATCCACCAGTAGGCATAGGTGCTGAAGCGATGGCCGCGGGTGGGGTCGTATTTCTCCACCGCCCGGGTGAGACCAAGGGTGCCCTCCTGGATCAGATCGAGCAGGTCAAGACCTTTGTTCTGATAGCGCTTGGCCAGGTTCACCACCAGGCGCAGGTTGGCGGTGATCATCTGGTTCTTGGCCCGCTCACCGAGACGCAGGGTGCGCCGCTCCAGGTCGCTGTACTCACAGGCAGCCCCCGTACCTCCGGCCTGGCGGCAGCGCTCCTGGAGCAGCGCCATGGCCTGAACCTTGCGCCCCAGGGTGAGCTCCTGTTCCGGTGTGAGCAACTGATGGCGACCAATTTCACCGAGATAACTGCTCAGAGAGCTGGCCATTGATCAGGAACGCAGTTGCTTGAACCTAAGGGGCCAAGGATTTAATCGCCAAAGCGTCATAAAGGCTTCCAACTTCAGCATTGCTTCCCAATGGCAGGCCAGCTTCATCATTTTTTCGCCTCTGGATTTCGCCCTGTACCACTGGAGAACTGCCAGCTTCATTCCAGCTTCTGATTTGGATCACAAAACACAACGCCAACTGTTTCGGCCCCCACACCAAAACCAGCGCAGGTCGGGGCCCGCTACGGTTCAGGCCTTTGCAACCCACTCCATGGCAGGGCTGGCGGCCATTCCTCCCGAGATCCTCAGCCGCGCCGGCGTGGCCTACGTGCACTACCTGAGCTTCATGCTCTGCTTCGGCGCACTGGTGCTGGAGCGGCGGCTGATCCGGCCCAACCCCAGCAAGGCGGACGCCACCATGATGGTGATCACCGACGTGGTGTACGGCATCGCCGCCCTGGCCCTGCTGGTGAGCGGCATTCTGCGGGTGCTCTACTTCGGCCAGGGGAGCAGCTTCTACACCGAGAACCCCCTGTTCTGGTGGAAGGTGGGGCTCTACCTGGGTGTGGGGGCTCTGTCGCTCTACCCCACCATCACCTACATCCTCTGGGCCATCCCCCTGCGCAAGGGTGAACTCCCTCAGGTGAGCGAGGCCCTGGCCAAGCGTCTGGCCTGGATCCTGAACATCGAACTGGTGGGCTTTGCCCTGGTTCCCCTGCTGGCCACCCTGATGGCCCGCGGGGTGGGCCTGCCCGGCACCATCGGCGCCTGATGCCTGCAGGGCCCATCCTCAAGGCTTGGGCCCTGCCCTGGGGGTTGGCCCTGCTGGCCATGGCCTCCCTGAATTCGGGCAGATCCGGGGCCGAAGACCTGGCCGCCTGTCCGGCTCTCGCCGTGCGGGAGCTGGTTGCCCCTTCCCCTGGCCCTGATGCGCCTTCGCCCAGTGCGGGCGACTACCGCCACAAGCTGCGCGGCACGGCCCATGGCTGGCCGCGGCGCGACCGCTGGTGTGTGTGGGTGGAGCCGCCGGGCAGCATTGAAGGTCCGGCCGCCCGCTGGGATCTGGCCTGGCTGCAGGCCGTGGAGGCGGCTCTGACCTCCTGGGCCGAGCTGGTGCCGATCGAGCGGGTGGGCCTGCCTGAGCAGGCCCAGGTGCGCATCCGCCGCCGCCGCCCCCCTCTGCGCGGCGGCAGGGCCAGCCACGGCCGGGCCGAGCTGCAGCTGGCGGTGGTGGAGCGGCAGGGGCAGCGCCAGCTCGAGCCCCGGGTAACCGTGCAGATCAGTCCGGGGCAGCGGCCCAGTGCCATCCAGGCCACCGCCCTGCACGAACTGGGCCACGCCTTCGGGCTCTGGGGCCACAGCGAGGCGCCGGGCGACGCGCTGGCGGCGGTGCCCGGCGCCACACCGGTGCTGCAGCTCAGCCCGCGCGACCGGGCCACTTTTCTCTGGCTGCAGCAACAGCCGGGGCTCGGCCCAGCCCCCTGATCGTTGCGGGGTGTTGCGCAGCGTGAACTTGTTTGTGGTTTGCCATGGCCGCCGGCAATCCGGGGGCCGCAACCCATACCTTGCGCGTTTTGCCCGTCCCCGCCCGATGCCCCTGCCCGTTCTGGCCACCAAACCCCTCACCAGCAACGCCCGGGTGAGCAGTTTTCTCGCCGCCAACGAGGAGTCGCCGCGCCAGAGCACCGCGGTGAACCTCCCGCGCGACCGGGCGGCGAGCGACGCCCTGATCGAGCAGGCCTACCGCCAGGTGTTCTTCCACGCCTTCAAGGCCGACCGGGACGCGGTGCTGGAGTCGCAGCTGCGCTCCGGCCAGATCAGCCCGCGCGAGTTCGTGCGCCAGCTGCTGCGCTCGGAGAAATTCCGCAACGACTTCTACCGCTGCAACAGCAACTACCAGGTGGTGGAGCAGGTGGTGGGCCGGGTGCTGGGCCGGCCGGTGCACGGTGATCAGGAGCGGATCGCCTGGTCGATCGTGATCGCCGAGCAGGGGCTGCCCGCGTTCATCGACGCCCTGATCGACTCGCCGGAGTACCTGGAGGCCTTCGGCGAAGACCAGGTGCCCTACCAGCGCTCGCGGGTGCTGGCGGGCCAGGCGGTGGGCGCGATCCCCTTCAACCAGCAGGCCCCCCGCTACAACGCCTACTGGCGCGACACGATGGCCCGCCGCGCCCCCGCCGGCAGCGGCAGCGGTTGGACGCCGGTTGCCGGCTGGCCGCGACCGGCCTGGCTGGCCAACCAGCCCACCCCGGCGGTGCAGAACGCCTGGCGCTGGTTCGTGGCCACCGGCGGTTTCGTGCTCACCGGCTTCGTGATCTGGACGGCCCTCGCCATGCTCAGCACCGGCGCCCAGGGCTGAGCCGGTTCGCCAGGCCCAGCCCCCTCAGCCCCGCCGCGGCGCGCCGCGGCGGGTGGCCAGCACCTGCTGCACCTGGCGCCAGCTCACGCCATGGTGGGCCAGGGCCACCTGCAGGTGAAACACGATGTCGGCGGCTTCTCCGGCGATCTCGCCGGGGTCGCCGTCCTTGCAGGCCATCACGAATTCGGCGCTCTCCTCGCCGATTTTCTTGAGGATGCGGTTGTCGCCCCCATCCAGCAGCTTGTTGGTGTAGCTGCCGGGCTCGGGCCGGTCGCGGCGCCCCTCGATCACCCGCATCAGCTCGGTGCACACGTCGGCGGGGGGTGGAGCGGCGGCCGGCCCGCCGGCGCTGGGGGCCGGGCCGTCGTCATAGAAGCAGCTGCGGGCGCCGGTGTGGCAGGCCACGTCGCCGCGCTGCTCCACCGTGAGCAGCAGCACATCGGCGTCGCAGTCGTAGCGCAGGCCGCACAGGGCCTGGGTGTGGCCGCTGGTGGCGCCCTTGTGCCAGAGCTCGGCGCGGGAGCGGCTCCAGTAGTGCACCTCGCCGCTGGCGAGGGTGCGCTCAATCGCCTCACGGTTCATCCAGGCCAGCATCAGCACGGCCCCATCGAGCCAGTCCTGGGCGATAGCCGGGATCAGGCCGGCCGCGTTGAAGCGCAGGCCGGCGATGAAAGCCGGATCAGGCGGCTGAAATGATGAAGCCAAGGCCCCTTGCGCTGCTGCTGCCCCGATCCTCTCCCATGCCCACACCGGCCTACAGCTGCAGCAAGACCTTCAGCGGCTACCCCTGCACCCACCGCCAGTGGCGCCACAACGGCCGCTGCCGCTTCGTGCATGGCTACAGCCGCAGCTTCAGCTTCTGGTTCCGGGCACGCGAGCTGGATGGCTGCGGCTTCGTGGTGGACTTCTCCAGCCTCAGGGAGCTGGAAGCCCGGCTGGCGGCCCAGTTCGACCACACCTTCCTGGCCAGTGCGGACGACCCGCTGCTGGCCACCTGGCAGCAGCTGCATGAGCAGGGCGCCCTGGATCTGCGGGTGATGGCCAACGTGGGCATGGAGGCCAGCGCCGAACTGGTGTGGCGCTGGGCCAATGAACTTTTGCAAGCGCGCGAGGGCGGCCGCGCCTGCTGCTGGAAAACCGAAGCCCGCGAGAACGAGAAGAACGCCGCCTGCTTCGAGGCCATCCCGGAGTGGTTCAGGGGCTGAGTTGCCATGC
>JBIIXY010000195.1:0-2604 GCA_044347105.1 Prochlorococcaceae cyanobacterium
GGATCGGCACCACCAGCCCCGGCAGGGTTTCGCTGGCGTAGGCCAGCGTCTGCGCCTCCACGCCGCCGAGGGTGCTGCCCAGCTTCTTGGCCTCCACCACCCCCACCAGCTCGCGGCCCAGGAACAGGCCGTAATCCGCCTCACCGCCGCCGCTGGGCAGTTCGCGCACCGCCACGCCCTCGGCCGCTGCCAGGTTCACGGCGCTGCGGTTTTGCACCGCCCAGCCGGCCTGCTCCAGCAGGGCATCAATGCGCTGGCGGGCCAGAGCTTCTGGGGTGGCTTCCGGTGGCGGGGGGGCGGCGGCCAGGGGTTGAACTAACGAATCCGCTCAATTCTGGGCGCTCAGCGGATAGGCGGCCATGGGATGCGGCCCGGCCTTGCAACCCAGGAACTGGGCCGACACCCTCGATCCAGAATCAAACTGACGGCAACATGCAGGGTTCTGCCATGGAACCGCTCCCAGCACCGCTCCCAGCACCGCTCCCAACACCCCCCCAACGCATCCCCGGGCGCCTGCGTCGCCAGGGCCCCCTGCGTAACCCTGATGCGCTGCTGGAACCCATGCCAGCCGCTGAGCTGGCCCGCTGGCACGACACCTGCCTCTTGCGTTAACCCGCTTCCGCCAGCGGCGTGTTGCCCACCACCCACTCGCCCACGCCGCTGCTCCATTCCCGCTTCCAGAACGGCGCCTCGTGCTTGAGCGCCTCCAGCAGCTCCTGGCAGCAGCGCTGGGCCGGGCCGCGCCGGTCGGCCAGCACCGCCACCACCACGATCGCGTCGCCGCAGAGCACCAGGCCCGTGCGGTGGCGCACCATCACCCCCGCCACCGGATGGCGGCGGGCGCAGGCGGCGGCCAGGCGCTGCAGCTGGGCCTCGGTCATGCCCGGGTAGTGCTCCAGCTCCAGGGCATCCAGGGGCGCGCCCGCCGCCGTGCTGCCGCGCACCCGGCCGATGAACAGGCTGGTGGCCGCCGGCGTGGCGCCGGCGGTGGGCGCCAGCTGGGCCTGCCACTGCTCCAGCTGCTGGCAGGGGTCGATCGGGTCGGGGTGGAGGCTCACGCTCACGGCGCTGGCTGTGGCTGTGGCTGGGCTGCTGGGCATGGGGGACGCGGGCGTGCGGATGGGGCGGTGGCGGCTGGCTGCTTCAGCCGCCGCTGATCGGCGGCAGGAAGGCCAGCTCGTCGCCGTCGGTCAGGGGGGTGTCGGCGCCGGCGAACTGCTGGTTGATCGCCACCCGCACGCCCTCGGGCAGCGCCCCGGCTGGCGTGGCGCCTGCCGGGGCGCTGGTGGCGACCTGCCACGCCCCGGCCAGATCCAGCTGCCGCCAGAGATCCAGCGGTGTGGCGGGGCTGGTGGCGGCGGCCACCTGCTGTTCGCTCCAGCCCATCGCTTCGCGCAGGGCGGCGAACAGGCGCACCCGCACGGTTGGCTTGGTGATGGACGCAGGCATGGGGGCCGCTGCGGCTGTGCCCCAGTCTGCAGCCCCCGCGCCGTCACAATGGCTGCCATGCCAGCGACTGCCCCCGCGTGAGCCTCGCCATCGCCCTGCTCACGGTGTCGGACACGCGATCCCTGGCCGATGACGCCAGCGGCGACGCCCTCCAGCAGCGCCTGCAGGCCGCCGGCCATCGGCTGGTGGAGCGGCTGATCGTGCCCGACGACCGCTACCGCATCCGGGCGGTGATCAGCCAGTGGATCGCCGATCCGGCGGTGCAGGTGGTGATCAGCAGCGGCGGCACCGGCCTGGCCGGCCGTGACGGCACCCCCGAGGCGGTGGCCCCCCTGCTCGACAAGACCATCGACGGCTTCGGGGAGCTGTTCCGCGTGCTCTCGTTCGAGACGATCGGCACCAGTTCCCTGCAGAGCCGCTGCCTGGCCGGGGTGGCCAACGGCACCGTGCTGTTCGTGCTGCCGGGTTCGCTGGATGCGGTGGAAACCGCCTGGGACCGCCTGATCCGCGCCCAGCTCGACGCCACGACCCGCCCCTGCAACCTGGTGCAGCTGTTGCCGCGGTTGCGGGAGCCGGTGGATCGGCCGGCGGGGCGGGATTGAGATGAATTTGAGTTGGATTTCTGCTAAATGACAGCTACTGGGCCATTGTAATCAGGAAGAAAGATCAAGGTGCTATTCATTGAATCCTGATAGTCGGCCCAGTTTATTGCTACGCCTTTGGTTCGTCTGGAACCACTTAAGATGATGTCGAAGGCTAGAAGTCCCAAATACCCTGCCTGGCCCCGTTTCTCAACAACGGCCGACACATCTAAGTTGTCGAGGCGGAAATTCTGATCGGTAAAATTTAAATTGGCATACAAGCGCCTGATCCTTGTTGGCTTTCCATTGCGATTGGCCCAGTCTCCGGGGAGGTCAATCCGGTCGTTGCGCCCAAAGTTGATAATTCTATCATTTTCTGTAATCTTGGAAGATGTGCCTGAAGCGATAAATAAATCGGCCTTTGCTGTTGCCTTAAACTTGTTAGTGCCAGGTTTAAATGTAAATTCTGTCATGAGATTTGCTTCTTTGTTTCGAAGAAGATGATCATAGCGATTTCTCGCCTCCTCCCTCCCGCGATTCATTAGGGCTGATTATCTCTGCTCAGCGCCAGTCG
>JBIIXY010000103.1:0-8644 GCA_044347105.1 Prochlorococcaceae cyanobacterium
GAACCAGGTCACCAGCGTGTCCCAGTTCTCCGACGTGCGCCCCACCGACTGGGCCTACCAGGCCCTCTCCAACCTGGTGGAGCGCTACGGCTGCGTGGCCGGCTACCCCGACGGCACCTTCAAGGGCGGCCGGGCCATGACCCGCTATGAGGCGGCCGCCCTGCTCAACGCCTGCCTCGACCGCGTCACCGAGGTGACCGACGAGCTCAAGCGCCTGATGGCCGAGTTCGACAAGGAACTGGCCGTGCTCAAGGGCCGCGTGGATGGCCTCGAGGCCAAGGTGGGTGAGCTGGAGGCCAACCGGTTCTCCACCACCACCAAACTGGCCGGCCTGGCGACCTTTGTCATCGGCGGCATTGACTATTCAGGTGGCGGCAAGAATAAGATCATTGATTACAAGGGTGATGCCGTCAAGGCACCCTCAAACGTAACCTTTAATTATGACGTACAACTGACTTTTGATACAAGTTTTACGGGCAAGGACTTACTGCGCACCAATCTCCGAGCCGGCAATTTTGGTAGCAGTGTCTTCGGTGGGGAGCCCCACGCACTTGGGAATTCCGCTGAGTTAGAAGTTGCATTTGAAGAAGATGCAGGTCCCAACGTTGTAGGCATTGACAAACTATTTTATCAATTCCCCATCGGCAAACAGCTTACGGCAACGGTGGGAGCGAGGGTGGGACAAGAAGACATGCTGGCTCTTTGGCCTAGCGTGTACCCAGCTGATACAGTTCTGAACCTCTTTACTGTTAATGGTGCGCCCGCTGCTTACAGTAAGAACCTGGGCGCAGGTGCTGGTCTTTGGTGGCAAAACAATGGCTGGAGCGTGAGCGCTAACTACGTCTCTGCCCTCGGCTCCGATTCAACCAAAGGGTTGTTCACTGAGGATGCTGGGGCAACGGCAAGCGTGCAGCTCGGTTATCAACAAGAGCAATGGGGCATTGCTGCAATCTGGACATATATTCAACCAGAAACCCAATTTGTACCAGGGACGACTCCTCTTGTTCATGGTGCTGTTGACCATACGGCCGGTGCCGAAACCAATGCATTCGGCCTAAGCGCCTTCTGGCAACCCATGAAGAGTGGTTGGCTACCATCTATCAGCATTGGCTGGGGTATTAATAATACCTCCTACAGCACATCTCAATCAGCTGGAAGCCTGCGTCAAAGTCAATCCTGGATGACAGGCCTGCAATGGACGGATGTGATCATGAAAGGGAACGACTTTGGCTTTGCAGTCGGATCGGCAGTATTTGCGACTTCCTTAACAGGTGGCGAAAGCCCGGACGATGGCAATCTTGCCTGGGAATGGTGGTACAAGATTCAAGTTTCAGACAATATCTCGATAACCCCTGCTTTGTTCTATCTAACTCGTCCAATGGGCCAGAGAACACCAGAAGGCGGCTTAAGCGCACTTGGTGCGTTAATTAAGACCACATTTAAATTCTGATACCTTTCGAATATTAATACGACTTAATGTTCCGCCACACCAATTGACCCCGGAAGTCATGCTTCCGGGGGTCTGTTTAATTCACAGAAGAGCCGGTCGACATACGTCAACGCGATTTTGCTGCCTCGGGTTCAGGTTGGGCTGACGACGAGGCTGCCTGGCTGACGGCCTTGGTGTGCGAATGACCTGGCCTAGGCGGTTTGCGGTAGGAACCGGAGCCACCACCGCCACAGGCCCAAGCTGCTGTGCTCCCAGCCACGACACCTAAAACAACCGCAAAGCTTAGCCAGCGCGAAGAGTGCATAGAGATTTGATCTGCTGCTCTCATCAATTTTAGCTGCCCATTCATCCATTGGCTCGCCGGCCCTGGCATCGGTTTGATTTGAATGCCTATGCTTGGATAGTGTCCATTAAGTGGAGGGTTAAGCGATGGCCGCCCTGTCATCGGGCCCACCCGAGCAAGCACCCGGTCTCCGCATTGGCGAAATTGCCAAGCGCTCGGGCCTTTCGGTGAAAACAATTCGCTTTTATTGCGACCAAGGGCTGCTGCAGCCAATCGGTCGCTCTGAAGGTGGATATCGTCTCTTCAAGCAAGAGACAATTGATGAACTAGCCATCATCCGTGCATTGAGAACAATCGATGTTCCAGTAGCCGAGTTAGGAAGAATTCTTGAAGTGCGTCGGTCGGGAGTGTGCAATTGCTCAGTCTTGAAGGAGAGCATCTCAACCAAAATAATCTCTATCGACGAACGTATCAACGAGCTCTCCTCGATGAAGATTGAGCTCGCTCGGCTTTTGAAACATTGGCGAGACTGCGGCGGCAAACAGCTTGAAGTATGAAGTTTTGGGAACCCTTGCAGCCTGTTGATTGATCACACATCCTCAGCAGGTTCGACAGCACAACTGAGCTGGCCGATGGGCTGCAACGAGGGGGCCCAGCACGCTGCCTGAAAGGCTTGGCTCGGCAAGGGATACGCAAACGACGTACTGCCGTTCCTGCCTTCCACCACGCACGTCGGTCGGATCGGTTGGATCCCTCGCGCCCGATCCCACGGCCGCCAATTCAGCCCACCGCTGCGAAATCCGTCGCGTGGCCGTCCACTTCTATCCCGCTGGCATCAAAGGCGGTGCCCATCCCTGCGAGCAGCAGTTCCTGGGCCGCCGCGGCAAGCCCGTCAAAAAGATGCGGCTGATCCCTGCCGAGAAGGCGTTCGCCTTTGTCCGCAAGCTGCTGGGCGTGGAGCACCCGACGGCTGCGGCGCGCCAGGGCCTTCTCCACTTCCTCGATGTTCCAGAGCAGGGGAGGCCGGCTGACGCCGGCACCGGCGGCGCGGAAATGATCACCCGCCCGCAGCACCCCTTCCCGGCGCTGGCGCAGCAGGGTGCGGTCGCTGATGCGCAGGGCCTGGCAGGCCTCAGGGTGGAGTGGGAATACGCCATGGAGCGACTGGGTTCGCCTGGAGCGGAATGTAGGCGAACAAAGCAGCGAATCGCTGTTGCTCGGGCTGACTATCTGCGCGCTGGAGGTATCAGCAAGCGGCGCTTGATTGGGTTGCTCAATGGAATCCTGAACGGAACCGTTTTCGGTAACCCTTCTGCTGCTGCTGGCTCAGCTGGTGTCCCAGCTGGAAACCCGCTGCTGTTCGGGCGCAGGGACGCTGAGCTTCATCGCCGAAAGCCGCGCCGATATGCCGCGCAAACGCAAGGAAGTTTTCCGTATCCCACCTGGGAACCTGCGAGCGGCTTCAGGCTGCGGGGCGATTGACCAGCTCCCTCACGCGCGCCTCCAGCCGGGGCATCTCCAGCCGGCGGCCGTAGGTCTGCAGGTGAACCGCTGGTGAGTGACCCATCAGCGCGGCGCTCTCGCGTACGTGCAGCCCCAGGTCGAGGCCGAGGCGCAGGGCAAAGGCGTGGCGCAGCCCGTAGGAGGTCAGCTCGGGTGACAGCTCGCTTGCAATGGCTTTGCGCTCACGCAGTCGCTTGAGCTGCTTGCTCAGCACTTCGCCCGGTGAGCGGTGCTCAACCACGCAGTCCGGTAGGCCATGGCTCTGGAAGCGCTTGACGAGCTGGTGGCAATCGGCCGGCCAACCAGCCGGCGGAACCGCAGGCACGCGGCGTTGGCCGGTGCTGCCCCGGCTGTTGCGCTTGGCGTGGGAGACCACAGCCACGGGGTGCCCCTTCTCCTGGAGCAGCTGCAGACCCTTGAGTTCGGCGGGGCGCAGCCCGAACACCGCCAGGCAGTCCCAGGCCACCAGGTCGGCTGCCCCGAGGCGGTAACTGGCACTGATGCGTGCCCGCAGTTCAGCGATCTCCTCGTCGCGGAAGGCGCGCACGCCCTCCGCTGGCGCCACGGCTTTGCCATTGCCGCGCAGGGTTGCCAAGGACTCCGGCCACGGCCAGCCGGCTTCCTTCCAGAGCTGCCGGTAGCGGTTGAACGCCATCTGGCGTGAGCGGCTGTTGGGGGCCCACTGCCTCAGGGTTGCTTCCAGCAGCTCCTGGTCGATCAGCCAGTGCCGGTTGGCGGCCTGCGCGATCAGCTGTCTGTAATAAGGAAGGTAGGTGCGCTGCCAGGTCGAGGTCCCGACCGTTTCCCCGAGCAGTGCCTTCTCCAGGCGCAGCACCACCTTGTTGAGTTCCTGCGGGCGCAGGCGGCGCTCATCACCCGCCGGAAGGCAGTCCTCGGGGTCGGGCCAGCGCCAGCTGCCGGCCATGACCGCATCAAAGATGGCCATCGCTTCTGCGAGGGCTTCCGAGGTCTTGTCAGGCGCCGCGCTGGTCTGCAGGGTGACGGCCCGGGCCTTGGGACTGGCCGCGGCCGGTTCATCAGGGCGTGGCGGCAGCTCTGCACTCACCACCCGCAGACGGTCGTGGTGCAGCTGGAGGAACCAGCCACCCCGCCCGCCACGGCTGCGCTTGAAGCTGCGGGAGAGGTCCTTGAGCCACGCCGGGCTGGCCACGGAGCTTGGGTAAAAACTGGGTAAAAAATAGTCGGACCTCGACGGTTTCAGGCGGGTTTGCGCCGATTCGGTCGGATCAGCCCCTCCCCTGAAAACCCCTGCGGTGACTGGCCTAAACCCCTGTCACCACTTGGTTTCTGACAACGCCCCCTGATGGATTCGAACCATCGACCGGCTGCTTAGAAGGCAGCTGCTCTATCCAGCTGAGCTAAGGGAGCATCGAAGGCATTTTGGCAGTGCGACGGGGGCCAGGGGTGGCGCCTAAGGTGGGGCGCTGGTCACACTGCAGAGCTGAATGGCGGCCTCCCGGCTGAGCGACGCCCAGAAGGACGACATCGTGGCGGCCTACCGGCAGGGGGCCTCGGCCACTGCGTTGGCCAATGCCTTCGGCTGCAGTCCCAACACCGTGAGCCGGGTGGTGAAGGCGGTGCTGTCGTCGGACGAGCTGGCGGCCCTCAAGCAGCAGCGCGGCAAGGGAGAGGTGGCTGCTGCGCCCAGGCCCGCGGCTGATGCCGATGGGGCCGCTGCCCAGGCTTCGGGCCCGGAGGTGTCCATGAATGTCGGTGGTGACGATGACGACCCGGGTGTGCTGCCGATCGATGATGCCGATGATTTCTCCGGCGAAGACAGCGACGGCGACAGCGAGGTTGATCAGGACGGCGACGAGCTCGAGGAGTTCGGCGGCGATGACCCGGCCAGCGCGACGGATGCAGAGGTGGCCGCCGGCCAGGAGCCGGTGCAGTGTCGCTGCCTGAGCGATGCCAAGCTGCCGGCGGCCGCTTACCTGCTGGTGGACAAGACGGTGGAGCTGCAGCCCGTGGCCCTGAGCGACTGCTCCGATCTCGGGCCGCTGCCGGAGGAGGAGGCGATGCGCCAGGCGCTGCAGGTGTATGTGAATCCCCGCCACGCCAAGCGCCAGTGCGGCCGCAGCCAGCGGGTGATCCCCCTGCCCGACCTGGGTCTGCTGCAGCGCACGGCTCCCTATCTGCTGGCCCAGGGCATCAGCCGGGTGGTGATCGAAGGCAGTCTCTATTCCCTGCCCGGCAGCTGATCCGGGCGGGGTGCCAACAGGGCGGCGCTGCAGCCGCCACTCACCACCCCCACCGCCAGAGCCAGGCCCACCAGGAAGCCGGCCGGCAGCGGCGCAGTGCCGGTGAAGCCCAGCCACAGGCGGGGGCGCTGCTCCAGGTTCTGGGCGCCGAGGCAAAGGATCAGTAGCAGCAGCAGCCCGCCACCGAGGCTGGCCAGCAGCAGTCGCAGTCGCAGCATCATGGCGATGGCTCGGGGAGGCGGCAGGGGGCGATGCTGCTGAGTTTGCCGCGGCCCGGGCCTGTTGGCTTCGATCGGTTCACGCGGCCTTGTGCAGCAGGGCGTAAAGCTCGCGGGCGCTGTGGCCGCTGCGCTCGGCCAGCTGGCGGGCCGCTTCCTTGCTGCCCAGACCGCCGGCCAGCAGCGCTTCCAGTTCGGCTCGCAGCTCGGCGGCATCCCAGCGGGGGGGTTCCGGTTCGGGGGCGCCGCCCAGCACCAGGGTGAATTCTCCCTGCGGCTGCTGCTGGCGGAAGTGCTCCAGGGCGGCGCTCACCGTGGGGCCCACCTGTTGTTCGTGGCGTTTGGTGAGCTCGCGGGCCACCCGCAGCGGCCGGTCGCCCAGCAGCTCCAACAGATCGCTGAGCAGGGCCAGCAGCCGGTGCGGGGCCTCGTAGAGCACAACGGTGCGCCGCTCGCTGGCCAGCTCCAGCAGGCGCGCCCGCCGCGGGCTGGCCTTGGCCGGCAGGAACCCCTCGAAGCAGAAGCGACCGCAGGGCAGGCCGCTGCTCACCAGGGCGGTGGTCACGGCGCTGGGGCCGGGCACGCAGATCACCCCATGGCCGGCAGCGCGGGCGGCGGCCACCAGCGCCTCACCGGGATCGGAGATGCCGGGCAGGCCGGCGTCGCTGATCACGGCCACCGCCTCGCCGGCCGCCAGGGCGGCCAGCAGCTCGGGGACGCGGCTGGCCTGGTTGTGCTGGTGGAAGCTCACCAGCTGAGGGCCGCCGCCGGCCTGGCGCAGGCCGAGCTGGTGCAGCAGCAGGCCGCTGTGGCGCGTGTCCTCGCAGGCGATCCGCTGCACGCCGCCCAGCACCTGGCGCGCCCGCGGCGAGAGGTCGCCCAGGTTGCCGATCGGCGTGCCCACCAGGTAGAGCACGCCGGCGGCCGGCTCGGGGGACAGGGGCACCGGGTTCCTGCACAATGCAGATCCCAGTCTGTTACCGATGGCCGCCACCTCTTCCTCTGCCCTGGTGCTCCCTTCGGGCATCGGCCTCGAGGCCCTGCTGGCCGAGCTGCGCCGGCTCAGCTGGGGGGCGGCCGACATCCTGCGCGCCTACGCCCGTGGCGAGCAGCCCCCCTATGGCTTTGCTCCGGCCCTGAGCGTGGACAACGGCGGCGAGGGGCCGGTGAGCGCCGCCGATCTGGCGGTGAACCGCTGGCTGCTGGATGGGCTGGGCCAGACCTTCCCCGGAGCCGCCTGGACCCTGCTCAGTGAGGAGACCGCCAAGGACCAGCTCACCGCCGGCGAGCCGCTGGCGGCGGAGTGGCTGTGGATCCTTGATCCTCTGGATGGCACCAAGGATTTTCTGCAGGGCACCGGTGAATACGCCGTGCACCTGGCCCTGGCCCATCGCGGCGTGCCCGTGCTGGGGGTGGTGCTGCTGCCGGAGATGGAGCAGCTTTGGCTGGGGGTGACCGCGGAGCTGGCGGGCGAGCCGGGCCAGGCCTGGTGCGAAGATCGTGCAGGTGCGCGCATGCCGGTGAGCTTCAGCGCGCGGCGGCAGCTGGGCGAGTTGGTGCTGGTGGCCAGCCGCAACCACCGCGACGCCCGCCTGGAGCAGCTGCTGGCGGCGCTGGCCCTGGGCGACACCAAGGCGATCGGCAGCGTGGGCGGAAAAGTGGCCACCATCCTGCGTGGCGAAACCGACCTCTACATCTCGCTGTCGGGCAAGAGTGCCCCCAAGGACTGGGACATGGCCGCCCCGGACGCGGTGCTGCGCGCCGCCGGCGGCGCCTTCACCCATGCCGACGGCCGGGTGCTCACTTACAACACCGGCGACGTGCGCCAGGCCGGTTGCCTGATCGCCAGCCATGGCCCAAGCCACGCCGCCCTGTGCGAGCGGGCGGCTGAGGCCATGGCCGCGATCGATCCGGGCTTCGCCGTGTAAGCCCGCCGGGCTCAGGCGGCCGGCGGTTCCCCCTGGGGCACACCGCGCAGGGTGAGGTTGATGCGGCCGCGGTTGTCGATCTCGCGCACCCGCACCGTGACCTGATCGCCCACGTTCACCACGTCCTCCACCTTCTCCACCCGGGATTCGGAGAGCTGGGAGATGTGGATCATGCCTTCCTTGCCGGGCAGGATCTCCACAAAGGCACCGATCGGGATCACGCGGGTCACGGCGCCGGTGAACACCTCACCCTCCGACACGCGGCGGGTGAGCCCCTCGATGATCCGCTGCGCTTCCTCGGCGGCGGCACCGTCGTGGCTGGCGATCGTCACCAGGCCGCCGTCCTCGATGTCGATCTTGGTGTTGGTGCGCTCGGTGATCCCCTTGATCGTGCGGCCGCCGGGGCCGATCACGGTGCCGATCAGTTCCGGATCAATGCGGAAGCTGAGCAGGCGCGGGGCGTGGGGGCTGAGGCCCTCGCGGGGCTTGTCGATCGCTTCGAGCATCTTCTCGAGGATGTGCAGGCGGGCCGGGCGGGCCTGGTTCACGGCCTCGGCCACGGTTTTCACCGCCAGGCCGGTGATCTTCATGTCCATCTGCAGGGCGGTGATGCCCTTCTCGGTGCCGGCCACCTTGAAGTCCATGTCGCCGAGGAAGTCCTCGATGCCCTGGATGTCGGTGAGGATGCGCACCTCGTCGCCCTCCTTGATCAGGCCCATGGCGGCGCCGCTCACCGGTGCCTTCAGGGGCACGCCGGCATCCATCAGCGCCAGGGTGCTGCCGCACACCGAACCCATCGAGGTGGAGCCGTTGGAGCTGAGGCACTCCGACACCACGCGCAGCACGTAGGGGAAGGACTCCTTGGGCGGCAACACCGGCACCAGCGCCCGCTCGGCCAGGGCGCCATGGCCGATCTCACGGCGGCCGGGGCTGCGCATCGGCTTGGTCTCGCCGGTGGAGTAGGGCGGGAAGTTGTAGTGGTGCAGGTAGGTCTTCTCGTTGGACGGGTTGAGGTCGTCCATCTCCTGGGCATCGGAGGG